>CAZFHG010000417.1:0-1501 GCA_964518665.1 uncultured Opitutaceae bacterium | reverse complement strand
ACCAACAGCCAGAGCAGGAGCTGCGGCACGAGTAAAGTCGCAGGCTTAAGGCGGATTTTCACGAAAACTCCTGAGGCGGGGCACCGTCAGCTGGGTCGACGTTACGAAGAGACATGCAGGTTCCCGGATGCGAATAACGCACCCTGATCGCACGAATTTCAATGAGGTAAATGCGCACGCATGCACGAACCTCATAGGTGGCCCCTGGCCGCCAGTGTCAATGGTGACGCTTACCCTTCAAATGCAGGGTAGCGGCAGGGTCCAACTAACGGTATAGATCAGGTCCCCCGGAGTCTAACCCTCCATGCAGAATCGCTGCCGTGAAACCAATCATCATCACCCTTACCGCTTTCCTGCTCACTGTCCTGTTGACGCCGCTGACCGCCGCCGACCTGAGCCGCTACAACGTCGTCTGGCACACGCCCTCGCGCGATGCCACCGGCGTGATGCCCGTCGGCAACGGCGACATCGCAGCCGGAGTGTATGTAATCGAGAACGGCGACCTTTACCTGCTGCTGGCCAAGAACGACGCCTACACTTACATGGGCGACATCTTCAAAACCGGCCGGGTGCGGGTCTCGCTCAATCCGAATCCTTTCGTTGCGGCGAAGCCTTTTCGCCAGACTCTCGATTTGCCAAGCGGATCGATTCGCATCGAGGCGGACGGCGTCGAGCTGCGCATTTGGGCGGATGCCCACCGTCCGGTCTATCATATCGAGATCGAATCGCCGCGCGATCTTGCCGTCAGTGTCCAACCGGAGTTCTGGACGCGATTCGACGGCTGTGCGTTTAACATCCTGAAACCCGAGAACACACCGGGCGCCCGGCCGGCCGAAACCGGGCAGGTCCAGGATGTCCGTCTCGACCGCGACGGCCAGATCCTCTGGTATTACCACGTCGGCGATCGCAGCGTATATCCCGATGATCTGAAGTTCTACCGAGTCGAAGCGATGGCGGCGAGTTTTCCCGATCCATATCGCTTCAACACGTTCGGAAACCTCATCGAGAGCCCGGCGCTGCGGCTCGAGGACGGCGCGCTGCGCGGTACTGGCCGATCGTTCGACATCCGCCTCCACGCCCTGACGATGCAAACGCCCAAGCCCACGGCTTGGATCCAGGCGATCAAAAGGCAGGCGGCGCAGCGAGTGGAGACCGCACGCGATTGGGAAAAACACCGCGCGTGGTGGGCTGGTTTCTGGGAACGAAGCTGGATCATCGCCTCCGATCACACTGTACCGGAGGAGATCCGGGAGAAGCTCCAGGGTGAACCTTCGGCGGCCGGTCGGCGGGACGAAGGAGACGGCGCGGCGCTGGTCGCACAGAGCTACAACGTGTTTCGCTTTCTGATGGCCTGTCAGAGCCGCGGCCGCGTGCAGGCCAAGTTCAACGGCGGGTTGTTTACCCAGCAGTTGCGCGTGAAGACCGTGCCGGCGTGGAAGCGCACCGGCGCCGCGCCTCAGCCGGACGGCACGCTACTCACCCACGAGGACGACCGGCCGTG
>CAZFHG010000416.1:0-1519 GCA_964518665.1 uncultured Opitutaceae bacterium | reverse complement strand
CGATCGGTTCCAGATGTGTCGTGACGTGGGCATGCGGCAATGCCTTGCGGATATCCGCCTCGATGCGTTCCGAGCAGTCGTGGCCTTGCTGTACGGTCCAGGTGCCTGGCACCAGCACGTGCAGGGTGACAAAAACACGGCTGCCTGCCTGGCGGGTGCGCAGGGCATGGAAATCCAGTCCCTGCCCGCGGTAGCCTGCCAAGACTGTCTCGACTTGCTCGATCTGTTCCGTTGGCAAGGAGACATCCATCAGGCCGGCGGCCGAACGCTGCATCAGCTGCCACCCGGTCCAGACGATGTTCGCTGCCACCAGCAGGGCAATCGCAGGATCGAGCCAGAGCCAGCCGGTGAGCCAGACCAGGCCGACGCCGCCGATCACGCCAACGGAGGTCCACACATCCGTCATCAGGTGATGCGCATCGGCTTCCAGAGTGATCGACCTGTGTGCCCGTCCCACGCGCATCAAGGTGCGGGCCGTGGCGAAGTTGATGACCGAGGCAACCACTGAAACCAGCAGGCCGGCCGCAACGGCTTCAAGCGGTTGAGGATGCAGCAGGCGGTCGACCGCGGTGTAGCCGATGCTTACCGCCGCCAGCAGGATCAGGAAGCCCTCGAAGGCACTCGAGAAATACTCCGCCTTGCCGTGTCCGTGCGCATGATCGTCATCCGCCGGCATCGCGGCGAGCGTCAGCATCCACAGCGCCATCACCGCCCCGGCCAGATTGACGAAGGATTCGATGGCGTCGGACAACAGCCCGACCGAGCCGGTCAGCCGCCACGCCACGCCCTTGAGCAGGATGGTGGCGACGGCCGCCGCGATGGAAAGCCACGCGTAGCGCGTCAAGGAAGGTGATGGCATGGGTGCAGTATCCACAATTTTTGCCGTCACGTCGCGCTATCTACTTCGCATACCATCAAGTGGGATGAAATTTCGCGACGGAGACTCCGCTGCTTTTTGGTTCTCCGGGGTGACCACCGATCGAATAGGGAACCACAAGAAACGCTACGGTCAAAACGGTCAGCAGCGTCGAGAGCATCACGGCAGACAGGGTTACGAGAAACGGAGCAGGTGAGCGAAGCATCGAAGACTCCTTCATGTTGGCGGGAACAGATTGCATTGTGTGCCAGGCCGCTTAAGACGGGCTTAACCGTCATCAGGGGCAATTGAAAAACAATGGGACGGCCCCCTTAAGCGCCGTTTAAGCAGCGCTCTCCATGATTCGCTTCACACAACACTCATGGAGATTCCCATGCGACACATCCTCATCATTGCCACAGCACTTTTCGCCGCCACAGCCCAGGCAGAAGTCCCGCGCGACTTCCAGCTGCGCTTCGAAAAGGAGGCAGGCGCAGCGGCTTCGATCGAGCGCGGCGCGCGCTTTTTCACCAGCAAGCAGGGCGGCGAGTGGAGTTGCGCTTCCTGCCACACGGAACGGCCGATGCAGGCGGGACGTCACGCCAAGACCGACAAGGCGATTACGCCGCTGGCGCCGGCAGCCAACGCCGAACGCTTCACCGA
>CAZFHG010000415.1:635-1520 GCA_964518665.1 uncultured Opitutaceae bacterium | reverse complement strand
CTGCCATTCGTTCTGCGCTCCCTTTTGTGCTGCCCAACGTCGATGTGATGGCACCGCTCGATTGAGGTGCGTTGAGGGGAAATTGAGGAGTTGATGGGCGGTTGCCATACATGCCTTGTTGAACGAACCGCTTCGCGGGCCGCATGGGCGCAGGTTTCTGGTTAGTTGGCGTTGATGGAAGAGGCGGAGTTGGAAAAAGCAGGGCGACCACGGCTGTTTCAGGTATTGTCCGTCTGCATGAAAAACAAATCATCATCGCAGTCGTGGTCGGGACAAGTATCCGCCTTCATCCGCACTATTCAACTCAAAAGTTTGCGCGAGCGCACGCAGGAGGCCTATTTGTCCTGGGTCTTGCGCGTAGCCAAACACCACGGTGTGGCCTGCCCGTCGCTGCTGGGCGAGGAGGAGGTGTACGCCTGCATCCACCATGTCGAGCAAACCTGCGGCTACGAGGGGTCCACCCTCAACCAAATGAGCTGCGCCCTGCGCATTTTCTACCGGGACCACCTCGGCAAGGACGATTGGCGCTGTTGGGGCAAAATCAAAATCAAACTCACCCCGCCGCTGCCCACCGTTCTAACCCGCGGCGAGGTCAAGGCGCTGCTCGACCACGTCAGGGTTGCGCGGTTCAAGGCGGTCATGGCCCTCATCGATCACTGCGGTCTGCGCGCTGGGTGAGGCGTGCCGCATCGAGGTGGGGCTAACGCAATGGGCGTAAAAGCAATTCCGAAGATTCGTCGTAATTCTCTGAATATCAGCGCTCAAGGTTCAATCCTGCTCCGAAATTCGCGGTTTTCAATTGTCTTTTTCAGCCAACGTTTAAGGTGCATCCGCGGCCCAGGTTGGACCATCCGATGGGACGCGACTGGAGGGCTTATGCCCGCC
>CAZFHG010000415.1:0-625 GCA_964518665.1 uncultured Opitutaceae bacterium | reverse complement strand
GAGGTGGGGCATTTCGACGCGGCGCGCGGCGTGCTGCGTGTCATCAACGGCAAGGGCGGCAAACACCGCGAAGTGCCTATCAGCCCGGAAATGGTCGGCAGGCTCCGGGAGTTCTTGAAACGGCACCGCAACCCGAAACACCTGTTCCCGGGCATCGGACGGGGCTGGAAAGAGAAATACGGCACTGAGAAGGTGGCGCTCAAGGACTCCATCACGCCGATGAGCATGAGCAGCGTGCAGGCCGCCATGCGCATGTGCATCGAAGGCAGCGGGCTGACCAAGCCGGGGATTTGTTGCCACGCCCTGCGCCACAGCTTCGCCACGCATTTGCTGGAAGAAGGCGTGTCGGTGCGGCAGGTGCAGATCTATCTTGGGCATTCCGACATCAAGACCACCTGTATTTATCCACATCTCACCTTCACGCTGCCCGAAGAACTGCGGAAAGTCTGCTATACGAACCAGCAGTGGTTCTACGGCATCCTGTTTGACGCCGTGCGCGACACGCTCAAAGCCCTCGACCTCCGGCACAAGCGCTTGGCGGCCGCCGGGGCGCGCAACGACCAGACGACCGGGTTCAGCGCCGTGCTGCACACCTGGACGCGGGAAATGCTCTATCATCCGCATA
>CAZFHG010000414.1:0-1536 GCA_964518665.1 uncultured Opitutaceae bacterium | reverse complement strand
TCATCACCTTGGTCCAGGCCGCGACGAAGTCGTGGACGAACTTCTTCTGCGCATCCGCACTGGCGTAGACTTCCGACAGGGCGCGGAGCCGGGAATCGGAACCGAAGACCAGGTCAACCCGCGTGCCGGTCCACTTGACGGATCCCGTCTTGCGATCGCGGCCCTCATACAGGCTGGAGTCTTGCGTGACCGCCTTCCACTCCGTGCCCATGTCGAGCAGGTTCACGAAGAAGTCGTTGGTCAGTGCCTCTGGACGCTTGGTGAAGGCGCCGTGCGGCGTGCCGCCGAAGTTGGTCTTCAGGACGCGCAGGCCGCCCACGAGCACGGTCATTTCGGGTGCGGTCAGAGTCAGGAGTTGCGCCTTGTCGACGAGCAATGCCTCGGCGAGGATGCGGTAATTACCCTTTTGGTAGTTGCGGAAACCGTCGGCGATCGGCTCGAGCACGGCGAAGGACTCGGCATCGGTCTGCTTCTGCGAGGCGTCCGTGCGACCAGGCTTGAACGGCACCTTCACGGTGTGACCGGCCTTTTTGGCGGCCTGCTCGACGCCGGCGCAACCGGCGAGGACGATCAGGTCGGCGAGCGAAACCTTCTTGCCGCCCTTGGCCGTCTTGTTGAACGCGCTTTGGATAGCCCCGAGGGTCTTCAGCACCTTCGCCAACTGGACCGGCTGGTTGACGCTCCAGTCCTTCTGCGGTGCCAAACGAATGCGTGCACCGTTGGCCCCGCCGCGCTTGTCGGAGCCGCGGAAGGTGGATGCCGAGGCCCAGGCGGTTGAAACCAATTGCGAGACCGACAGGTCGGAGGCCAGGATCTTGCCCTTGAGGGCGGCAATTTCCTTCTGGCCGATCAGCTTGTGGTCCACCGCGGGAACGGGGTCCTGCCAGATGAGCACTTCCGCGGGAACTTCGGGCCCGAGATAGCGTGAGCGCGGACCCATGTCGCGGTGGGTCAGCTTGAACCAAGCCCGGGCGAAGGCGTCGGCGAACTGATCCGGGTTCTCGAGGAAGCGCCGCGATATTTTCTCATAGGCCGGGTCGAAACGCAGGGCCAGGTCGGTGGTCAGCATGGCGGGAGCGATCCGTTTGGACGGGTCGTGCGCGTGCGGCACGGTGCCGGCGCCGGCGTCATTCTTCGGCCGCCACTGTTGCGCGCCAGCCGGGCTCTTCGTGAGCTCCCATTCGTAGCTGAACAGGTTCCAGAAAAAGTTGTTGCTCCACTTCGTCGGCGAGCTGGTCCAGGTGACTTCTAAACCGCTGGTGATGGTGTCGCCGCCCTTGCCGGTGCCGAAGCTGTTCTTCCAACCGAGGCCCTGCAGCTCAAGGCCGGCGGCTTCCGGCTCGGGTCCCACATGGGTGGCCGGAGCGGCACCGTGAGTCTTGCCGAAGGTGTGGCCGCCGGCGATGAGCGCCACGGTCTCTTCGTCGTTCATCGCCATGCGGGCGAAGGTCTCGCGAATGTCCTTGGCCGCCGCGAGCGGATCGGGGTTGCCGTTCGGACCCTCGGGATTGACGTAGATCAGTCCCATTTGCACAG
>CAZFHG010000413.1:0-1547 GCA_964518665.1 uncultured Opitutaceae bacterium | reverse complement strand
CGCTCGGCTGGCGGAGTGAAGGGCGTTACCTGCCCTTGCAGGACGACATCGCCTCCGTCGCCTACTGGTACCAAGCCGAGCCGCACGCGCCATTCCCGGCCCTGCCGGACCGCGACGGGCTGGAGATCATCTGAGACAACACCAAGGAGAAAACATGCCTCCCAAAAAAGAGAAAGCACGGTCCAAGCAACCCATCCACACCGGCCAGTGTCTTGACCGCGTCGCCTTCCCGCTGGGCGGGATCGGCGCGGGCATGATCAGCCTGGAGGGCACCGGCGCGCTGTCGCAGGTGTCGCTGCGGCACAAGCCGGATGTCCACCACGAACCGCAGGCCTTCGCCGCGCTGCACGTGAAGGGCGCGAAGACCGCGCGGGTGCTCGAAGGCCCGGTGCCGATGTGGAAGGCGTTCGGGAGTCAAAGCGGCGAACCGGGCAACGGCCTCAACGGCCGCACCTATGGCCTGCCGCGCTTCGCCGAGGCGTCGTTCCAGGCACGATTCCCCTTTGCCACCGTGTCGTTCGCCGATCCGACCATGCCGGTGGCGGTGGAACTGACCGGCTGGAGCCCGTTCACCCCGGGTGCGGCGGACGATTCGAGCCTGCCGGTGGCGGCGATCGAATACCGGTTCGTCAACCGCTCCGCCAAAGCGGTCAAAGCGGTCTTCTCCTTCCACGCTGCAAACTTCATGAAGACGGGCGACGGTGCGCGGATCGGAACCACGGCGCGCGGCTTCGTCCTGGAGCAGCCCGCATGCCGTGCCAACTTTGGGCGGATACGAAATGAACGGTAGACCATGAAAAAGGATAGGAACATGTCTGTGGAAGCCAAAGCACAAGAAACCGTCAGGCTCATGCACTGCGACCTCAACTGGACCGTCAACGGCCCGGCGGCTCCGCATGAATGGGCGTTCATCGACCCCCAGGAGTATTTCGACTGGCACATGGAGGTCGGCACCAACGTCATGTACTGCCAGGCCTACATCTTCGGCGGGACGGCGTTCTATCCGAGCCGGCTCGGACCGGTCGCGCCGGGGCCGGGGAGCCAGCTCTTCCCCAGCCTCTACAAGCTGGCCCGCAACCGCGGCGTGCCGGTCTGGTCGTACTTCTGCGTCGGCGCCGACCTGGTGATGAGCAATCACTGCCATCACTGGGTCGTGCCCGGCAGCCGCAACTGGACCGGCGGGGGCGGCGTGGCCACGCCAATCTTCCAGTACGGATTCCTGGCCCCGGAATCGGGCTGGACCGATCTGCTCTGCGCCCGGGTGCGCGAGTTCCTGGGCCAGTTCCCGGTGGACTGGCTGCTCTTCGACTGGTTCGGCTACGGCGGCCTCAAGCCGGACACGGATCCGGTGGTTCCCGCGGAATACGCGAAGGCGCCATTCCGTCGCATCATCGGACGGGACATGCCTTCCAAAGCGGAAGAGATCACTCCCGACGAGCAGATGGCCTACAAGCGGACTGTGCTGGCCGAGCAGTTCCATCGCCTCCGCGACGCCGTCAAGGAAAGCTCGCCGGGGACGAAGATCCTCTTCAATGTCCCCTATTGGG
>CAZFHG010000412.1:0-1560 GCA_964518665.1 uncultured Opitutaceae bacterium | reverse complement strand
AGCTCACGGCGGCGAGTTGCTGATCGAGCAGAAACTCAAGCTGGACGACGACCTTTGGGGTACCGCGGACGCCGTGATGTTCGTGACCCGGCAGGTGGCGGAATGAAAACCGAGAGCGTTCTCAAAATAGCTGACCTCAAGACAGGGTCGGGTGTGAAGGTTTATGCCGAGCGCAACGGCCAACTATTGATCTACGCTGTCTTGGCCCGATTCGAGTGGGGCGCAATTTACGGCCCGTTCGACCGGATCGAGCTTCACATCATTCAGCCGACACTGGACCACATCGATGTCTGGTCCGTGACCAGCGCTGAACTCGATGCGTTTGAGCAGCAGTTGCTAGCTGTCGTTGCTGGTATCAAGTCCGGCGACCGCCGTGCCGTGCCGGGCGAAAAGCAGTGCCTCTTCTGCCGGGCCAAAGCGATTTGCCGCGCGCGCGCCGAGTACAACCTGGCGACCATCAAGCCTGACTTCGCCGCCCCGGCCACGCTGAGCGTTGCTGAGATCGCTGCACTGCTGCCGCAGCTACGCCAGATCATCACATGGTGTGCTGCATTGGAAGAATACGCCTTCAACGAGGCCACCAAGGGCGTCGCGATACCAGGCCACAAACTTGTCACCGGCCGCAGCAGTCGCGCCTGGCGCAACGAGGCAGATGCTGCTGCCGCCCTATCCATCTGCGGCGTGCCGGACGGCAAGCTGTGGCACAAAAAACTTATCGGGATCACCGAGACGGAGAAGTTGCTCGGGAAGTCCCACCCCATTTTCGGAGAGCAGACGGTCAAGCCGAAAGGCAAGCCCACGCTGGTTTCTGAAAACGATCCTCGCCCTGAACTTACCCAGGGTGAGGACTTCACCGCCGCTTAACAACGGCAATCACAACGTCGCACTCAGTTTAGGAGAATCACCATGGCATTAGCAGTGAAAGTCGTAACCGGCGAGGCAATCCTCGCACACCCGTATATTTTCAACCCCCGCTCAGAGTCTGCGGAAATCGACCCTGGCAAGTACACCGGCATGGTGATCATCAAGAAGTCTGACAAGGAGACCATCACCAAGTTGAAGTCGGCGGTGGACTCCGCAATCAAGAGCCAGTGGCCGGATAAGGCGCCCGGCGGTTTGTCCATGCCGATCAAGGACGGCGATGCCAAGTTTGCCGAGGACGAGAAAAAGTATCCGCACCTCCAGGGTACCGTCTATCTGAACGCAAAGACCACGACGAAGCCCAAGGTGTTCGATGCCAAGGTGGAAGAGATACTCGACCCGACGGAGGTTACGTCAGGCGACTACGCCAAAGTCAGCCTGAATTTCAAGGCATTTGACAAGGCTGGGAATAAGGGCGTTGGCGTGTATTTGAATGCCGTCCAGATGCTCCGCAAGGGCCCGGTAGTAATCGGCGGTGGCAACGCCAAGGACGACTTCCATGCTGAGAACGACGACGTGTTTTGAGATCCTTTTCAACTGCGGCTCCAGCCCCAACGGGGCTGCTTTTGAAAATGATCTCACTCCATATCGATCTCGAAACCCGCTCCGACATTGACCTCATCAAATGTGGCGTCTATC
>CAZFHG010000411.1:0-1567 GCA_964518665.1 uncultured Opitutaceae bacterium | reverse complement strand
GTCCGCACCGGCCAGTGCGCACCGGAGCGCAATGCCGGGGTGATTTCCAACATCAGCGTTTCAAACGGACGCAGTTGAAGAGTGATGGTTTCACCTAGCCGATAGGGTTCACCGCCGCGCCGCCGCAGTTGCGCGTGCTCCGGGAAGTGCGTGACGACCCGCACGGCGGTGCCGGGCTTGGCGTCGAGCCCGAGGGTGGCGTCGAGCGTGAGGGTAATCGGTCGGGACGCGAAATGGGCGTTATGCAGAAAAACAAAGCCGTGCGCGCTGCGGCCATGGGCATAGCCGTAGACTTCGTTGCGAAAGGGGTCGCCACCGACGAGCCGGCGGCGCGTGAAGAGCGCGGCGTGCTTTCGGGCCAGTTGTGAGATCCACGCGAGAAACTCCACGTCATCGTCCGTCAGGTGACGGAGGTTGCACCAGAGGTTGGGGAAGAGCCGGCTGCCGCGGCCGAGGTCCATGACGAGACTTTCACGCCAGCGCTCGCCGCCCATGAAATTGCCCCAGCGGGTATCGGAGAGCCAGACGCCGAGGCTGTCCTTGAGCCGTGGCGGAATGTTCCGGGCGTGATGGGCGTTCTGGTCTTGGGCGAGGGTAACTGAATCACGGTAGTGCAGCGTGGGCGTATTGCTCGTGCCGGAGCCCTCCATGTGCAGGCCGGACTCGAAGATGGCGTCGCCGTGCAGGGCCCAGAAGGGCGAGCGCAGGCCCCAGTACCACATGATGAACACGTCGGGGGCGATGGCGCGGGCGCGATTCGCCAGCTCGATCAGCCACTCGTGCATCGATTCGGTCGCGTACTTGCCGGGCAGGTGGCCGTGGTCCGGATTGTCGCACTGGTAGAAGCCGCCGTCGAATTTGAGGAAGCGGACGCCGTTATGCTTCACGTGATAAAGGACCGCCTTGCGCAGGATCGCGCGATGGCGTTCCTCCGCCATGCAGAAGGTGAGGCCGTCGGCGCCGAGTGGATAGCCCTCGCGATAGAGCTGCGTGGGCGGCAGGCCGTCGGCAAAGGCACCGGGATAATCCCAGCAGGACTGCAGGCCCCAGCTGGTGGCGAACCAGAGGCCGAATTTCAGGTGCAGGGAGCGGATGCGGCGGATCACGGCCTCGGGGCCGTTCGGATAAGCGGTGGGTTTGAACTGCGTGAGGTCGGACGCGGGGTCCACCCAGCCGGTGTCGAGGGTGAAGTAATCGAACTTCACCCCGCGCTTCTGCAACTGTGCAATGTGGCCGAGCACCTCGAGGGTCTGCTCGTCATCGAGGGTGGGGCAGGCGCCCCACTGGTTGTTGGTGCCGAAGGGCGTGTAGATGCCGATCATGCCCGGCCGCGGACGGCTGCGGAACTGGATGTAGTCGAGAAAATGCGCGCGGGCTCCGCCGGCCGGCGCGACACTGACCAGCGCGGTGTGGCTGCGAAACTTCGCGCCTGCGGCGAGGCGGCGGCCGGGATGATGGGCGAGGGTAATCTGACCGTCGGCGAAGCGATTATCGCCGGAGGGATGCTCAATGGCGGCGAAGGCCTCGCCGTTCAGGAACAAGGGCTGACCCTGTCCGCCGTCGGTGG
>CAZFHG010000410.1:0-1582 GCA_964518665.1 uncultured Opitutaceae bacterium | reverse complement strand
CTCGGCCTGCGCGGCATCGCCGACCGGCCGATGTGGATGGCGGATCCCAACACGCCGCAGTCCGACGCCGACCGCGGCCGGCTTATCTCCGACGCGATGGCCGAACAGGTGAAGATCCTGAATGAGGTTTCACCGGGGAAGCCACCCCTCCTCTCGACGACGCTTTGGGCCGAGGGCTCGGTCTTGAATCAGCAAAAACTGCTCACGATCCCGGAGGGCACGATCATCATCTTTGCCGACAACTCCCCGGGCTGGAAGTGGCAATCGGATTTTTATTCGACGCCACGGAATCCGAAAAACCGCTACGGAGTTTACTATCATCACGCGCTGTGGGGTTCCGGTCCGCATCTGGCGCAGGTGCCGTCGCCGCACCGGACCTTCGAGTGCCTGCGGACCGCGGTCGAGCAGGGTGCCGGCACGTATGTGATCTGCAACGTCTCCAACGTCCGCGAGTTCGTGCTCGGCATCGACGCCACCGCGAAGATGACGTGGCGGATGCCGGGTTTCGATCCCGAGGCGTGGCTCGGGAACTGGGTGCGGACCCGATTTTCCTCACGCCAGGACGAGATCGCGAGCGCCTATCGGGAATATTTCGACACGTGGCAGATTCACGACGCCCGGCAGGTTCCCTTCCTGATGGACGGGCAGATGATCAGTGCGGGCAACGCGAGCCTCAATCAGATGGCAAAGAAGCTGGCGGCGAAGACTGGCCCTGCCGGCCCGGCGAGCAAAAAGGCTCTGCCAGCCGCAAAGGCAGGGGCACCGGCGCACGCCGAGACCCCGAAGGCGGGGGACGCGTTTTGGCATGCGATCAGCGACATGCATCCCACCAGCTCGCGCGGCGAAATCATCAAGCGGGTCGCAGTGCAGAAGGTCGGTTTCGCGCAAGTCGTGGCCCGGGCGCGGGAGGCCGCCGCCGCCCTGCCGGAACCCGAAGCGGCCATGCTCCGTGACAACCTGATTTTCCAGAGCGCCCTCGGGCACCAGATGAGCGCGTGGCTGGAACAAGTTGAACTGGCCCACGAGGCGCTTGACCGCGGCGACTTCCGCGCGTGCGCCACGGCGCTGGCGGCCGCGGAAGCGGCGTTCGCCCAGATTCCCGAACTGGCCGCCGACTACTGCCGTGGTCAATGGGAGAATTGGTACCGCGGGACGAAGAAGATCAACCTGACGACAACGCTGCAGCGGACGCGCGATGTGCTGAAGCAAGCCCAGCCAGTGGCCACCAAGCGCTGATGACGCCCATGTCCACCGCCCCCGCCCACAAGATTCCCGCCCGGGCCTGGGGCATCGTCGTGCTCGTCTCGCTCGCGCTGCTGCTCTTCATTCTAGATCGGCAGGTGCTCTCCGTCCTTAAGACCACGCTGAAGGTCCGGATGGGATGGACGGACACGGACTACTCGTGGCTCATGACGAGCTTCAGCGTCGCCTACACCATCGGCTCGCTCGTGGCGGGCCGGTTCATCGACCGGATGGGCACGCGTCTCACCGCCACGCTCGCCATCGGCGTGATGTCGCTGGCCGCGATCCTGTGCGGGACGGCGAGCAACCTCTACGAGATGATGGCCGCCCGGGTCCTGCT
>CAZFHG010000409.1:0-1593 GCA_964518665.1 uncultured Opitutaceae bacterium | reverse complement strand
TGCTGGGGCAGGAGGGTGAGTTGCAACCTGAAGTCCGCGACGGCCGGCTGCAATTGCCCGCGGCGGGCCAAGGCTACCGCATCATCCGCGTGGAGTGGGCGAAGTGAGCCAATGCGTCGAGCAGCGCCAATTGTAGGGGCGCAGCTTGACTGCGCCCGATTTCCCGCGCCAGACGCATGGTGCCTGAGGGCGCACACGAGGTGCGCCCCTGCAGGGTAGACCTCACCCAGCCAGGCACGCCTTGAAGGCTTCAGTGAGCGCGGTGCGGTCGAGGTTTTTGCCGATGAAGACGAGGGTGTTGTGGCGCGGATCGGCGCCCCATTCGCGGTCGAACTTGGCGTCGAAGAGCATGTGCACGCCCTGGAAGACGAGGCGCTTGTTGGTGCCCTTGACGGCGAGCACGCCCTTCATGCGGTAGATGTCGCCGCCCTTCACGCGGAGCAGCTCGCTGATCCAGTCGTTGAGCCGTTTGCCGTCGAGGTCGCCGGGGATGGTGATGCCGACCGAGGTGACGGCGTCGTTGTGCGTGTGCGCGGCGTGGAAGTCCTGCTGCCAGACCGGTTTCACGAAATTGGCTCCGACGTTGATATGCAGGGGGTGCTCGCCGCAGGCCTCGAAGACCAAGTAGTGGCCGGCGGTCTCGACCTTGAGCGGGAACTTGCCGTTGCCCTCGGTCAGGAGGAGGCGGTTGAGCGCGGAGCCGGGGATGACGGCATCGCCGGCCTTCAGGCGGGTTTCCCAGTCGCCGAAGACGAGGACCGCGGCATCGCGCACCGTGGCGATGGCCTTATCGTCGAGCGAGGGTACCGGCATGATCACCACATCGAGCTCGTTCTCGTTGCCATGGTGATGGTGGTCGTGATCGCACCCCTCGTGGCTGTGGTCGTGATCATGCGCTTCATCGCCGTGGCCGATTTCCAATTCGTGCGTGCCGGCGGGGAGGGGATAGGCGCCGGCCCATTCGAAGGGGTATTCCTGCTCTAGAAATTTTGGGTCGAGTTCGGTGGCGCGCGAGAGGTTGAAGCCGCCGACGTTGACCACCTTGTCGAGGTCGATGTTGGCGTTCTGGGTGCGGTGGATTTTCGCAACGGCATTGATGCCGCGGATGCGGGACTCGAGCGCCGTGAGTTCGGCCGGGGCGACGAGGTCGGTCTTGTTGAGCAGAATGACGTCGGCGAACGCGATCTGCTTCAGGGCCTCGTCGTCGGTGCCGAGGTGCTGACTGATGTGCTTCGCGTCCACGAGCGTGACAATGGCGTCGAGGCGGAAGTTGGCCTTCATCTCGTCGTCGGTGAAAAACGTCTGGGCGACCGGGCCGGGGTTGGCCATGCCGGTGGTCTCGATCAGGATGGCGTCGAGGCGGTCCTTGCGCTTGAGCAGGCGGCCGAGGATGCGGATCAGGTCGCCGCGCACGGTGCAGCAGATGCAGCCATTGTTCATCTCGAAGAGCTCCTCGTCGGAGGAGATGACGAGCTGGTTGTCCACGCCGACCTCGCCGAACTCGTTCTCGATCACGGCGATCTTCTTGCCGTGTTGTTCGGTGAGGATGCGGTTGAGGAGCGTGGTCTTGCCGGCGCCGAGGAAGCCGGTGAG
>CAZFHG010000408.1:0-1604 GCA_964518665.1 uncultured Opitutaceae bacterium | reverse complement strand
GGAGTGGCTGTAGACCGCCCGGAAAAAGCTGGCCGAAAAGGACCCGCTCTCGGCCGTCCTGGCGGCCGACACGAGCCTGGCCTACGCCATCAACAACCACCCCGTCATCCGCAGCCGCATCTCGCACGCCATCATCGGCATCCTCTGGTACCTGGGCCTGCTCGTCCCCTTTGTCTTCTTTTTCGAGAAGCTCGTGTTCGGCTTCACCGACGTCCGCAAGCAGCTCCTCGCCGGCGGCCTCATCTTCCTGGCGGTCTTCCTGCTCCTGCGCTTCTTCCACCCCGCCTTCCAGATGGTCCGCTCCTCGCTCATGATCCTGATCGGGTTCGTGATCCTCCTGCTCACCCTGCTCGTCATCCTCATGGTGGGCGGCAAGTTCCGGCAGAACATCCGGGACCTGCGGCAGAAGGAGGGCGCCATCGAGGGGGCCGACATCAACCGCGGCGGCGTGATCGGCACCGCCTTCATGCTCGGCCTCAACAACATGCGGCGGCGCAAGGTCCGCACGGGCCTCACCTCCGTCACCCTCATCCTCATCACCTTCGTCATGATCTGCTTCACCTCCGTCTCCTCGGACCTGGTCAACATCGAGTACGCGACCGGCCGCTCGCCCTGGAACGGCATCCTGCTCCAGAACCCCAACTTCGTGCCGCTCACGCCCTCCGAAATCGCCACCATGCAGCAGATCTACGGCCGCCGCTACCCCGTGACCACGCGCAGCTGGTTCTGCGCCACCCTCGCCTCCGACCGCCTCCAGAACACCGAGATCCTCGTGGACCGCGAGTTCACGGTCAACGGGCAGAAGATCCAGAAGCGGGCCCGCCTCACCGCCGCCCTGCGCATGGACTGGCGCGAGCCCGACTTCTCCGGCCTGGATCGCTACCTCGTGACCGGCCGGACCTGGTTCCCCCGCGGCCCCGCCACCCGCGAGGAGCGGCAGGCCGCGCTCGCGAAGGGCTACACCCAGAAGCGCCTCGTCATCCTGCCCGACACGGCCGCCCGCGAGCTCGACCTGTCCGCGGACGACGTCCGCGCCGGAGGCGTCATGGTCGCCATCCGCGGCGACGCCTACGAGGTGCTCGGCATCATCGACTCGGCCCGCCTCCAGGCCCACATCGACATCGACGGCCGGAGCCTGCTCCCCTACGACCTGAGCGCCGTGCAGACGCTCGGCCGCTCCACCACGGGCGGCGCCATCATGCCGGACGACGCGCCCCGCCTGCCCGGCTCGCAGGTCATGATCGTCAACACCGCGCCCACGCGCACCGACCGGGACACGGAAATCATCGTCTCCTGCGGCATCCTCTTCCCGCGCCAGACCTATGTCATCGACCCCCGCCAGGCACCCCTGCCGCCCCTCGGCTTCAAGGACCAGCGCCGCGTGGTGATGGATTACCTCGAGCGGCTGGGCCAGCCCGCGTTTTACGCGGTGGACGGCACCTCCTTCTTCGGCTCGCGCACGCGCGCGCGGACCTTCGCGGGCCTGCTCGAGCTGCTCATCCCCATCCTCATCGCCTCGCTGACCGTCTTCAACACCATGCGCAGCTCCGTCTACGAGCGCAAGGACGAGATCTACGTCTACAACGCCGTCGGCATCGCGCCCA
>CAZFHG010000407.1:0-1617 GCA_964518665.1 uncultured Opitutaceae bacterium | reverse complement strand
TTCGGGTTTGACCATCGACTCCAGTTTCATGCCGCGGATCGAACACGGAACGCCCCCGCCGCCCAAGCCTGAAGTTCAGGGCAGAAACCTGGGGCAAATACCGGACACAGGATACCGAAAACCGGAAAGTGGAACCGCCTCGATCAAACCGCGTGCAGATTTCCCAATTTCATGTATCCAGCCTGGCCTTCCGGTATTCGAAATCAGAAATCCGAAATTGCCTTACCGCCGGCTCGGCACGTGTACCACCTGCATGCCCGCCGCCCGGGCGGCCTGGAGCCCCAGCACGGCATCCTCAAACACCAGACACCGCTCCGGGGCCAGGCCCAACAATTTCGCCGCAAGGAGAAACATGTCCGGGGCGGGCTTACCGTGCACCACGTCGTCCGCGGTCACCACAGTGCGAAACAGCGGAGCCAGGCCGCTGGTCTCAAGCGAATGCAGCACCACGTTGCGCGGTCCGCCCGAAGCCACCGCCAGGGGATGCGTCGGCGCCATGCGGCGGGCAAAGGCGACCACCGGCTCGATCAGTCGCACCCTGGCCTGGCGGGCGGTGAATAGCGCCTCCTTGTGGTGAAAGACCGCCTCAGGATCGAGCTTCAGCCCGTAGCGTTCGCCACAGAGCTCAGCCACCCGGCGCGTGGGCGTGCCGCCGAGCGAATAGAAAAAATCCTCCTCCAGCGGCCGGGTCAGCCCGACAGCCTGCAGCGCCGCCTCCCAGGCCTCGAAATGGAGCGGCATGGTGTCGAGCAGCGTGCCGTCGAGGTCAAAGATGTAGCCGTCATAGGGACCGGCGGGAATATCGAGTTGCATGTAAGGCCCGCCAACACACCGGCCCCCCCGCCGACTGGCAACACGTGAATGACAGGTTCAATTTTATGAGCCACGGATCACACGGATATCACTGATGGACCAAGCTGTGATGGCCACAGCAGGCCATACCAAGGTACGGATATCTGTGCCCATCTGTGCAATCTGTGGTTAAAAAGGCCTTCCCTTCGGCTGCGGCGCAGCCGCTCAGTTGCCGGCGGTTTCCGCAGCGTACCAGCGCCGCTTGAACCAGAAGGCGACATGCACGAGCCCGATCAGGGCCGGCACCTCGATCAGTGGTCCGACCACGGCGGCAAAGGCCACCCCGGACTGCAGGCCGAAGACGGCGATCGCCACGGCGATCGCGAGTTCGAAATTGTTGCCCGCGGAGGTGAAGGCGAGCGAGGTCGAACGCGGATAGTCCGCGCCGAGTTTCTTCGCCATCACGAAGCTCACGAAAAACATGATCGCGAAATAAAGCACCAGGGGAATGGCGATCCGCAACACATCGAACGGCAGTTGCACGATGGCCTCGCCCTTGAAGGTGAACATCACGACAATCGTGAACAGCAGGGCGCCGAGGGTGAGCGGTGAGATGCGGGGGATGAACACGCGCTCGTACCAATCCTCGCCTTTCATCGGTACCAAAATCACCCGGCTCAGGACGCCCGCGGCAAAGGGGATGCCAAGGTAGATCATCACGCTCCAAAAGATGTCACCCATGGCGACCTGCACGATCTTGCCTTCCAACCCGAACCACGGCGGCAGTACCGTGATGAAGAGCCAGGCGTAAAAGCTGTAGCAAAG
>CAZFHG010000406.1:0-1621 GCA_964518665.1 uncultured Opitutaceae bacterium | reverse complement strand
GCGGTTCGGCTTGAGCCCGCCCAACGCGGCCCGTCCGGAGGCCGGGCCCTACCCAAGTTTTCGTGTCCGTTCGTGTCCATTCGTGGTCTTAATTCCTCATCCTTGCGGCGTGAGCTGCCGCTGCAAGGCCGCGAAGACCTGCTCCACCGTGAGTTTGCGTACGCAGTAACTGCGATAGGAATCGCTTTTCACGCACGGCGTCGGGACGTCGGGCAGACAGGTGCAGGGCAGCGGGGTCTGGAGCACGGTGTGCCGGTCGCCGAGGGGACGCCAGATGGCGGTGTTCTGCGAACCGAAGAGCGCGACCACCGGGACGCCGAGCGCCGCGGCCACGTGCATGGGGCCGCTGTCGTGACAGAGCAGGAGATCGAATTGGGCGAGCAGGGCGGCGAACTGCCCGGTGGTCAGCCTCCGCTCGATGGCGACGAGATGCATGTGGGCATGGCGGCGAATTTCCCGGACGAGCGCGCTTTCGGCGGGGCCGGCGACGACGAAGACCTGCACACCCAACTGGTCCTGCATTTGATCGCACACGGCGGCAAAACGGTCGGCCGGCCAGAGACGGAAGCGGCTGCGGCTGCCGGGATGGAGGAGGACCTTGCGCGTATGGTTGCCGGTTGCGGATCTGGGACCGCCAGTGAGTTTCTCGGCGAAGGCGAGGTCGGCCGGAGCGGGCACGAGCCGGACCTCGCGCGTCACGATGGGCACGCCGATGGCGGCGGGCAGGGCGAGGTAGGTCTCGGTGATGTGCTTGGAGGTGTAGTCGGCGTTCGAGACGGCGGCGGCGTGGGTGTAAATCCAGCGGTGGCGGAACGGGTTGGTCTCGCGGTCGTAGGTCGCGCGCACGGTCGCGCCGGTCCAGCGGGTGAGCCAGGCGGTCTTGTCGGTGTTGTCGAAATCGAGGACGTGCGTGAACTTGGCGCGGCGGAGTTTGCCGAGCAGTCGCGGCCATTGGGCGAGGCGGCGCGGGAAGGTCAGGATTTCCGCGACATCGGGGTTGAGCGCGGCGATGGACGCATAGGCGGGTTCGGCCAGGAGCGTGATGCGGGCCCCGGGCCAGTGCAGGAGCAGATTGCGCAGCACGCTGCCAAGGAGCACAAGGTCCCCGAGATACCGGCGGCGGATGATGAGAATGTGTGGAGCAGCGGACACTGAAGACAGATGGCTTATTGGTTATTACTTATGGCTTATTTGTTATGGCCGAACCAACCGTAGATCGGGAATAGGTTAAGCAATCTCCCCGTTCCGGAAATAACCAATAACCAATAAGCCATAAGCCATAACCAATAAGCCATCATCACCCCGCGCCCTGCTGGCGGTCGTAGAGGGAGCGGTAGAGCGGGTTGCCGGCGTAGAGTTCGGCGTGGGTGCCGGAGGCGGTGATGCGGCCCTTGTCGAACACAAGGATCAGCGAGGCGTCGCGGATGGTGCTGAAACGGTGGGCGATGATGAGCACGGTCTTGCCGGTGACGAGCTTGCGAAGGGCGTCCTGCACGGCGGCCTCGCTGTCGGAGTCGAGCGCGCTGGTGGCTTCATCCAGGATGAGGACTGGGGCATTGCGGAGAAATGCACGGGCGAGGGCGATGCGCTGCTTCTGGCCGCCGGAGAGCAGGGCGCCGCG
>CAZFHG010000405.1:0-1621 GCA_964518665.1 uncultured Opitutaceae bacterium | reverse complement strand
GTGCTGACAGGATTCTGAAGATGGAAATCAAACTTGAGCCGTGGAGCATCGCCTGTGTCACGCAGATCAGGAATATTAAATAAGGAGTAAACAACGAATGAATCCGCGAAATGACATGAAGGCAGCCTTGGAGCGTCGAATTCCGGCGGGCGCGGTGCCGATCTGGGAACTGGAGTTCCATGCCTGGGATGCAGCCTCGGGGCGGCATGTCGTGCTGGGCGAGGAGATGGAACGGCTGCCCCCTGCCGAACAGGAAAAGGCCATGCAGACAAATGCCGAGATTATCGTATCCGTGTGCCATGACCTGCACTTTGCCGCCGTGACTGCTCCGGGTGGCTATTGGTATGCGGGGCCAGGGGAACTGGCTTATTACGTCTTGCCTGGTGACATGCGTTTCCGTCAGTTTGAACTGCTCAAAGCTCTGGCTGGGAATGACCTCATGTTGGTCGGAGGATCGGAGGGTGTCATCGCGGCCGATTACGGCGAGGCCTTCTGCGAGGCCCTTTTTTTCGAACCGGAGAAAGTGGATCAGATGGCGGAGAAGGCTTTGGTGGGCGGTCTCGAAAACGCCCGGCGTTACTGGGATCTGGGCGCAGGTGCCGTGTTTACGGCCTCTGACATCGCCGACAACTCCGGGCCGTTCTTCAATCCCGAACAGATGCGGCGTTTCATTCTGCCCTATGCCAGTCGCTGGGCCGAAGGGGTCCATGCCCTGGGGTTGTATGCCATCATGCACTCGGATGGTCAGTTGACGCCCCACCTGGACGCGCTCGCCGGAACCGGACTGGATGCACTTCAGGCCATTGACGCGACGGCCGGGATGGATATCAACCTGGCGCGGCAGATCGCCGGCTCCCGGCTCTGCCTCTGCGGCAACGTGGATTGCGGATTGCTGCTGCTCGGCACGCCCGAAAAGGTCTACGAGGCGACGGCGACGCTGTTGCAGGCGCAGAAGCCGCATGGTGCCTTCGTATTGGGCGCCAGCAACGCGGTGCAAAAGGATGTCCCCATGGAGAATTACCGCGCCATGATTGAGGCGTGGAAAAAATTTGGACAGTATGAAAGGAATACACAATGAATTCGGTAATTGTAAATTGCGCTGAAAAAGGCAAGCCGGTGGCGCCATATTGGAAAAAAATGATCTGCGGCGACCGCGCCGGACTGGCGTTGCGCGCCGACTACCGGTACTGCCTGGACACGGCGGTGCGCGAGTGCGGGTTCCAGAACCTGCGTCAGCACGGGATGTTCCATGACGACATGTTCGTCTGGCACAAGAAGGACGGGCCGTTCAACTTCCAGTATCTGTTCTCTAATTACGATTATTATCTGTCGCTGGGGTTGCGTCCGCTGGTGGAGCTGAGCTTCCTGCCGACTTGGATGGCGAGCAATGACAACCGCGTCTTCGCAGTGAAATGTGCCGGATGCCCACCGAACAATTACGATGACTGGCACCGGATGGTCAATGCCACGGTCAAGGCGCTGGTCGCCCGCTACGGGCTCGAAGAAGTCCGTTCCTGGAATTTCGAACCGTGGAACGAGCCCGACATCGCCTTCTGGAAAGGCACTCAGGCCGAATACTTCGAGTTGTACCGCCGCAGTGTTGACGCCGTGAAATCTGTGG
>CAZFHG010000404.1:0-1627 GCA_964518665.1 uncultured Opitutaceae bacterium | reverse complement strand
CCGCCGTTGGTGCGAAGCGCATGAAGCGCATCGCTACCCTATGGTTTAACGGCAGGGCTGCATGCCAACGCCGCCGCGTATCAACGCGGAGCGCCGTAGCGTGGGTCGATCGTTCGAGCCTGGCGGAAGAATCCTTCCGCGGCGTCTCTTTCGTCGAGCTTCGCCAGCGTACAGCCCATCAAAAAGTAGGTCAGTGCGCTGCGTTTGTCCAACAAAAGTGCCTGCTGGAGTGCGACTTGGGATGCACGATAGTCGCCGGCCCGGCACTGGGCCATGCCGAGCATGCGTAAGAACTCGGCAGAATCCGCATATTGCTCCTTAAGCGACATAAGCAGTTCGACCGCTACCTTCGCTTCATTCGCGCGCATTACGGCTGCGGCAGCCTGAATGGGCACGCGCGGATTCTCAGGATCGGCCGCGATGGCCTTGCGAAAAGCGGCGAGAGCCTCCGTTCGATCCCCCCGCTTGATCGCGCCGATGCCACGATCGAGATCCGTGGCCTCGGCGCACTCGGATCCCGCAGAGACGGAAGAATCGTTCGTCGCCACATGCGACACCTTCACGACCGAACGTTCATCCGGGGCCGCCGGGCGGTGGCCGATCGCGTAGAGTTCGTTGCCGGGGTCCGCCTTGGTGGCACGCTGGTAATAGGCGAGCGCCTCGACCCCATGGCCCGTGGCATCCAGGGCGACACCCATCGCATGCATGGCTTCTGCGTCCTCTGGGGCGGCAGCCAGGAGCTTCGCCAGATGGCCCTTTGCCTCGTCGAGGCGATCGTTGGTCAGGCACACCTCGGCCATCAGCAGCCGCGCCTCGCGGTGATCGCCGTGCCTCGTCAGTACACGGTTGAGCGATTCCTCGCAGGCCTTCGCGTCCCCACGCTCCCAAGCAGCTTTCGCCGATTCAAACTCGGCCAAAGTCCGACTTTCGTCGAAGACCCGCACGACGTCAGATCGGCGTTCGGCTTTTTTGACGCCGGGCCCTGGGCCCAGCGCGTCCGGCATTTTAGCGGTGGCACAACCCAATATCAGCGCGGCAAGCGGCCACGCGCCCAGGGTCAGTCCGAGTACCCTCATGCCTGCCTTCATTCCAGCCTCCTCGGACGTAGGATATCCTGTTTCCGGCCGGGCAAACCGGGATCGAGCGGATGCAACTGCGGCGGCGGAGGGGCGGACTTGCCTTCAAGGTCGTTCAAAACGGCGTCGACGGTGGCGGGATCATCCATCGGATTCCCACCCTCCGACGCAGATTCTCCACCCTGCAGCGTGTGATCGCCGCAGGGGCGGCCCTGCCAGATGTCGCTCCGCAGATCGATCGCGGCGCGGTTCAAGGGATCGATATACACCGCCATTTCGGCGAAACGAAGTGCCGTATCCCGCTCGCCTTTTGCCCATGCGGCCTGCGCCAGGCGGAAATAGCGGCGGCCGATGAAGCTCTCCCGCGGCCTTGTTGCCTTCCTGGCACGTGCCGGGTTCATAGACGATATGCGGCGTGATCAACACCAATACTTCGTGCTTCTCGGTGGTCTCGGTTGAACTGCGGAACGCGAATCCCACCCAGGGCAGATTTCCCAGCAGCGGAATCGAGAGCGTACTCCACCACCATGCCAGCACCGCCCGTCGCGGCG
>CAZFHG010000403.1:0-1670 GCA_964518665.1 uncultured Opitutaceae bacterium | reverse complement strand
TCGAAACGCTACACAAAAACAGGATGCTCGCTGCTGAGACGCTACAAATCGGACGTCAGCCGCGCCAGCACACCGGCCAGATCGGGCGGCAGGGGCACCGTGAACTCGACCTCGGCCCCGCTGCTCGGCAGGCAGAAGCGGATGGCGTGGGCATGTAGAAACTGGCGCGGGCAGGCAAAGGGCAGCCGGCGCTGAGGGCCATATACCTGATCGGCGACGACGGGGCGTCCGATGTAGGCCAGGTGGACGCGAATCTGGTGCGTGCGGCCGGTCACCGGGTGACAGGCCAGCAGCGTGTACGGCGCGTGGGTGCGATCCGTGTAAAAGCTGCGGACGACATACTCAGTCACGGCCGCGCGGCCCTGCGCGCTGCGCAGCACAGTCATGCGCTGGCGTTGATTGGGATCACGGCCGATGGGCGCATCGATACGACCTTCGGGCAGATGCACCCGCCCGTCCACAAGAACCAGGTAGGTCTTGTAAATCGCACGGGCGGCGAATTGAGTTTGCAGCGCCCGCTGCGCCCGGTCGTGCTTGGCCACCAGGATCAGCCCCGACGTGTGCTTGTCGAGCCGATGCACGATGCCGGGCCGATGCGACCCGCCCACGCCGATCAGATCCGGGCAGTGATACAACACCGCATGCACCAGCGTGCCGTGCCAGTTGCCGGCCGCCGGATGCACCACCATACCGGCGGGCTTGTTAATCACCAGCAGGTCGGCGTCTTCGTAGACAATGTCCAGCGGGATCGCCTCCGGCTCGACGGTGTAATCCTCTGGCTCGGGCACGGCGACGGCGATCTCGTCCCCAGCCGTCACCCGGTAACTGGACTTGAGCGTCTTGTCGCCGCGCTTGACCAGCCCCGCCTCGATCCAACGCTGGATTTCGGCGCGCGAGCGGTCGGGCAGATGGGCTGCCAGCCACGTGTCAACCCGCTCGCCGGCGTCCTCAGCGACGCTCAGGACGACGATGGCTGCCTCGTCGCCGTCGTCTTCGGCCAGGTCTTCAAACAAAACTTCGGAAGTCTCTCCGACCTCCGAAGTTTTGGGTATCAGGTTATCATCAAGCATCACAGCGCCTCACCTGCCAACTGTTGAACCGTTCGGTACAATTCTTTGCTCATACGAAACCCTCCTGAGCGGAGCTTTTCCAACAGAGGCGTAATCGCATCAATCATCCCCTGTCGTTTTGCCTCCACAAGCAAACCCACCGTGCCGACGAGGTTGATCCCTTGCGCCTCGGCCACGCGTCTCCCCCTTGCCTCATCCATCAAGAGCAAGTCCGACCCGAGTTCGATCGCCAACACAACGGCTTCGCTCTCACCGGCATCCAGCCGATTCTGCAGGAGACGAATAGCCGTCACATCATGCACGCGAACCAACTCGATCCATCCCCCAGCACTGACCTCGTAAGCGCCTGGCCGGTAGCCGCCAGAAGCGACCAATTCATCGCGCACGGCTTGCGGGATGAGTAACTTACCGAACATCGTACGCAATAGGTCGAGGCGACCAATTCTAGCCAGAGCGATCAATGGACCAGAGTTGGAGACGACGATCATCGTTTTCCATCACCCAAAAGGCGTTCAAGGGTGACCACCTCGCCGGTTAGTTCTTCGGGCGACTGAGTGAAATACGCAATCCCCTGACGCCCCAGCAGGTCAACAAACTCGC
>CAZFHG010000402.1:0-1696 GCA_964518665.1 uncultured Opitutaceae bacterium | reverse complement strand
CTGCTGGCGATCACGCGCGGGTGATCCTGTAGGGGCGCACCTCGTGTGCGCCCTTCGGCTTGATTCGCGCAAGAAACCGAAGGGCGCACACGAGGTGCGCCCCTACAGGATCAGTCGCGTTTAATCTTGTCCGCTATCTCCTCGAGCGGGTACGTGATGATTTCCGCGAGGGTGGGGTGATACCATGGTGCGCGAAGCAGGTCGAAGACCGTGGCCTTCATTGTGAGTGGACCGGAGAACGCATGGATGAGTTCGCCTGCATCTTTGCCGACAATCTCCGCGCCGAGGATGCGGCCGCGTTTGGGTTCGGCGATGACCTTCACGTAACCGTAGTTTGCGTCCATGAGAATGGACTTGCCGTGATCGTTGAACGGATAGCTGGCCGTGAGATAGGTCACGCCGCGTTCATCGAGTTCACGTTCGAGGACGCCGATGGTTGCGAGCTGCGGGTCGGTGAAGACGACATTCAACAGCAGCGACCAGTCCACGGGTTTTAATTTCTTCACCCCGGCGGCATGACGCGCGGCGAGTTCGGCCTGTTGGATGGCGACATGGACGATTTCGTGCGGTCCGCTGCAGTCGCCGGCGGCGTAGATGTGCGGCACATTCGTTTGCTGCCAGCGGTTGATCAGGATCTGGCCATCGGGGCGGGTGCGCACACCGGCGGCGGCGAGGTTGAGCCCCGCGGTGTTCGGCTCGCGGCCGAGGGCATTGAAGAGATGGGCGGCCCGACGGGTGATCAGTTTGCCGTCATGGCGGAAACGCACGGTGAAACCCCGGCGGTCGTGGGCCACGCTCTGCAACTGCGTGCCGGCGAACAGTTCGATGCGCTCGTCCACGAAGGCCTGCTGCACGACCGTAGAGGCCGCCTCGGAATGGTCGCGCAGGATATGCTTGCTGCGCTGGATTAGGGTGACCTTCGAACCGATCCGGTTGAGAAATTGCGAGAGCTCGCAGGCAACAATGCCGCCGCCGAGGACCAGGACGCTCTTGGGAATGAAATCGAGGTCGAGCACGTCGTCGCTCGTCCAAAAGGGCGCATCCTTCAAACCGGGCACCGGTGGCGTGCTGACCTTGGAGCCGGTGCCGATCAGGAAGTGCCGGGCCGTGAGGCGGCGACCCTTGGACAACTCAAGGGTGTGAGCATCGGCAAAACGTGCGTGCGACCGGATGAGATCGAATTTGCCTGATTTGAGTGCCTGGTCGCGGTAACTGGCGAAATCCGCGATGATGTGTCGTTTGCGGGCGTGGATGGCCTTCATGTCCGCCCGAGCCGAGGGAATCCTGAGCCCGAAGGTTTTGCCCTTTTGCGCGAGGTGCAGCACCTCAGCCATGTAGAGCAGTGTCTTCGACGGCATGCACCCGCGCAGGATGCAGAGTCCGCCGAGTTCGCGCGCGCCATCCACCACCGCCACACGCAGCCCGAGCGCGGCGGCGACACGGGCGGCATTGAAGCCCGCGCTGCCTCCGCCGATGGCGACGAAGTCGTATTGGAATCGTTGCGGCTTCATGGGTCTTCCCTGACTGTTCCATGGGTAGCGCCCGGCCTCCCTCCTTCGCCTGGCCTACGGAGGGCAGGCTGGACGGGTGGTCCAGTATCCGCCTGCCATTCACGGTCCGTCCGGAGGCCGGGCCCTACCCACGGAGGAAACACCGTGTTCGGTGTAACTACTATCCGTTTTCGTCAATAAAGCCG
>CAZFHG010000401.1:0-1743 GCA_964518665.1 uncultured Opitutaceae bacterium | reverse complement strand
TGAAGAAGTGTCCGCCCAGGACGAGGAGCGCGACCACGATGGGCAGGGCGATCATGGCATAATGGGCGCAGGCGGAGCCCTGTGCGATTTGGAGTTGATCCGGTGGCGTGGTGCCCGGCACCTTGCCAGTGGCCTCGATGACCGCTTCCTGGATGGCCACGAACCACTGGGTGCAAAACGCATTGCGCATGGATGGGGTCCCAATCCAGCCCTCCATCGGCGAAATTAGCACCTGCTTCCGTTTGTCGCCGTATTCATAGGTTAGGCTGATGAGATCACAACTGAGCGGACTCACCGACCGTGGATATTGCCCGATACTGAGATCCCGGATCGAATCAAGCGGGATGATGGTTTTTACGCCTCCACGCGAATACACCAGCCGTTGCTCATCCAGCATCAACTGTCCACGGAGACGGTAAGCGAAGAATCGCCCCTGCTGCGTTGCAAACTGGGTTGGCCCAAACAGAAAGCCCTGAGCACTCTCAAGGACTCGAGGCAATTGGCTGCCTGCGCGAGGTGAAACCGCAGCCTCCACCTGTGTGCGAAAATCCGCCGCCGTCTGGAACCGCAGCTCCGGCGTCTTCTCCAATGCCCGCAGCACAATCTCATCGATGCGAATGTCCACCTGCACGCGCTTCGAGGGCGGGGTGAGGCTTTCGTTAGGCCGTTCGCCGGTGAGCATTTCATATAACACGACGCCGAGGCTGTAAATGTCCGCGCGATGATCGGCGGTGCCATTCTGCTGTTCAGGGGCGGCGTAGTCGGGCGTGCCTTGGCCGTGGCTGGTTTTCAGATCAGTCAGATCGGTCCGATCCGACGGATCCGTCACCATCTTGGCGATCCCGAAATCCGCGATTTTCACCGTGCCCGCTTTATCAATGAGCAAATTCTCCGGCTTGATGTCGCGGTGCACGATGCCGTGATCGTGAGCGCATTGCAACGCCTCGCAAACGGGCGGCACGATGCTGAGGGCTTCCTTTGGCGTGAGGCGTTTGGTTTGCAGGAGTTGGCGGAGGTTGACCCCATCGACGAACTCCATCAGCAGAAAATAGAAACCGCCAGCCTGCCCGAAATCGTGCACACCGACGATGTTCGGGTGATTCAGCGCCGCGAGGGCATGAGCTTCCTTTTCGAAGCGTGCGGCAAACTGTGGATCATCCGCCCGTTCCGGGGCGAGCAGTTTCAACGCGACCAAGCGGTTCAGCGATTTCTGGCGTGCCTTGTAAACCACGCCCATGCCACCGCGACCAAGGCATTCGAGGATTTCGAGCTGCGGGAAGTGCGGGGCGAGTTCTTCGGGAGTTAATGAGGGAATTGCGGTTGACTGATCTCCGGCTTGGGTGGGTTGCAGCGCGCCCGCCATGAGGCAACGCGGGCAGAGGCCGCCCACGGCATCGCTGGGCAGCGATTCACCACAGCGGGGGCACTTGGAATTTGGAAAAGAGGAGGGAGTCATATCAGACCATGCCGTGTCGCAGGAAAAGGGTTACCAATTTTTTCAACCACCCAGCGCCGCGTAAAGGGAGCGCATCTCGTCCTCAACGGCCGCAGCGTCTTTCAGAGTTCCGGCAATCTCCTCCTTCACACACTGGCGAAAACGTTGCCGCAAGCGGTGTACCGTCACTTTCATCGCTGCGGCACTCAGGCCCAACGCATCCGCCACCGCGGCCTGATCCCCGTATTCGGATTCGCCGAGCAACCACGGGCGCAGTTGCTCAAACACGACGGATTTCCCTTGTGCCG
>CAZFHG010000400.1:0-1750 GCA_964518665.1 uncultured Opitutaceae bacterium | reverse complement strand
GCCTCACCGGCTCGTTCATCCTGATCGAGCAGGGCACCCACGCCACCGTCGCCGCAGGCATGCTCCATCCGCCGCGGGAATTGGTCCGGCCAGAGGATGCGGATTTCGTGATCTGACGGCCGTCCGGAACGAGCGGTAACGCTCAACTTTCAACACTTAACGCTGAACGCTCAAGTGTCAGCAGGTGCGCCGCGGTAGGCTGCCCGCTTGCGGGCGCTCGTTTGGCGGGCGCATGCGAAACGAGCGCGAGCAAGCTCGCGGCCTACGGTTGTAGTTTTGTTCGGCGTTTCATCACTTAAGGAGCCTCAGAAAAACGAATGTGGAAATCAGGAAAGCCGGAACCGGAATTGGTTTTGCCTCATTTTCCAGTGTTCCTGAGTTCCACCTTTCATCTGTTTTGAGTTTTTCAGTTTCCTTGAGCGTTCAGCGTTAAGCGTTCGACGTTCAGCGTTCGCCGGCGCGAAGCACCGGCGTCAGTACCATCCCTCATTCCACGCCGTCTCGTACATCGCGATGATGTTTTCGGTCGGCGTGACGGGCTGGATGTTGTGGCAGGGGGCCAGGATGTAGCCGCCGCCGGCGCCGAGCTGGCTCATGCAGTCGCGCACCTCGCGGCGCACATCCTCGACACTGCCGTGCGGAAGCACGTCCTGGTTGTCCACGCCGCCGTGGAAACACAGGTCCGCCCCAAAGTCGCGCTTGAGTCCGGACATGTCCATGCCCGGGCACACGTGCTGGATCGGATTCAGGATATCCACGCCGATCTCCACGAAGTCGGGAATGATGCGCCGGATCGCTCCGTCGTCGTGGTGCATCACGAGCGCACCGGCCTGGTGCGCGAGGTCGGTGAACTTCTTCTGCAGCGGTTTGAACCAGCGCCGGTAGCATTCCACGCTGATCATCAGGTCATGCTGCGAGCCGTAGTCGTCGGTCACCTGCGTGATGTTGATCTTGCCCTTGCCGGCCTCGAAGAAGCGGTTCGCGTAGTCCCAGCAGAATTTCTCGATGCGCGACAGCATGTACTCCGTCAGCTCGGTATCCACGAGGAGGTCCACGCAGCTCTGCTCCAGGCCGCGGATGTGGTTGTGCCAGTAGAACGGCGCCACGTAGCAACCCTCGATCGCATGCTCCGGCCACGCGTCGCACTGCGCCTCGATCGTCGAAAAATCATACCAGTCGGCGCTCGGCCATTGGAACGCCTCCAGTTCCGCCATCGTCGTCGCGTCCTTCAACGCCCAGCCAACCGGGTCGCTGTACTTGCCGGTGCCATACTCGATCTCGCGCACGCTCATCCACCACGGCGGCACTTGGCGCACGCCGCCGGCCAGCACGCGTTCGGGCGGACCGACATATTTCGGACTCACCCCCACGATCTTGTCGAGGTGCAGGTGCGTCCAGATTTCGGGGTCGGTTGCCACGCCAAAATGCGTCCGCAACCGGTCGCGCACTTCGGGCGTCATCCAGATATCGAGGGGCACCCGGTCGGGCTTGCCGCGGCGGGCGGCGGTCAGGATTCGTTCACGCGGGGTCATCATGGGGAGAAGGTGCGCCGGCCGAACGGCACAGTGCACAATTGAGGGAGACGCAATTTGGGCCGGCCGCTCAATCTCCATATGTCCGCCACCGGTCGTTATTAAGCGATCCATCGCTGTTCAGTAGTCGAACATGTGGCTTCTTGGGAGCGCGACCGCCCTCGGTCGCAATTGTGCGAAGACCTCAATGCCGCGAGAACGAGAAAGATTACGAGAAC
>CAZFHG010000399.1:0-1780 GCA_964518665.1 uncultured Opitutaceae bacterium | reverse complement strand
GTGTATTCCTCCCAACCGGTTTCATTGTTGGACCAGCCGTCGAAGGTGATCTGGTTCATCGGAATCGCGCCTTGCGCGTCAATTCCACGGACCGCGCCATCCCAGGTTCCGGCGAGGAAATAGTCGGTGGCCAGTTCCCAATTGAGAATCGTGAGGGTCACCGTGGTGTTGGCGAAAATCAGATTGGTCGCGAAGAGATTCGAGGACACGCCCGCGAAATCGATGATGGAGTTGCCGGTGATGACCAGGTCGGTGACCGAGAGGTCGCTGTCGTTCAGCACCAGCGTGCCGCCCGCCAGGGTCATGCTGCCGGTATAGGTGATGTTGCTGCCGAGCGTCAGGTTGCCCAGGGCGGAGACCTCGAGGTTGCCGGAGCCGGTGATGGAACCGGAGAACAGCGAGGCGCCGCCATCGGCCCCGAGGATCAGTTCGCCGGTGGTGCCAAGGTCGAGGAGGCCGGTGCCGTTGAGCGTTGAGACCGACTCGGAGAATGTGCCCATCGCGAGACGGCCGTCGGCGTTGAGGGTGAGGTCGGCGGCATCGGCCAGCTGGTTGCTGGCCTGGTAGACGAGATTGGCGGTGTTGGCCGTGCCGACGCCGTTGCCCACGATGACCGTGCCGCTGCTGGCGGCATTGACGCCGGCGGTCTTGTTGAGGTTCACCGTGCCCTCGTCGATAGCGAGGTTGCCGGTGAAGGTATTGGCCGCCGCGCCGGAAATGGTCAGCGTGCCAGTGCCCTGCTTGGTGAGACTGCCGGCGCCGGTGGCGATATTGCCGCTGATTTCCGAGTTGCCTGCACCGGTAATGATCAGGTTGCGGCTGGTGGCGCTCACTTTGCCGCTGATGGTGAGATCAGTCGCGGCGGCCGAACTGTCATTGACGGTAAAGGTGCGGTTGGCGGAGCCGAGGTTCAGTTCGGCGGAGACGGTGGCGCCGTCGGGATTGTTGGTGGCGTTGTAAGTGAGGTTGCCGCCGAGGGTGAGCGTGCCGGTGGTGCCGGTGACGCTGGCCGTGGTGCCCGCGGCGCCACCGCCGAGATTGAGCGCGCCGATCGTGTCCTTGCGGAAATTGAGGTCCAAAGTGCCGGCGTAAACGTTGACCGTGCCGTTGGACAGGACGTCGCTTGCGCCAAAGGCGAGTGTGCCGCCGGAGACGCCGCCGGCCGTGCCGACGTTGGTGGCGCCCGTGTGCAGGTTGGCGCCGCTGAGGGTAAGCGTGCCGTCGCCGATCTTGGTGAGGCTGCCCGTGGTGGCGGTGCTGGCGCCGGAGATGGTCAGATTGGTGCCGGCATTGGTCACATCAATCGTGCCTGAGGAGCCGGCGGTGAGCGTGAAGCTGCGGTTGGTGCTGGCGGTGGCACCGGTGTACTGCAGGGTGCCACCGGAGAAGACCAGACGGTTGGCGGTGTTGGCGGCCTGGCCGAGGTTGCCGGCGACGCCGCCGTTGCCGATGGTCGCGACCGAAACTGTCCCGGCGGTGAACGTGGTGACGCCCGTGTACGTGTTGGTGCCGGACAGCGTCAGCGTGCCGGTACCCTGCTTGTTGAGGCCGCCGGTGCCGGTGGTGATGTTGCCGCTGATGAGCGTGTTGCCGGCACCGGTGACAATCAGGTTGCGGTTGGTGGCACTCACGCCGCCGCTGATGGTAAGATCGGTCGCGGCGGCCGAGCTGTTGTTGACCGTGAAGGTCCGGTTGGCGCCGCCGAGGTTGAGGTTGCCGGAGATCGTGGCGCCGTCGGGATTGTTGGTGGCGTTGTAAGTGAGGTTGCCGCCGAGGGTGA
>CAZFHG010000398.1:0-1799 GCA_964518665.1 uncultured Opitutaceae bacterium | reverse complement strand
CAACGACCAGCGGGGCGATCCGCTGTTCGTCGTCACTGCCGAAGCGAATGCCGCGATGGTGAAGATGCTGCCGGTGGTCCTGCGGCAAGTCCGCAATCTGATCGGCCAACGGCGAGTGCCGATCGTCTTCGACCGCGGCGGCTAAAACAAGGCTTCCGGGTTCGTTGTCCATAGCCGCCGCCCGTCGATCTGTGGCAGGACGAGGCCGCTCCACACCGCAATCGGCCGCTTATTAACTCCACACTTGGACGCCTTGACATTCCGCATATGGCCGCGACTGTAATCCGCAAATGGACGAACCGGAATCACTCTATCCTCGCCCGCTCCAGTGCTTCTTGCTCGCCGCCCTGGCGGATACGCCCGCGGTCGCGATCATCGGTCCCCGCCAATGCGGGAAGAGTACGCTCGCCCGGACCTGCGCGCCGGATCGGAGCTATGTGAGCCTCGACGACGAGGCCATCCTCCGCACGGCCCGCGACGATCCCACCGGCTTCGTTGCCAGTTTGCCGGATCCTGTGACGCTCGACGAGGTGCAGCGCGCGCCGGCTCTCTTTCGCGCGATTAAAGGATCGGTGGATCGGGATCGACGGCCGGGCCGCTTTCTCCTCACTGGCTCGGCCGATCTCCTGCTGCTCCCACAGCTGAGCGATTCGCTGGCCGGCCGGATCGAATTCATCCATCTCCACCCGCTCACCGAAGCGGAAAAAACGCGTTCCGCCGGCGCATTTCTTTCCACCCTGCTCGCGGGCAAGCTCAAGGGCGAAATCAAGGGCGAGTCGCACGAACCTCCCTCCGCTTTGGCGGCGCAACTCGTCGCTGGCGGCTACCCGGAGCCGCTGACGCGCTCGCCGGAACGTGCCCGGCAATGGCACCGCGCCTATTTGCGCACTCTGATCGAACGCGACGTGCAAGACATCGCGCGCGTCAAGGACGCCGGTGAACTCGCCCGTCTCCTCGAACTGCTTGCCTTGCGCACCGCGGAACTGCTCAACACGTCCAATTTGAGTCAGGAGCTTGGTCTGGATCGCAAGACCGTGGATCACTACCTGGCGATCTTGGAGCGCCTATTCCTGATTCGCCGCCTGCCGGCTTGGCACCGCAACGAAGCCAAACGCCTGGTCAAAACTCCCAAGGTTCACCTGCCCGACAGCGGCCTCGCCGCGACGCTCGCCGGTCTGACCGTGGAAGAGTGGAACACCCGGCGCGATCGTTTCGGTCATCTCCTGGAATCATTCGTGGTCCAGCAACTCATCGCCCAGGCTGGTTGGACCGATCCCGACCTGCGCTTCTGGCACTACCGCGACAAGGACCAGGTCGAAGTAGATCTCGTCGTGACCCGCGGCCGCCAGACGTGGGGCGTGGAGGTCAAGGCTTCCGCCACCGTCCACGAGTCCGACGGCCACGGTTTGCGCCGCCTGGCCGACCAGTGCGGAAAGGATTTCAAGGGCGGAGTGCTTTTCCACTCTGGCACGAGTACTCTGCCGATGTCCGATCCGCGTTTTCTCGCCGTCCCTCTCGCCAAACTCTGGAACATGTAGGGGCGGGAAATGGCAACCGGCCAGCCAACCGAGCCGATCCCAGTGCAGCTGCCGTGGGCCTGAAAGGACCTTCGGTTCTTTGCTTGAAGTTCGGATCGGGAACCGCGAAGCGGGCGGCACTGATGTGCTGCGTTCGACGGCGGAAGCCATCGCGATGCATGACACCCGCATGACACCAGATTTCAATTACACGCTTGAACGTTCACTCGGCGGCGATAGTCGTCTGCATGCAACTGAAACCCGACCACGTGTTTGCGAACC
>CAZFHG010000397.1:0-1807 GCA_964518665.1 uncultured Opitutaceae bacterium | reverse complement strand
CAGCTACCATTTCGGCACCGCCGCACCCGAGCGCATGGAAATCGTGGCCGGCACCTGCCAGGTGACCCTGGATGGCGCCACCGCCGAGAAGGAATACCACGCCGGCACCGCCTTCGAGGTGCCCGGCAAGAGCGGCTTCACCATCGCCGTCGGCTCCGGCCACTGCGAATACATCTGCTCGTTCCTCTGAGGTTCAATGTTTGGCAGGTAGCGCCCGGCCTCCGGACGGGCGGTTAGTCCCGCGACTGCGATCATCCCTCCGCCCGTCCGTAGACCGGGCGCCGCCCAAATGTCATTGGCAATTTCCCCCCGGCCTGCTTACTCAGCGGCCTTGCCGTGAACGACTCCGCCGCCACTCCCATCACCAACGTCCTCGCCGAGCGCTACGCCTCGGCCGCCATCAAGTCCATCTGGTCCCAGCACGGCCGCGTCGCCCTGGAACGCGACTTTTGGATCGCCGTCATGAAGGCGCAGCGCGACCTCGGCGTCCCGATCCCCGCCGAGGCGATCAAGGATTACGAAAGGGTGAAGGACCAGATTGACCTCGCCGCCATCGACAAGCGCGAACGCGTCACCCTCCACGATGTCAAGGCCCGCATCGAGGAGTTCTCCGACCTCGCCAAGCGCCAGTTCATCCACCTCGGCCTCACCAGCCGCGATCTCACCGAAAACGTCGAGCAACTGCAGGTCTACCGCTCCCTCAAGGTCGTCCAGTTCAAGACTGCCGCCGCCCTCCTCGCCCTCGCCCGGCAAGCCGAGGCGCACCGCGACCTGATGATCACGGGCCGCACGCACAATGTCCCGGCCCAGCCCACCACGCTGGGCAAGCGCCTAGCCATGTTCGGCGAGGAACTGCAGGCCGCCTTCAACCGCCTCGATGAGTTGATTGAACGCTACCCGGTGCGCGGACTGAAGGGCGCCGTCGGCACCCAGCTCGATCAGCTCACGCTTCTGGGCGGCGACACCAGCAAGGTGGATCAACTGGAGAACCGCATCATCAAGCACCTCGGCTTCCATGCCTCGTTCGGTGCCGTCGGCCAGGTCTACCCGCGCAGCCTCGACTACGAGGTCGTCACCGCGCTGCACCAGGTCGCCGCCGCCGCCGCGAGCTTTGCCACCACGCTGCGCCTCATGGCCGGCTATGGCCTGCTCACCGAGGGTTTCCAGGAGGGCCAGGTCGGCTCCTCCGCCATGCCGCACAAGGTCAATGCCCGCAACTGCGAGCGCATCTGCGGCTTCACCACCATCCTGGGCGGCTACGTCACGATGACCGGCGGACTCGCCGGCCACCAGTGGAACGAGGGCGACGTCTCCTGCTCGGTCGTCCGCCGCGTCGCACTGCCCGACTCATTCTACGCCATCGACGGGCTCCTCGAGACCTTCCTCACCGTCCTGCGCCAGATGGAGGTGTTTCCCGCCGCCATCGCGACCGAAAACGAGCGCAACCTGCCCTTCCTGGCCACCACCACGATCCTCATGGAATCGGTCAAGCGCGGGGCCGGGCGCGAGACCGCGCACGAAGCCATCAAGGAACACGCCCTCGCCGCCGCGAAGGCCCTGCGCACCGGTGGTGACGCCGACCTCCTCGGCCGGCTCGCCGGCGACAAGCGCATCGGCCTCGGCAAGAAGATCCTTTCCGGCATTCTCGCGGAGAACCACCGCTTCGTCGGCGCCGCGCCCCACCAGGTGGACGCGTTCGTTGCCAACGTTAAACCCCTGGCCCGCCGCTTTAAGGAAGCCGCCGAGTACAAGCCGGGCCGGCTGCTCTGACCGCGGTAGGCTGCGGTAAGGTGGCATTGCCTTTGGG
>CAZFHG010000396.1:0-1809 GCA_964518665.1 uncultured Opitutaceae bacterium | reverse complement strand
TAGGTGAGGGTGCCGGAGCGGGAAACCACGCCGACGTGGCCCTGCTTGTTGATGTAGCCGGGGGCGATGCCGATGCGGCAGCCGCCCTGGGAATCCTTGCCCGGACCCGGACAGACCATGCCGGGGCAGTTGGGACCGACGAGGCGGGTCTTTTTGCCCTGCATGGCGCGCTTCACGCGGACCATGTCCTTGATCGGAATGCCCTCGGTGATGGCGACCGCGAGGTCGAGCCCGGCGTCGGCGCACTCGAGGATGGCGTCGGCGGCGAACGGCGGCGGGACGAAGATGGCGGAGACCGTGGCGCCCGTGGCCTTGGCGGCGTCGGCGACGGAGTTGAAGATCGGCACCTTGTGGCCGTTGTGCTCGAAGAACTGGCCGCCCTTGCCGGGCGTGACGCCGGCGACGACCTGCGTGCCGTAGTCGAGCGAGAGCCGGGTATGGCGGGCGCCGAATTCGCCGGTGATGCCCTGGATGAGGATCTTGGTGGTGGGAGTGATGAGAATGGACATGGGAGTTGGTTTTTAAGCGCGAAGACGCGAAGTCGCTAAGATCGGAGCTAAGTTAGGCTCGGGTGCTTTGCGTCAACTTCGTGTCTTTGCATCTTTGCGCTTCAGGTTTGGAGAGGTTTCAGGCGACGAGCTTGACGATCTTCTGGGCGGCGTCGGCCATGGTGTCGCCGGAGGTGAGGGTGAGGCCGGAGGCGGCGAGGGTGGCTTTGCCGGCGGCAACGTTGTTGCCTTCGAGGCGGACGACGAGGGGAAGCTTGAGGCCGACTTCCTTCACGGCCTCGACGATGCCCTGGGCGATCACGTTGCAGTCCATGATGCCGCCAAAGATGTTAACCAGGATGCCCTTCACGTTCTTGTCGCCGAGGATGATCTTGAAGGCTGCGACGACCTGTTCCTTCGACGCGCCGCCGCCGACGTCGAGGAAGTTGGCGGGCGTGCCGCCGAAATGCTTGATGATGTCCATCGTGCTCATGGCGAGCCCGGCGCCGTTGACGAGGCAGGCGATATTGCCGTCGAGCGCGATGTAGTTGAGCGCGTGCTTGGAGGCCTCGATCTCCTTGGGGTCCTCCTCGTTAAGGTCGCGCAGGGCGACGATCTCGGGGTGACGGTAGAGGGCGTTGTCGTCGAAGGAGACTTTGGCGTCGAGGGCCAGGACCTCGCCCTCGGGCGTGGTGATGAGGGGGTTGACCTCGACCATGGCGGCGTCGGTGTCCCAGAAGCAGTTGTAGAGATTGCGGATGAGCTTGCCGGCGTTCTTCGCCTCGGTGCCGGTGAGCCCGAGCTTGAAGATCAGTTCGCGCACCTGGAAGTCGGCGAGGCCGTAGGCGGGATCGACGAGGACCTTGGTGATCTTCTCGGGCGTCTCGTGGGCGACTTTTTCAATTTCAACGCCGCCCTCGGTGGAGGCGACGATCACGGGCTGCGAGGTCACGCGGTCGAGCAGGATGGCGAGGTAGTACTCCTTCTTGATGTTGCTCGCGACGGTGAAGTAGACCGTCTGGACCTTGCGGCCGACCGGGCCGGTCTGGACCGTGACCAGGGTGTTGCCGAGCATCTTGCCGGCGAGGTCCTTGGCCTCATGCTTGGTCTTGCAGAACTTGACGCCGCCCTTGAAGCCGTCGGTGAAGGTGCCCTTGCCGCGTCCGCCGGCGTGAATCTGGGATTTCACCATCGTCGGGCCTTCGGGCAACTGGGATAGCGCGTTGACAAATTCCTCGTGGGTGGTGGCGGCGGCGCCCTTGGGGACGGGCACGCCGTATTTTTCAAAGAGAGCCTTGGCCTGATACTCGTGGATGTTCAT
>CAZFHG010000395.1:0-1815 GCA_964518665.1 uncultured Opitutaceae bacterium | reverse complement strand
CCGTCTTTCCCCAGAAAACCGAGGCGGCCGTGGCCGCCGACCCGGTGCTGGAGAGCGTGCCATGCAGGTCGGCATTGGTGAAGCCAAGATTGTCGACCCCGGCGTTGGCAATGGTCGGCGTGGTGCCGGCCGGAGCCCCGCCCGACAGGGGTGCGAACGCGGCGACGACCATGACATTCTTATTACCTTCGTCGGCGCTATAGGTTCCCGTGATCGTGTTGGAACCCGTGTTCAATCCTTTGAAGACGCATCCGCCACACGTGGCGTAACTGGCCTTGGCCAAGAGGAGGGGGGTGGCGGAACTGCCCTGAGAGTCGGTCCATGTGAAATAGGAGCCGGCCGAATTGTCTCCGGTGCTCTGGACAACAACCGCCCACGCGCCCGCGGCATTTGTCACCGTCGCGCTGACGCTGGGGCCGGTGGGGCTCCCCCCGTCCACGGACCCCACCACCGGAGCCACATTGGTGTCGACACCCGACATCGTGAAGGGACTGATGACATAGGCCGACATGGAGCACACGCCGGTGATGGAATGAGCCCCGGGGTCCGGGTTGAACTGGTACCAGACGGAGACCTGCCGGTATGTGGGCACCGTGTTATTCTTCATGACGGCCTGCACCATGGGCCTGCCGTTGAAACTCACGCCCGAAGCCGGCGGTGAAGAACCGGCCTGTCCGGCAATCATCAGGACCAGGAGGTTGGCCGCCGAACCGACCGTGTAACTCTTACTGAAAGCCGCCGTGGTGTAGTTCTGAGTGACTACGTTATCCACCTGGGCAATGTCCGCCTGCGAGAAGGCCGGCCAAAACGCCCATGCAGCCGCCACGACCAGCCCGATCACGGACAACCGTTTGCCATTCGTCTTTTGCACCTTCATGGAATCCCTCCACTAAAATGTAAAAGTATAATTATCCCATTCATGCCGCATGCGGTCAACTGGTAAAAAGATTGGAAATTATTGGGGCGCATTTCCGAGTCTTAGCAACGCCTTTGCTGGAGCCGGGACGCCCTCGTCCCGGCAGTCCTTGGAACGGCTTGAAGACGACCGGGACGAGGGCGTCCCGGCTCCAGAGCGTGGAAAGTGCCAAAACTCAGAGATGCGTCCCCCACAGGCCGCCGCAGGCGCAATCGTTGACTTTCCGGCTGAAAAATGAGAAGAAAGAGGATTGTTTTTCCGCATCGCAGGCACGGCATATGACGGCGAAACCGGCAGGGAATCGGCAGGATGATCTTCGGCAGGACTAACGGCTTTCGGTCGACTCTCGGCGCCTGGGCGCTCGCCCTCGGCTGCGCCGGCGCCGCCTGGGCCGCGGAAATTCCGCTGACCCTGGACTGGAACGGCGTGGCGCTGGAACGGCCCTACCCGGTCACGGGCGGCATCCCGTTCGCCCGGGGCGCGCTGAAAAGCCCGGTCGCGGCGCGCCTGCTGGCCGGCAGCCGCGAACTCCCCCTGCAAACCGAGGTGCTGGCCTGGTGGCCGGACAAGAGCGTGAAATGGCTGCTGCTCGATTTCCAGGCCGCCCCCGCGCAAACAAACCTGGTGCTCGAAACGGGCGGTACCGTGAAGCCGATGGCCGTGCGGGAGCCGATCGCCGCATCCGCGCAGAGCGGGGCGGTCACCGTGGACACGGGCATCCTCCGCTTCGTGGTCCGCACCAACGGCTGCGGCTTTCTCGACGAAGCCGCCTACGCGGGCAAGCCGGTGTTCGAAGCCGCGGGCCGGCGCTTGAACCTCATGGATGCCGTTCATGTGGCCAACCCCTCGAACTGCCCGCCCCTGGATCGCCGGATCCGCGAGGGCGAACCCGACCCCTC
>CAZFHG010000394.1:0-1825 GCA_964518665.1 uncultured Opitutaceae bacterium | reverse complement strand
GCCCTATGACAGCTTGACCCCGAGCTTCGGGTTGCCTCCCCGCCGGGGTTCATTGAGGCTGCCCGACCACCTTCATGTCCGCTTTTGTCCACATCCCCCTCGGCCGGCCCATTCCCGACACCCCGCATGCGGTGTCCTGCAGCCTGCCGACCATGCGGGCCGTCCATGGCTACGAGCGCAAGGACCCGGCGATCATCCAGCAGCTCGCCACCGGCTACCCTCGCTTCGTGGTGCACCCCTTTGCCCAGCGGCTGACGCAGCATTTCAAACAGGCCACCGAACTCTCCGGCCGTACCCTGTGGCTCACCTCCTCGTCCCACATGGCCAGCGCGCTTGTCGCGCACCTGGCGCGCGCCACGTCCGCGCCGGGCCTCACCGCCCAGCCGAGCCTGTTCCACTCCGCGGGTATCCACGGCGTCTCGCACCCGAACTCTCCGGAACTTGCCGCCCTCGCTAAAGGGTTCCTCCAGAATCTGGGCGGCTTCCTCTCCGCCCGCGAGGCGGAGGACCGGCTCCTGAAACTCGACCTCATCACCGCGCCCTGGCCCGAGGAGAGCTTCGCCGGGGACGCCGCCACCGAAGTGCGCCGGCATCTGCGCCGCGCCCTGCCCAAGGCCGGCGACGATGACCTGATCCTCGCCAACTGCGGCATGAATGCCATCTGGAGTGCGTTCCACGCCGTCGCGGAACTGCAGGCGGCCCGCGGCCGGACGGTCTGGCTCCAACTCGGCTGGCTCTACCTCGACACCATCGCGATCCTCAAAAAATACACCGCGACCGCCTCCGACTACGTCTACATTCGCGACGTCTTTGACCTCGATGCCCTCAACCGGATCTTCGCCGCCCACGGTTCGCATATCGCCGGCGTGGTGGCCGAGGTGCCGACCAATCCCCTCATCCAGACTCCAGACCTGCCGGCCCTCGCGGAGCTTTGCCGGCGCCACGGCGCACGACTGCTCGTGGATCCTTCCATCGCCTCGGTCTACAATGTCGACGTGCTCCCGTACGCCGACGTCGTCGTGACCAGCCTTACCAAGTACACATCCAGCGAAGGCGATCTCGTCGCCGGCTTGTGCGCGGTCAACCCCGCCGGTCCCGATGCCGCGGCCCTGCGCACCCGCATCGCGGCCACCGTCGAGCCGCTTTATGCGCGCGATCTCGCCCGCCTCGCCGCCCAGATTGGCCGGACCGAATCCGTACTGGCCAAAATCCACGCCGGCACCGCCCAGGTCGCCCACTTCCTCTCGTCGCATCCCGCCGTGAAGGAGGTTTTCTGGGCCCTGCATCCGGCAGCGGCCGCCAATTATCGCCGCCTCGCCCGCGGCCCCGACACCACCGGGGGCATGATCACCTTCACCCTGCGCAAGATCGGCAGCCTGGAAACCTTCTACGACCGACTGCGCCTGCCGAAGGGCCCGAGCTTCGGCATGAAATCCACGCTCATCTGCCCGTTCATGTATCTGGCGCACTACGATCTCGTGACCAACCCCGCCGGCCTTGCCGAACTCGCCGCCAGCAGGCTCGATCCCGACCTGCTGCGGTTGTGCATCGGCACCGAACCGCCGGAAGAGATCATCGCCGCGCTCGCGGAGGCGCTGGAGTGAGTGGAGCGCTTCCATGTCCAACCGTCCTGTCATCCAGGTAGCGCCCGGCCTCTGGACGGGCGGTTGGTCTCACCCATGCGAACCCCGCTCCGCCCGTCCGGAGGCCGGGCGCTACCCACGACCATGACCGCGCCGCACTGCATCCTGGAGGTCAAGGTTTCACCCAACGCCCCGCGCAGCGAGATCATCGGCTGGCTCGGTGCAGCCCTGAAGGTCAAAAT
>CAZFHG010000393.1:0-1831 GCA_964518665.1 uncultured Opitutaceae bacterium | reverse complement strand
GCCGCCGCCACTACCGCCATTGCCGTCCATGTTCGTCTGTTCATTCGTGTCTCCTGCTGTTGTTTATCCACCACTCCGATCGGCAGGTTGGAAACCTGCCGCCACATCCTGCTTCAGCGCGGACCGGAATTCCGGGGCGAGCACCTTGGACTCCTCGCCCAGTTCCAGCATCTCGCGCAGGATCTGCGCCCCGTCGGAGTCCGGATAGGCGTCGACGATGGCGCGGGCGTCCTGGTAGGCCGCCACGAGGGCCTCGACGTTGTCGAGCAGCTTCGTGGCGATGGGGAGGAACTCCGCCGGCGTGCACAGCGCCGATCGCACTTTCTTCCAGTCCGCGTAGGCGCGGTAGATGGGGACCAGCGTGACCATGTTCTTCATGACCGTGCTGAAGCTCGCCGCCTTGTCGCCCGCGTCGGGTACGAAGCCGCCGAACACGCCGGCCCGGGTGTCATACCGTTCAGGTTTCCAGTCGTCGTCGCGGTACCGGTCGCGGTCCGCCTTCTGGCGAAAGTCCGGAACGTCCATGGGCTTGCCGCCTTCCCGCGAACTGCGCAGCGCCTGAATACCGGGGATGGTGACGTCGCACCCGCCGTAGATGTCGAACGGCCCCTTCTCGCCCGTGAGGATCTCGCGGGCAAAGTAGTAGAGCGTCCAGAAGTCGCCGCCGCCGTGCCCGGTCTGGTCGGCCAGTTCGCCGAGGCCCTCCCACGTCGGGTTCACCTTGAGCAGGGGCGACTGGCCCGAGGCGCCGAGCCGCAGACGGACCTCGTCGTGCACGATCTCGTAGGCGCCGAGCGTCCCCCAGATCCGTTGCTGGTGGCTGTCGTTGGTGCCGGCGCCCATCAGGTTGCGGACAACGCCGCCGTTGCTCATCTGGATCAGCGACGGGGTCATCCCGCCGTTGCTCGCGCCGGTGCCGCTCAGGTAGCCGGCGATACGGGGGCTGGAGCGGAACGCCTCCACCGCCACCGGCCGCGTGCCGGTGATCGCCATCACCGGCCCCAGCGAATGCGTGCAGTAGTAGTGGAAGTCGAACCAGCTCCGCCAGTTGTGCACCGTGTGCCCCGGCTGGACGGGAAGGCCGTCGATGTAGGTGTAGGCCAGCGAGCGGCACTCATGCACGTACTCGTATTCGGCGTACATCAGCTCTCCGAACAGACCTTCCTGCCAGCGGTTCGCCAGCCACATGTTCGCGGCCGAGAACGGATAGTTCTCCGCGAGGTTGTAGACCAGCTTGCGCTTCTCCACCTCCTCCACCAGCTTCACCCCCTCCGCCAGCGTGAAGAACGAGGTGACCTCGGAAAGCACGTGCTTGCCCGCCTGCAGGCACTTGATCGCATGCGGCCCGTGGGCCGGACAGAAGGTGGCCAGCAGCACCGCGTCGAAGTCCTGCTTCAGGAACTCGTCCTCGTTGTCGGTCACGAAGGCGCCCGGGTTGTGCCGCAGGAAGTTCTGCCGCATGTGGGCGTTGAAGTCGCATCCCGCGACGACATCGATGTTGAGGAACTTGCAGGTGTCGAAGAAACTCATTCCCCGCCCCAGTCCCCAGATCCCGAGCCGGATCCGCTTGTCCGTATCAAACACACGTTGAGTTGCCGTCGTTGTCATGTTGTCTCCCTATAAGATAGTCAAAACTCCAGTGTGACCTTGCCCGTGCCGGCCATGAGCACGGTCTCGGTGGTCGGATCATACGTTCCGCCCCGGCAGGCCTTCGCCTTCCGTCCAAGCGGATGCGGCAACCGTAGCATGACCCGCTTCGGTTTGCGAGCCGCCTCATGGAACCGGACCGCCGCCTCGATCCGGCCCTCATCCACGCGCGACTTCACCGACA
>CAZFHG010000392.1:0-1844 GCA_964518665.1 uncultured Opitutaceae bacterium | reverse complement strand
ATGTCCTCCGGCAGCGGCGTGGCGCGGCCGGTGGCCAGGGTGACGAGGGTGTAATCGGCGTGGCCGTCGAAGACGCGCTTGCCGGTCGGCAGCTTGTCGATCTCGAAGGCCACCCGGCAGCCGGTGTCGGTGAAATGCACGATCCAGGTGCGCACCACCATGCGATCGCCCCAGCCCAGCGGACGTTTGAAGTTCATGGTCGCGGAAGCCATGAACCAGCCGAGGCCGAGCCGGGCGAACTCCTGCATGGACATCTTGTAATACCGGTCCATCTGCTCGAAACGCGCCGCGAGCACGTAGTCGAGGTAGCGCGTGCTGTGCACGTGCTGGTAGAGATCGATGTCGTCGGGCCGGACGGCGAGTTCGGTTTCGAACTTGGAATAGACGCTGGCTTGCATGGCTGGAGATGGAGAGGGAAGCCATGAAAACAGGAATCAAACCCACGCGGCGATGCGTTTTTGCCGCAGCGGCGGACGATCCAAACTGGATCCATGGCCGCAAGAAGGCGCAAGATACCGTCCGGCTGGCAGACTCATACGCGCGCCTATAGACGCCTCTGGGGCTTCATGTGCGGGCTGATTTTTGCCTCTTTGCGGCCATCATTCCCACAGCTTGTCCGTCAGGCGGCGGTCGCGCTTTGTCGGGCGGCCGCTGCCCTTTTCGCGGGCCAGGAGATGCTGCAGGCGCTGCTCGCGGGCTTTTTCATACTCCTCGGGCGGCGTGAGATCCTTGCAGTGCGCCGGCACGAGCTTGGCGCCGAGTCGCGAGACCGGCACCGCCAGCACGCCCAGCGTACGGGTGACAATGCCCTGGCGGACCGTCACGACCTCGCCGACCCTCACTTCGCGCGCCGGCTTGGCGACCAATCCGCCGACCTCGACGGCGCCAACGCGGCAGGCATCGGCGGCCAGCGATCGGGTTTTGAAGATGCGGACGGCCCACAGCCACTTGTCGAGGCGGGCGCGTTCGGCTTGGTCGGATACAGACACGGCCGCGAGCTTAGGAAGCTTGCGGCCGCGGGCAAACGGGATTTGGCGCCTCTGCGCGTCACCCATTGCAGGAGCGGCTTTATGCCGCGATTGTACTCGTCACATCGCGGCGCTAAGCCGCTCCTACAGGAGGCGAGCCGGCTGCCCGTCTTACTTGGCGGGCTTTAACTCGCGGGTCATCCACTCGTTGAGCAGTTGCTTCTCGTGACGGAAAGGGTCGTCGCGATGGATGCTCAGCTTCATCATGAAAGAAAGATCGCGAAGCTCGCGCTTGCCCTCCTTGAGAACCTTGCCGCCGGCATCGGTGAGCTTGAATTCGAGATCAATGCGCGGGGGATATATGTCCTTCACGATCCGGACGTCGTTCATGGAAGGATCGCGCCAGGGCTCAAAATCCCCGGCGAGGTCCACCTCGGTGAGGGTCACGGTGAGCTTCTGGCCGGCGGGGATGAGGTCGTTGCCGCGCTGCTCAAGGTACTGTTTCAGGCTGTCGAGATTGGCCGCCTGACCCTTCTCGGAGGCGGAGAAGCCATCGCGTACATCCACATATTGGTCAGGAGCTTTGGAGAACAGGACTTCAACCTTGCTGGCAGGTTTGGAGGCTTCGGTGGCAAATACCGGCAGGGCCGCGAATACGCTCACGGCGGCGGAAAGGATAAGGCAGGGTGTTTTCATGGTGATGACTGCGACACAGGTTGGCGAAAAAGGTTTCAGGCGCAACTGCGGGACAACAAGGCGGGACGGACTCAATCAAGAGCCACCGACTGATCTGGGTAGCGTCCGGCCTTCGGACGGACGTTCCGCTGTCATAGCCCGACCGGCCCGTCCGGAGGCCGGGCCCTACCTCGGATGTTA
>CAZFHG010000391.1:292-1865 GCA_964518665.1 uncultured Opitutaceae bacterium | reverse complement strand
TGCTGGGGCAGGAGGGTGAGTTGCAACCTGAAGTCCGCGACGGCCGGCTGCAATTTGCGGCGATTGGCCAAGGTTATCGCATCATCCGCGTGGAGTGGGTAAAAGAGTAGCAACGGCGTCTGAGTGATGCTGGGTCCGTTGCTTGACTTCCAATCATTGTCAGACATTGATGCATGACATGTCCACCACCACCACCGTGCGCGAATTTGTCCGCAACTTCTCCCGTTTGAAACGCACTGTAGCCAACGGAGGCGAGGTGCTGGTCCATGACCGGGAGGGCCGGACATATGTCTTCCGGGCCCAGGAAACCGGTCCTTCAATGGGCGCGCAGCTTTCCCATCTGTGCGGCAAGCTCAACACGGGTGTCCGGGTGAAAAGCCTGAAGGGTTTCGGCCGCAACCGGCCATGAAACCGGTTGCCGATACCGGCTTGCTGGTCGGATTCCTTGATGTGGCCGATCAGTACCATGACTGGGCCAAGCGCTGCCTGCTGGAACTGCATACGGCTTTGGTCACTTGCGAGGCGGTTCTGGCGGAAACGGAATACCTCGCGCCCGGCTCGGGCCCGCTCCTGATGGAGATGATCCAATCCGGGACGCTTGAAGTGGTGCCCTTGTTTCCTGGTGAAGCGGGTTCCCTGGAAATGCTGATGAGAAAGTATCCCCGGATGCAGTTTGCCGACGCCTGCGTAGTGCGTCTAAGCGAACTGCTGCCCGGAGCGGTCGTCTACACCACCGACAAACGGGACTTTGCCATCTACCGCCGACGGGGGCGGGAAGTCATCAAGACGGTGACGCCCTGACGGTTTCGCATCGCTTTCGCTTGGTGTCTGGCTCGACTGGCTATTGCATTTGAAGGCCGCGACCCTGCCTTCTGCATAATCCGTAGCCTGACCTCGGCATGGAGTCGGCCTGTTCAACCCATCCTCGGCTTGCGATACGAGATTCGGTAGAGGAGCAGACCACCGGCGCTGAGGCCGAGGATCAGCACCAGTGAAAACCGGCGCGCGGGCCATCCGAGCACCTCATAGTCACGGCCCTGCCGGCGCGTCTCGTAGTGGAGGCCGGCCTGCTTCAGTCGTTGAAAGGTCTCCTCGCTGAGCGGACCCCGCCAGCGCATGGTTGAGCCGGCCTGTGTCGCATCAATCTCGATCCAGCGGCCGCCATTTTCCAATTCGTTGATGCGCAGATTGGCCTCCGGATGGGATGAGATGACGGTCCAGGTCTGGTCGGCACGGATGTTCTCGGACCAGTGGGTCCGGCTCAACCCCCAGAGGAGCAGGGCGGCCAGGCCAACCATGCCCGCGGTTACCCAGCGACGCAGCGATGGATCCGGTACGGAGGCGGCCGGGTGGGCCGTGCCGGTACGAATCCGCTGGTGATTGGCGATGGCCCAAAGAACGAGCGGGGTTCCCGTGACGACGTAGAACAGCGCCAGCCAGACTGGCAGCGCGCTGAGCATGACGGGAGTCGTTTTGCCGCCGGTTTCCAGCAATGTCACCGGCAGGACAAATGCGGCCAGTCCAAGCACCAACAGGCGCCAGAACCAGAGCGTCCGGCGCCGTTCGGACAGCG
>CAZFHG010000391.1:0-282 GCA_964518665.1 uncultured Opitutaceae bacterium | reverse complement strand
TCTGCCAGCCGGCGAACGCCCCGATACCCGCTACGAACGCAACCGAGAATACGAACCAAAGCAGTTGGGCCGAGACCAATGTGCCCATCGTGGCCAGCCAGGGCGCGCCTTTGGAGCCGGTGGTGCCGTGGGTTGCGGTGGCGTACGCGGTGGCTGTGCCGGTGCCCACCAACGGCACGGCGGCCATCACATCATGCGTGAATTTCTGCACCGGTTTGCTGCGTGCGAGCGTGCCCTCGACCAGTGCCAGCACCTGCTCGTGGAGCAGGGACCGGCCGCGCA
>CAZFHG010000390.1:0-1936 GCA_964518665.1 uncultured Opitutaceae bacterium | reverse complement strand
TGCAGAAGGCGACGACGCCGTCCTCGGTCTCCACGTCGCAGTATTCCTTCTCGTAGAGGGCGCGCCACTCATCGCGTTCGAGCAGTTCGTCCAGCCGGGTCTGGAGGACCTTGCACTTCGCGCAGCCGGTCTTTCCGAACACCATTATTTTCATCTTCTTGTCGGTCATGGAAAAACTCCGGTTACTGGGCTTTCTTGGAACGGGGGCGGCGGGCGGGTTTCTCGGGGGCTTCCTCGCCGGTGACGAGGTTGTCCGATCCGGAGGCCTGCTCCACCGCGTATTGGCCGCGCTGGCGCGCCACCAGTTCGCCGTAGCGTTTGGACTTGTTCCAGTTCTGGATCTTGCTGAAGTAGCCGACCACGCGGGTTTCGCCGACCACGTTTTCGGAACCGCAGTGGCGGCACTTCTCCTGAAGGCCGCGATCGCTCTTGAAGCAGGCGTTGCAATAGGTGAACTCGGGGGAGATCGTGACCTGCGCGGACTGGGTCCGGTGGAACACCTCGGTGATCAGCGCGGCCACGGACTCCGGGCAGGGCTGCTGCTCGCCCACGAAAGCGTGGATGATGGCGCCCGACTCGATGATGCTGTGGAAGAGGCTCTGCTGGCGGATCCGCTCCACCAGGCCGACCGGGGCCTCGGCCGAGAGGTGGATCGAGTTCGTGTAGTAGGCCACGTCCTCGCTGTTCCCCTTGACCACGTCCTTGGCCTCCTCGTGGAAGTAGGTCAGATCCGCCTTGGCCAGTCGGCGCGCCGCGCTTTCGGCCGGCGACTCCTCGAGCGTCAGCTTGATGCCGTGCTTCTTGGAGAGCTTCTTGGCCTTCAGGTACATGTGGGCGCAGATGCGCAGGCCCAGGTCCATGGCAGCCTCGCTGTCATGCAACTCCTGGCTGCTCAGGAATTTGACCGCGTCGTTCAGGCCGATGAGCCCGAGGATGTAGGTGCACGCCGCGAGGTTCACGTAGGGCTTGCCATCGCAGGCGTCCTTGGCGATCTGGTAGAGGGGCCAGCCCGGGCCGCTCATGAGCTGCTTGACCTTGGCCTGCTTCTGCAAGTGGGCCTCGACCGCGAGGTCCATGGTGGAGTCCAGTTCCTCGCAAAGCCCCTCGACCGTCTTCTTGCCCGCGCGGGAGGCGCGGAACGCCGCCTGCGGGATGTTGATGGTGACGTTCTGGAACCCGCAGAAGCGCAGGGACTCGGGATGGCGGAGCATCCGGTTGTCGCTGATCGTCGTGCGTAGGCGGCAGCAGGCGGAGAGGGTGACCTCGTCGCGGTCGAAGATGAAATAGGTGGAGCCGTTGCGGCTGGAGAGCGCACAGGCCTTCATGAAGATCTTGTACTGCTCGGGATCCTGGAAGGTCTCCTCGCTGACGTGGAAGTCGCACTTCGGGAATTCGAACACCCGGCCGTGCCGGTCGCCGTCGCCCCAGACTTCGAGGAGGGCTTCCGCGAAGCGGCGGGTTTCCTTCTCGTAGTCGCCGTAGACGACGATGGCCTCGCCGCGCCCGGCCAGGGTTTTCTCCACGGTCTCGTCGTAGGTCAGACCGCGGTCGCCGTCCGCCAGCTCGCGCAGGACGAGGCGGCGGGTGCCGTCGGCGTCCCGCACGAAGAGGTCCATGAGCCGGTTGCCCGACGCGTCCTTGTCCTCGCGGAGCACATCCTCGAGCTCGACCTTGGCGCCGTCCTTGCGGCGCAGCATGTAATGGCCGCCAGGCCCGATGGCGGGCACGGTCTTCATGTAGCGCGGCACGCCCGTGTGGATGTTGAAATCGAGGAACAGGGTCTGCCCGCCGCGGGAGAAGGCGTTCTGGGAGCCGTTGAAGATCAGCTCCTGCGCGATCTGCTTGTATTCGCGCTCGGTGTGGCCTTCCAGGTAGGGCCCGTACATGATGTTGATGTAGGCCAGGCCGAGGGCGCCCGCGTAATTGGCCTGCATGG
>CAZFHG010000389.1:0-1941 GCA_964518665.1 uncultured Opitutaceae bacterium | reverse complement strand
GCCTCGCGAAGCGCTCCTTCCACAGCACCGCCGCCCTCAACCTCGTCGAGGCCGGCGCGGAGGAGGCGGTCTGGTCGTTCAACCGCGCCACCTCCGGCCACGCCGATGGCTGGGCGGACTGGCGCACCGACGGCACCTCGGCCTGGAGAAAACTGTCCGGCTTCGACTTCGGGGCCAACACCTCCGGGTGGGCCAAGGTCTACGTCACCAGCACGAATCCGCCTTCCGGCGCCAGCCCCAAGGTCGTCGCCCTTGCCTCCGTCAACCCGCCCGACGGTCCGCCCGTCACCCGCATGATCGAGGTCGTGCTCCGCCGCCGCTCCTATTTCTCCAACGCCCTCGTCGCGCAGGACCGGATCATCTTCAGCGGCGCCAATGCGAGCGTGGACAGCTGGAACTCGGATCCGGACGGGGATCCCGCCACTCCTCCGGTTGACTACAGCCCGGAGGTGCGCCGCGACAACGGCAGCGTGGCCAGCGTCAATGTGGCGAACACCGCCATGCTCGTGAACCAGGCGGACATCTGGGGCTACGTGTACACGGGCGGCTCCCAGCCCCAGGTCGGCAGCAACGGCAGCATCCGGGGTGCAGATACGCCGGCGGACGTGCAGATTGACTCGAACCGCATCACCACGGATTTCAATGTCTCGCTGCCCGAGGTGGCCGCCCCGGCTGACGGCACCACGATCGCCCATATCGGATCCACCCTTGGCACCGCCGGCACGGCGACCCGCTGGCGTTGCGCTTCGATCAACCTGAGCGGCAACCAGACCCTCACCATTTTGGGCGATGTGACCCTTATCCTCACCGCCACCTCCGGCATGAATGCGATCAGCGTCACCGGCAATGCCGGCATCATCGTCCCCGCCGGCTCCACCTTTACCGTCTACACCGAGGGCAACGTCAGGATTGCCGGCAACGGCATCGGCAACGCCAATGTCCAACCCAGGACCCTCCAGCTATGGGGCACAAATTCCTCGGCCGGCGGACAGGAAATGCAAATCGCCGGCAACGGTGCGCTCCGCACCGTGGTCTACGCCCCCAACGCTTCCGTAACCATCAACGGCAATGGCAACGTAATGGGATCCGTGGTTGCCAACGATATCACCCTAGTTGGCAACGCCGCGTTTCACTACGACGAGTCTCTCGCCCACTCCGGCGATAACACGCCTTTTGGCATAACCAAGTGGCGCGAGCTCAACACCGCCGCGGGCCGGGCCGTCTACGACGCAGTCTTTGCCGGCTGGTGATATTCTGTCCGGGCCGGGCGTGGCGCACTCATCAGGCCTACCCGCACTAGGCCTGAAATACGCACCCGTAAGCCTCTAACATTTCGGGTGGATTGTGGGCATGATGGACGCATGCCAAATCCATTCCGCATCCGTCGGCGCCGTGAAGGTGGCTTCACGATCGTCGAAGTCGCCATGGCCAGCTTCATCATGGCCTTCGGCATCGCCACCTCGATCATCGCGATGCAGTCGGGCTACAAGCACATCGACCTCGCCCGCGGCACTACGCTCGCCTCCCAGATCATCCAGAGCGAGATGGAGCGACTGCGCATGATGAGCTGGAGCCAAATCAACGCGCTCGGCTCAGTCGTGGATACCACGGAACCATTTCCGACCGGAAGCCCCGCCGGGGTTGAGATGTTTGACGGCGCCACGTTCTTCAGTGAGCACGCGGATATCGAAGGCATCTACACCATCACCCGGACGGTCACGGACGACAGCACCCGCCCTGGCGAAGTCAAAAACATCAACATCTCGGTCCGCTGGCGCACCTACGACCTGCGCTGGCATACACGTTCCTTCAACGCGATCTACGCTCGAAACGGCCTTTATGACTACTATTACACCGTTGCCCATCCGTAAGCCCGCCCGCCGCCGGGGCTTCACCCTGGTGGAAATCATGATCGGGGCGTCGCTCTCGACCTTCATTTTG
>CAZFHG010000388.1:0-1983 GCA_964518665.1 uncultured Opitutaceae bacterium | reverse complement strand
GGAACTCCGGATGTTCCCTGTAAGCCTTTGAAAGCGGACCTATCCGCTCGGCCTCGCCTCCGCATTCGTTGCAGATCCCGTTTGTGATTCCGCGTCCGCTCATGGATTTGCACTTCTTGCACTTTATGAAAGGGAAGTCGTCCGTTCTGAACGGCCCTGCGGGCAGTCCCGCCTTGCTGAAAAGATTTGTAAGCGGACAGTTGGCCCACCCGTAGCGGACCGCCACAGGATGCGGAACTTTCTGGCTTGAGACGGTAACCCTGTTGCCTTCGACCTTCACGGCATCGGCGTTGTAGAACTTCCGGTCCTCTCCGGCAATGGTAAAACCTGTAACCGTTTCACCCTGTGCCACCAGCCCTCCATCGGCGTTGGAAAATGCGATCATCGCCTTTCCTCCTTCAATTTTCATCTCCTTGAATTCCGGAGACTTATAGCTGACATCCTTGCCGTAGACCATTCCCGACGCGGCCATCGCCAGCCTCTCGCCGATCTCCTTCTTGCGCGGCGGATGGAGGTTTTCAGGACTGCCCAGATCCGTCGTGACGACCATTGCAGCATTCGGGACTGCTTTAGCTGCCATGGCCTGCACTTCCCTTAACTCGGCCCATGTTGTCTGCTCCTGCGGCTCTATGGCGGGCATGGGGATGAAGGTACCAGCCGGGGCGAAGGCGCCGTCGGTGACCAGGGCGTGCAGGTGTGGATGCCAATTCAACTCTTCGATGTGTAAAATGCGCGCCGCCTCGGCCACCCGCGTTTCAATCTCCTTCTTCGGAAATTTGCGCAGCTTCAGCCCGAACGCCATGTTCTCCCGCACCGTCATGTGCGGATACAAGGCGTAATTCTGAAACACCATGGCGATGTCACGATCCTTGGGCGGCACATCGTTCACCACCCGTTCGCCAATCCTGATGGTGCCACCGGAAATCTCCTCCAACCCCGCTACCATGCGCAGGGTGGTCGATTTGCCACAACCTGACGGACCCACCAAAACTATAAATTCCCCGTCCTTGATGTCCAAATTAAAATCGTCCACCGCCTTGATATTGCCGGGGTAGATTTTGTCAACATGTTCCAACGTCACTTTGGCCACGACTCAACTCCCTTCATTAATAGGTGATCTCTCGTTGCCGCTGATAGATCGGCAGGTACTGTTTTTCCTGCGACAGCATCAGCACGGCCATCGCGGTGGCGTAGACCGGACCCGCCTTCACGCCTTCCTCCAGGTTGTCCGGGGGGAATGGCCAATGTCCATCGCTCTCCTGCCGTTCGAGCAGCAGCGCCGTCAAACGGTTGTAGTAATCCTCCCACAACGTGCCGCCGATTTGGAACATGCCCTGCGTCATATAGAACGACGCGCAGAAGAAGTAGCCGCGGTACTGGGCGCCGCCCCAGGACGGTTGTGCCTCGGTGAGCCAGCGCACGATTCCGGGCTCAAGGTCCATCGAGCCGGGAGCGAGAATTTCCTTCAGGAACAACGCCACCCCCGTCAGGCTGCGGTGGCTCTTGCCGCTGCGTTCCGTGAAGGGCGGTGTATACCCGTAGCCATCCTTCTGCATGCAGAGATTGATGTAACCCAGCGCGGAGCGAAAGTATGCCGGATCGATCACAAACCCGCACTGCCGGGCGCTGTACAGCACCAGCAGTTGCCACGAGGTGTTCGACATGTCGGAGTTCGCGCCCGTCGCGTCATAGGTCCAGCCGCCCTGATTGCGCTTCAACTTGGCCACCGTCTGCCCCGATAGGGTCAGGTCAATCGCGCGGCGGCAGAAGGCGGTCAGGCGCGGATCGCTTTCCGCTGCGCCCATTCCGAGCATCTGCAACCCCGCCAGCGTGGCGATGGCGTGCTCGTACAGGTTAATGCCGACCATGCCCTTTTCATTTTGCTGGAGGAGAATAAAGTCGATGCCGGCCTTCAGTGCAGCTTCGTGTTCCGGGACAGGGCGATGGACGCGGTTCGCGAGAATGGCCAGGCAGGCGAGACCC
>CAZFHG010000387.1:1654-2013 GCA_964518665.1 uncultured Opitutaceae bacterium | reverse complement strand
GTACACGGATACACAAGAGAACTGCTTGTCTTGGAGAAACTGATGGCAATATGCCAGCAGCACCCCGAGTACCAGTTCCGTTCGAACAAGAATCGTGCACGGGATTTCTATGACATTCACAGGTTGTGCGGCGGCAGAATGGGGACTCGGTTCGTTCAACGGTGTCGCAAGGACCTGCCGGCCGTGTTTGGAGCCAAGGCTGTTCCGGTGGATCTGCTGCGCGCACTTTGGGATCCGGAGTTCCTCGTCGTGCAGCAACGAGGTTTCGCCCAGGTCGTAGACGACGTCAGGGGTGCCGTGCGGGAGTTTGATGTGTATGTGGAATGCCTGCGCTACTTGGTCCAGCGCATCTGCCCTGG
>CAZFHG010000387.1:0-1644 GCA_964518665.1 uncultured Opitutaceae bacterium | reverse complement strand
TTCAAAGACCTGTCCATCATCCTCGGAATGCCGCTATGAGCGCACCATATATAGAATGCATTGAGTAATCGCACGTAAGGAGAAACAAATGGACGCAAAAGCACGAACAGTGAGCGAGATTCTACATGCGCCAGGGCATTACATCGTGCCACTGTTTCAGCGCTCGTACTCCTGGCACAAGGCCAATTGGCAACGGCTGAACGACGATGTGATGGCGTTGGTGGATGATTCGACGCACCATGTGCATTTCCTGGGGCCGCTGGTCTGCACGATCGGCAAAAGCGTGCCCGGATGTCTGCCGACCTATCAGTTTAAGTTGTCTTAGCGACAAAGCCCGTGATATTTGGTAAGGTTTCCAAAACGAGAAATGATGCGTGACGGATAAACCATGGCAAAGCAAAGAATAAAGAGGACAGCAGTAATCGAAGCCAAGCCCTACACGGCTGGCTCGAACTGGGTGGGTTCCGTGCAGGATGAGGACGCGACAACCATCGGCGAACGGCTCGCGCAGCGCGTGCGGGCGGTTGCAGAGGCCTATACGACGGGCGACCAGACGCCACCGGCCGCGATTCTGTGGCCCGATGGTGACCGGCGCTGGGCTGGCGTGTTGGCGGAATTGAAGACACTGATGCCGGAACTTTATGTGCTGGGCGATTTTGCACCGGCAGACAGGACCGGACCGGCAATCTGGCTCCGCTGTGTCGAGGCAAGGACCGTGCCCGAGCATCCTGCTTCGGGGCAGGCGCCGATATTCTATCTCCCCGGCGTCAGCCGGCAAGCCCTGCGTGCCGTCGAGGAGAGTCCCGTTGAGTTGGATCCTCTGATTGAACTGCAGTTTCGCGGGGCCGTGTGGTCGCATCCGAACGGCCGGGACTGGACCCCCTTCGCCTTTCTCACCTCGACCTACGGCGGCTTGGGGCTGGATGTGGCGGACACAGCCGATACGTCCGTGGCGTTGGACCGGTCACTGGCCGTGCTGCTGAACGAGCGTATCGCCAGTCTGGCCGGATCCCGCCTTGACGCTCCCTTCTTGAATGCGCTGCTGTCACCTGACCTTCCTGCCGAGATTCTTCGCTGGATGAACGATCCTGCAGAGGCGCGGAAGCGCAAGCCCGATTCGGAGTGGCAGGCTTTCTGCGCGCAATGCGCGGCCGATTTCCATCTACACCCCGAGACAGACGGCGAACTGCGGGCAGCGGAGCTAATGGGAAACCGTTCCGGTGAGTGGGGCAAGGTCTGGAAGCGCTTTACCGAAGCACCGAACCGCTATCCCGCTGTGGCCGTTTTGCTCGAACGGGCCTCGCCGACCACGGACGGTATGCTGGGGCTTGATCGCGAGGTTTGGCCCTGTTTTAACACCCAGGACGAGTCGGACGTTGCTAAAGTGCTCCTGGCGCTGAAAGACAGCCATTCCGAACAGGCTGCCTCCGCTGTCCTGGAGTTGGAGAAAAAGCACGGCTGCCGGCGCGGCTGGGTCTGGCGCGAACTGGGTCGGGCGCCGTTGGCGGTGGCGCTCGAACACCTGAGCCTTCTGGCGACGTTGACACGGAAGGCGCTCGCAGCGGCGGATGCCACCGGAATCGCGGAACAGTTCGCGCAAATCGGATGGGAGGCTGATGCTGCGGCCATAGCAGCACTGGCGGG
>CAZFHG010000386.1:0-2023 GCA_964518665.1 uncultured Opitutaceae bacterium | reverse complement strand
GTGAAGGCGTCGCCGGTGTGGTGCGCCCGGCCGGTGCGGCCGATGCGGTGCACGTAGTCCTCGGCGTTTTCCGGGACGTCGTAATTGATGACGTGGGAGACGCCGGCGATGTCGAGGCCGCGGGCGGCGATATCGGTCGCCACCAGCACTTCAAACTTGCCGCTCTTGAAGCCGTCCAGGGCCTCAATGCGCTCGCGCTGGTTGCGGTCGGAATGCATCACGCCCACGGTGTGGCCATTGCCCTGCAGCTTGCGGGCGATGCGGTCGGCTCCCATGCGGGTGCGGGTAAAGATCAGTACGCTTTTGAAATCCGTCCGCTCCAACAGGAGCTGCAGCAGCTCGAATTTCTGCGAAGCCACCACGGGATAAAACCCGTGCGATACCGTCTCGGCCGGAGAACGCTGGCGGCCGATCTCGATCTTTAGCGGATCGCGGAGCGCCCAACCGGCGAGCTGCGCGATTTCCGGCGGCAGGGTGGCGGTAAAGAAGAGGGTCTGCCGCGTCTTCGGCGTCTGCTGCACGATGCGGCGGACATCGGGCAGGAAGCCCATGTCGAGCATGCGGTCCACCTCGTCGAGGACGAGGATATCAATATCCTTCAGCGAGCAATTGCCCTGCTCGAGATGGTCGAGCAGACGGCCTGGAGTGGCGGCCAGAATGTCCATGCCGTGGCGCAGATCCTCGAGCTGTTTGCCGTAGCCCACCCCGCCGTAAACGATGGTTACACGCAGGTCGGTGAACTTGGCAAACTTCTGGAAGGCTTCCTCGACCTGCAGGGCCAGTTCGCGGGTCGGTTCGAGAATGAGGCAGCGCAGCTTGCCGTGGCCGGCGAGGCGCTGGATGATCGGCAGCGCGAAGGCCGCCGTCTTGCCGGTACCGGTTTGGGCCGAACCAATGACATCGCCGCCCTTCAGCACCACTGGAATCGCCTGCGCCTGGATCGGGGTTGGTGTGGTGTAGCCCATCTCCTGCACCGCAAAGGCCAGGGCATCGCAGAGCCCGAGTTTGGTGAACTCGGTGTCCATCTTCGGGATGTCCACCGGCACCTTCGGCTTGATGTCGGCCGTGCGCGGATGGTCAAAAGTCTTGTCGATCTGCGGTCGCTCGCGACGCGCATGGGGTCCGCCGGCATGATCGCCCCGGTGGCCGATGTGACCGCCGCCACTCCGGGAAGGTTCTCCGCGTCCGCCACGCTGACCGCCACGTGCACCATGCTCGCTGCGCTGGGGGTTGCGGGTGCCGTGCTCTTCACGCTGGGGCCGGGGTTCGCGGGCCGGTCCGTGACTGGCAGCCCTGGCCGGCCCGCGCTCCGGGCGCGCTTCCGGATGGGATTGGGGCTTGGCGGGATGTTTTCCGGCGGTATGGGCCGGCTTTGATTCGGAAGTGGGTGACAGTTTGCCGCGCAGCTTCGCAATGAACTTTCTAAGCATGAGTAAGGATGAAAGGGGCAAGAGTCGTCGAATTGCCGCGCATTGCAACCCCGGAACTGGGGAAGCCCGGGGCGGATGCCTGCTCAACAGGTGTCGGCGCAGGCGTAAAAAAGGCGGCCTCACGCGAGGCCGCCCGGAAATTCCAACAGGGATCAGAGGTCTCAGAGCGCCGCTTTGATCTTGTCGAGGATGGCCATCGAGACCGCCTCGTCGCCAAATACGCCAACGCGGATTCTCACCTTGGTGATCGAGTCCGAAACCTTGGTCATAAAGATCTCCACCTTCTTGTCCTGGGCGGTACGCGCCGTGATATTGGAGGTCAGGGCGTCCTTGTTCTCGCTGACTTTGGCAAACTCCAACTGGCTGATGGCGCGTCCCGCCGCCTTGTTGGTGGCGTTGAGCGAGCTCTCAAGGGTGGCCTCAAGGTCACCGCGGATATAAGCCACCGCTCCGGCGCCCGCGCCCACTGCGGCCACGACGCAGCCCGACTGCAGAGCAACAGCCAAGGAGAGGGCAAACCCTGCCGTTATACGAAGGAAAAGCTGGGATGGTTTCATGTGCATAGCGTTGCAGAGACCGCAATGAAGACAAAC
>CAZFHG010000385.1:0-2073 GCA_964518665.1 uncultured Opitutaceae bacterium | reverse complement strand
GGCACTTTCACCACCTCCCACCAAAAGTAGATTCCCTCAAGCCCCGCCCCTCCCAGCGACCCTCGGCTAATAGTCTGCCCTCTGACAGGCCGGTCGTCGGGTGCTCTACAGCACAAGAAACGCCTGTGGCCCGAGGGGGACCTCCGTTTGACGCCGCTCCACGAAAGGCCCACGTTGGTCCTCCCCATGGTCAGCATTACTTCCTCCGAAACACCCGACGGCGGCAAGTCCGCCGCCACACCCCGCTCCCTCAACGACGTAGTCATCCGCCTCGCGGGCAACTCCCAGGACGGCATTCAGGCCGTCGGCGGCTTCCTCGCCCGGCTCGCCGGCCGCTCCGCCCAGGAGGTCATGACCTACATGACCATCCCGTCCACCATCTCGGGCGGACCCTCCATCTTCCAGGTACGCATGGGCACCGGCGACATCCTGTCCGCCGGCGACCGCGCCGACGTGCTCGTGGCCTTCTACCAGCACAGTTACGAGAGCCACCGCCCCGCCCTCCGCCCCGGCGGTGTCCTGCTCTACGATTCCGATCACGTGCAGCCCAATCCCGAGGATCGCGAGATTACCGCTGTCGGCGTGCCGTTCACCACCGCCACGGTCGAGGCCGTGGGCGGCTCCGCCAAGGAAAAGGGCAAGAACATCTACGTGCTCGGCGTGCTCGCCCGGATGTTTGACCTCAACGTCCCGAAGCTTTCGCAGCTCATCAAGGAGCGCTTCGGCGGCAAGAACGAGGACATCGTCCGCAACGCCCTCCTCGCCTTCGACGCCGGTTACGCGTTCCCCTCCGAGAATCTCCAGCAGTGCCTGTACCGCCTGGAGCAGCCCGCACCGCTGCCTGGCGCGCGTCCGCAGGTCACCACCGACGGCAACTCCGCCCTGACCTACGGCCTCATCGCCGCCGGCGTGCGCTACGGCGCCGCCTATCCCATCACGCCGTGGTCCTCCATCATGGAGACCCTCCGCACCGAACTGCCGAAATACGGCGGCATCTTCGTGCAGTGCGAGGACGAGATCGCCGCCATCTCCACCGCCCTCGGTTTCTCCTACGGCGGCAATCTCGCCATCACCGGCAGTTCCGGTCCCGGCCTCTCACTCAAGGCCGAAGCCCTCGGCTGGGCGGTCATGGCCGAGATTCCCCTCATCGTCATCAACGTCCAGCGCGGCGGTCCCTCCACGGGCCTGCCCACCAACATCGAGCAGAGCGACCTGATGCAGGCCATCTACGGCAGCCACGGCGACGCGCCCCGCGTCGTGCTCGCGCCCGCCACGGTCGAGGACTGCTTCTACATTGCCCTTGAGGCCTGCCGCCTCGCCCGCGAGTTCAGCACCCCGGTCATCATCCTAACCGACCAGGCGCTCGCGACCCGCATCGAGGCGTTCGACGAACCCGACCTGCCGACGCTCATGGTCGAGGCCAAGCCCGACCTCAGCACGCGTGACGCGAGCTTCAAACCCTATCCCCTCGATGCCCTGACCCGCCACGCACCTCCGGGCGCTGTGATGGGTTCAGGCAAATACCCGATCGTCACCGGCCTCGAGCACGACGAACTCGGCCACCCGACCGCGAATCCCGCGCTGCACACCAAGATGACCGCGAAGCGCCGCGAGAAGATCAAGGCCGTGGCCGCCACCTATGCGGCACCCGAGGTCTTCGGCGACCAGTCCGGCGACGTGCTGCTCGTCGGCTGGGGTTGCACCTACGGCCCCATCCATGAAGCCGTCGGCCGGCTGCAGGCCTCCGGCGTCAAGGTCGGCCACCTGCAGATCCGCCACATCCACCCGTTTGATCCGGGCCTCGAGGCCATCTTCGCCCGGTACAAGAACATCCGCGTCGTCGAGATCAACGACGAGGGTCTCTACGGCTACGGCCAGCTCACCACGCTGCTCCGCGCACGCTTCTGCAATCCCGCCATCGCGAGCATCACCAAGACGGACGGCCTCACCTTCCGCGTCAGCGAGATCGTCGAACTCGTCGCGAAGAACCTGGGCCTCACCAGCATCAAGTCCGGCGCCCGCAGCCACAGCGTCCTGGCCGCCCCGAACCGCACCTGAACACCTCTTTCTTCT
>CAZFHG010000384.1:1064-2074 GCA_964518665.1 uncultured Opitutaceae bacterium | reverse complement strand
CCAATAGTCGCCGCTCGCCATCCGGGTGATCAGCCCGCCGGGAAGTTCCAGGCGTACATGTGTGTCGCCTTGCCTCAGGACGCGGGCCTGGACCAGCGAGCCGACCGGGTAGCGTCTGGCGAACGCCTCGTGGCGCGATATTTTGACGTCGGAGCGGACGCCTTCGGAAACCAGGTAAACCTTCCGAGATGTCCGCCATGGGAAAGAAAGCGCATCCGGATTGGGCTTGGTTCCCTTCGCCAGCCAGCCATCCCCCTGCCGCTCGGGAATGAACGACAGGCGGGCGCGGATCACGCCCGGGCGCGCCAGGTCGTTCCACTCGTCGGGCAGAAGCGCCAGATGGCAGTCCACCCCTTCGAGCCTCGTTTCGACTCCCCTTCGCTCGCGATGAATCACGGGAACACGAACTTCATCGACGAGACCGAAGCGGAATCCGATCTCGCGTTTCGATACACGTCTCATTTCATGTTCTCCTGAATAAAAGGCGCGGAAGGACGAAGCAAAAATCAACCGACAACTGGCAACCGCATCGTCGTCATTCCATTCCCTCCGGGTGCGGCAAGCAACGAGCAAAGGGTTGTTTGGCCGCTGGTCCATCCGGTCCGGGACGACGAGCAGGTTCGGCTCCGATTATTTTGGTCCTTCCGCGGCCGTCGGATCAGTCACCCGAAGACCGGACGGCACGGCCTCCTGGATCGGTGCCCGAAGGCACCGAATTCTTTACAGGCCGGCGGCGCCGGCCACTTCCCCGGTCAGTTCGAGCGCCAGGGTCGCCTTGTTCCTCTCCGCGATTTCGTCGGCCAGGGCATAGGCCCGTGCGCGCACGACATCGAGTTCCTCGCGCAATCGGATCACCTCTGCGCGCTCCAGCATCCGCACCCGCAACTGCGGGCGGCGCCGGTCATAGTTGTCGCCGTCGGCGACATAGTCGGCCGGGATGTGCTTCAGTTCGCCGATGGCGATCATGTCCGGCGCCTGGCCCTCGACCAGTTCCGTCAGCACCTTCTGCC
>CAZFHG010000384.1:0-1054 GCA_964518665.1 uncultured Opitutaceae bacterium | reverse complement strand
GGCCAGCAAGGCCGTGACGCCGTGTTGTGCGTTGGCGTCTCCCAGAACGCGCCGGATGTCGCCGATGCCGTCCTGTAGCCGGAAGGCACGCTCCAGGCGTGCCGACCAGTCGGACGCCTGCTCGCGCAGCGCCTCTTCCTGGCTTTCCCCGACGTAGGCGGACACGCGGGTCTGGGTCAGGGCCTGCTTGGCTTTGAACACCGTTTCCGTGTAATCGCGCGACAGTCGTTCCGCCACCTTGTGCCAGCGCGACAAGGTCAGTGTATGTGTCTTGTTCATGCATATCTCCTTGTGGTTCCGGCCTGGGCGGCACTTCGCCGCCCGTCACCGGTAGTTGTTTTGAATCCCCGAATTGTCAAAGAACGCTGCTGCGTGGCTGCCGGCATCCGCCGGCAGCCCGTCCATCTATTTCCCGCCCGGCCGACTGAACTTCCGGTCGTTGGCCGCCGGACTCTTGTCCAGCGACTCCTCGCTGGCTTCCAGCCATACCCAGGCCCTGCCGCCAGGGACCTTGCGGCCGAACCAGACATCACCCTCCGAAATGACGTAGGGCAGCCGGCGCACCGACCGGTTGATCCTGGGCTGGCGCCACCAGGCGTTCTTCTTGTGGATCTCCTGAGGAGCCGGTTGTTCGGCAAGCGTGGGCGTGCCGCCCTGTGTGGGTTGCTTTTGCATAGCGCATCTCCATGATGAAAAGAACCGGATCACCGCCAAAATGGCGCAAAGAAGGCAAGCCCTTCCCCGTGCAGCGGACGTAGCTGTCCTGCTGCAGAAATCCAATTGACTGTTGCGGTCTTTAGGTCACGGTGTCCGGCGGGCCGGACGGCGATGCGCTCTTGCTCATGTGATGCTCTCCAGTCTGTTGCCTGTGGTTACAAACCGGCTCCCGGAAACCGGAGAGCCAACGCTTTAGCAGCATTTCTGAGTCGCCCTGCAAGCTGCTGCTCAACTCGGCGACGGACAGTTTTGTCAAAACGGAAATGCAAAAACCCGCCCTGACGATGATGCATGCCAAAGCGGGTTTGTCCCGACCGCTTTAGCTGAATTTATAACG
>CAZFHG010000383.1:0-2099 GCA_964518665.1 uncultured Opitutaceae bacterium | reverse complement strand
GACCGTCGACAGGTCCACCACTTTGGTCTGCAGTTCCGCGTTGACCGTGGCCAGTTCCTCGTTCACCGACTGCAGTTCCTCCTTGGAAGTTTCCAGTTCCTCGTTGGTGGATTGCAGTTCCTCGTTGACCGACTGCATCTCCTCGTTGGCCGACTTGAGTTCTTCGTTGGAGGTCTCCAGTTGTTCGTTGGCAGCCTGAAGATACTCATCCTTGGCCCGCAGCTCCCGCTCCAGCGCTGCGATGCGGGTTCCGGCCTCCGCGCTGGCCGGCTCGGCCATGCCACTGGTCACTGATAACTGGTCACTGATCACTGGTGCCGGCGCTTGCTCCAAGACCACCAGATACAAGGGCGGCTCGGGCGGGGCGACAGCCACCGGACGGACCGTCAGGTTTACGGTGGTGAAATCACCGTTGGTTTTCACCCGCAAGCCCGAGCACATTATGGGTTCCCTGGTTTGTGAGGCTTTGTGCAGCGCCGTGGTCAGTTCGTGGCGCAGCCCTTCCCGGGCCATTTTCAGGATGTTGCTGAAGCCGCTCTCTCCTGGTGTGGGTTCCAGGTACATGCCGGTGCGGCCGTGGAGGTAGAGGATGTCCCCCCCGGCATTGACCAGCGCACCGGCTTGGACCACCTGCTGGAGCAGGGCCTGTTCGGCCAGCTCGCGCAGCGGCAGTTTCCGGGGATAGTCCGTATTCCGGGCGGCCCGTGGCAGCGCCACGTCAATGGCCGTCACGGTCGGCAGGAAGCGCCCCATTCCCGCGCGCTGGGCGCCGAGGAGGTCTTCCTTGCGCCGGTAGATCTTGTGCTTCCGCTCCAGAGCGGCAAAGAGATCGTCAGACTCACCCACGGTTTCGGAGGTTCCCAATACGAGAAAACCGTTAGGTTTCAGGGCATAGTGAAACAGCGGGACGAGTTTCTTATGCAGCTCGGCGTTCAGATAGATGAGCAGGTTGCGGCAGGTGACCAGGTCCAGCTTGGAGAAGGGCGCGTCCTTGAGCACATCCTGCTCGGAGAAGATCAGCATGCCTCGGATGCCTTTGTGGATTCGATAGGCGTTGTCGCCCGGTTCGCGCGAGAAAAAGCGCGCCAGCCGCTCCGGCGTGAGGTCGGCGGCGATGGAGGCCGGAAAGATGCCGGCGCGGGCTGCGGCAATGGCCCGGCTGTCGATGTCGGTGGCGAAGACCTGCACCTTGTCGCTCTGTTTCAACGCCTCCTGTCGCTCGGCCAGCAGGATGGCCAGGGAATACGCCTCCTCACCGGTGGAACAGCCCGCCACCCAGACGCGGACGGCGGCGTCGGCGGGCTTGCCGGCAAAGAGACCGGGGATGACCTGCGCTTCAATGGCGGCGAAGACTTCGGGATCGCGGAAGAAATGGGTCACGCCGATCAGCATGTCGCGAAACAGGGCCTCCACTTCGTCGGGGGTCTGCTGGATGAACTTGACGTAATCCTCCAGGGTTTCGATCTGATGCACGGCCATGCGCCGCTCGATCCGGCGGCTGATGGTGGAGGGCTTGTACTGCGAAAAATCGTGGCCGGTCTGGGCGCGCAGCAGGACAAAGACCTTCTTGAGCGCACTCTCGGTCTTGGCGTGCGGAGTGGCAGGCCGGGGCGGTTTGCCGAAGGCATGGGTGGTGTAGGCGATGAGTTGGGCCGCCATCTCGGCGGGGGGCAGTTCGTAGTCCACCAGGCCCGTGGCCAGGGCACTGCGCGGCATGCCGTCGTATTCGGTGGACTCCGGGTTCTGGGCCATGACCATGCCGCCCTCGCCCTTGATGGCGCGCACGCCCAGCGTCCCGTCGCTGCCCGTGCCCGAGAGCACGATGCCGATGGCCCGCTCGCGCTGGTCCTGGGCCAGGGAGCGGAAGAAGAAATCGATGGGCAGGCGCTGGCCGCGCGGGGCGGCCGGCTCCAGCAGTTGCAGGGCGCCGTTAAGAAAGGCCATGTCGCGCCCCGGCGGGATGATATAGGCGCAGTTGGGCTGGACCGTCATGCCGTCCTCGACCTCGAAGACCTGCATGCGCGTGTAGCGCCGGATCAGGTCGGTGAGGATGCTTTTGTGGTCCGGTGCCAGATGCTGCACCAGCACGAAGGCCATGC
>CAZFHG010000382.1:0-2102 GCA_964518665.1 uncultured Opitutaceae bacterium | reverse complement strand
CGGCAACGACGACCTCTCCCTGGGCATGGGGATCCTCGGGCAGTTCGACTCGCCGCAGTACATAACGGCCGTCCAATCCATCATCGCCGCCTGTGAGCGGCACGGCGTGCTGCCGGGCATCGCCGGCGGCGACCCCACCTGGGTGCGCTACTGGCGCGACCAGGGGATGCGGGTCTTCTGGTGCGCCGCCGACATTGTCTCGATGTGGAACGCCACCCGGGCCGGCATCACAGCCATCAAAGACGGCCTTTCGGCGAAATCGGCACCGAGTTCGCCATTCGCCTCGAAAAACTCCGTCGGCCAGATCCAATACTCTAAGGAATGACATTCAATGACTACCACACCATCTCCACAGATTGTCCGGCTGAACGCCACAACCATCCCCATGAGCCAGGATGAGCGTGATATCCTAGCGGAACTCACACCGGAACTGGTCGAGATAGAGGGGGGGAACGACTCCGAGATCCTCGACGCCTGCCGTAACGCCGACGCCATCCTGATCATCTCCGCCTATCTCCGCGGCCCCGTTGTCGAGCAACTGACCCGCTGCAAGATCATCTCCCGCATCGGAACCGGCGTGGACAAGATTGACATTGATGCGGCCACCCGCAAGGGCATCATCGTCAACAATCTCCCGGACGCATTCACGGATGAAGTCGCGGACCATACCATGGCCCTCCTGCTCGCCGCGGCGCGGCAACTCAAGTTCCTGGACGGCGAAATTCGCAGTGGACGCAGACCGCTAGAACTGCCACAGATGCACCGGCTCAGTGCTCAGACCGTGGGCATAATCGGCTTTGGTCTGATCGGTCGGGCTGTTGCGAAAAGATGCAGGGCGTTTGGAATGCGGGTGCTCGCCAGCGACCCGTGCCTGACCCCGGAACTGGCCGAACGCGAGGGCGTCGCCATCGCAGGGCTCGACCAGATCCTGGCTGAGTCGGACTACCTCTGCCCACTATGCCCGCTGCTGCCCTCGACCCGAGGCATGCTGGCCATGCCGCAGTTCAAGAAGATGAAGTCCAGCGCCGTCCTGGTCAACACCGGCCGCGGCGAGTTGACAAATGAAAACGATTTGGCGCAGGCGCTCCGTGAAGGTGTAATCCGCTACGCCGCACTGGACGTATTCGGAATTGTCAATGTGTTCAGCGCTGATGGTTTCGCCACGGATCACGAACTATTCAAATTGGAAAAGGTCCTGCTGACGCCGCATGTTGCGGCGGCCTCTGTGGAGTCCGGTGCGGTCACCCGCCGGCGCGGTGCCCGCGCGGTGGTGGACGTCCTCTCAGGTAGGTGGCCGGAACATGCGGTCAATCCGTCCGTCAAGCCCTGGTTTGCGGCGGACAGGATTACAACATGAACAAGACGTTGAAGTGAGGTGTGTGCCGCACGTGACCCAATCCGCCGTTCAACGCCAAAGGTGACGGTGTCACCGACGGCACCCGGGCGTCAATTGCAGCGATGCGGAGAAAAGGATTTGAAAAGTTTTTGCCTTAAATCTAAAAATATGTAAAGCGGATCTAAAAATATGGTGAGATTTTCAGCATTTTAAGTATATAATTAATGTCATGAAAGAATATAAAAAAAATGGAGGTGTTGAAATGCAAATGGGAATTCTAAAACAGCAACTAATTGCCAATTGGCGATTGCCGACTGTGTCCGCCATAGCTTCTTTGCGACTGGGGATTGCCGATTTGAAATTAAATAATAAAATTGGGAATGACTTATTTTCTAATTTTGATAGGACTAAAATCGGAAATCGGAAATTTAAAATCGGCATTGCCTCCAATTCCAATTCTTTTTTCTACGCACTCCGCACTCCGCACTCCGCAATCTGCATTTCCTTCACCCTCGTCGAACTCCTGGTCGTTATCGCGATCATCGGGATACTGGCAAGCATGTTACTGCCCGCGCTTACCAAGGCGCGAGACAAGGCGAAGGGCGCCCTCTGCATCAACAATCTGAAGCAGGTGGGGCTGGGGCTGGTCAATTACGCCGATGATTTCAACAACTGGCTGCCGATGACGGTTATCGATTGGGTCCCGGGAGCTTGGAACTATGTGGCACGGGATTACTACGGGGTTAAAGACAGTTACAGAAACAAC
>CAZFHG010000381.1:0-2119 GCA_964518665.1 uncultured Opitutaceae bacterium | reverse complement strand
GATGATGGCGGGTGTGCGGCGTCCGGATGCCATTTTTTGCAGACGCTGCCGCAAGGTGTGGTCGCGCCCCACGGCACAGGTGACCACCCAATCCTCCTCGGCGAGCAGGCGTTGCGCAGTGCTTTCCGCGTGTCGCGTACCGGAGTTGATGATGTAGAGGACGCGCGGTGCGTGGCCGGCGGCGAGGTTCGGCGGTGCCAGGGTCGGGATGGGCGCGTGCAAAATTTCAGGCACGGGGAACCCGAGGTTATGGATCCGCTCCGGGTCGAGGCCGGCCGCCTGCATGACGGCGGCGGAGTCGGCGTTGGGCACAAACCAGCCGGCGCAGCTTGGCAGCCACCAGAGGGAGTTGATGCTGATGGAGTCGGTAACGATGTTGTAGTGCGGAGCGCGCAGTCCGCCGTTGGCGGCGAGACGATCGAGCATGAAGCCGTACACGGGATAGGTGCTGCAAATGGCCGCGGGCGACAGTTCGCGGATGAGCTGTGCGAGCACGGCCTGTTCGCGGCGCAAGAGCCAGAGATGGCGGGGCAGGGGACGCGAGCGATCGATCCAGCCGAAGAATGCGCTCCATAACCGCGGGGTATGATTGATGGCGGCGAGGTAGGCACTGCGCGTGAACGCGTTGAGGCGCGGCGAACCGAGAGCGAAGAGATCGGCTACCCGGGCGGTGCCGGCGCCGCCCCGGGCATCGAAGGCGGCGGCGAGATTGCGGGCGGCCGCATTGTGACCTTCGCCATAGCCGGCGGTGAGGATGAGGATGCGAGTCGCCGCGGTGGTTTTCATGCGGGGTGCGCCATCGGCAAGGGGACCGGCTCGAGCGGGCCGGCGACACCAGCGGCGGCGAGCAGATCGGTTTCAAAGCGACCGATGACGTTTTCCCAGGATTGGTTTTCGACGGCAGCCCGGGCGGACCGGCGCAGCCGGAGCCGGAGAGACTCATCCGTGGCGAGCCTGACGCCAGCGGCGATCAGCGCTTCAGGCTGGTCGCAGGGAACGCTGAGTCCGTTCTCTCCGTCGCGAATGAACTGGCGGGCGGCGGCATAGTCGAAGCCGGCCACGGCGAGACCGCTGGCCATCGCCTCCGTGAGGACATTGCCAAAAGTCTCGGTCAGGCTGGCGTGGAAGTAGATGTCGGCGGAAGCGTAATAGCGGCCGATCTCCTCGCGGGAAAAGAATCCCGCAAATGCGCATTCCGGATGCTCGCGGCACAGTTGCGCTTTCAACGGGCCCTCGCCGGCGAGGACAAACCGGCAACCGGGATTGGCCGCCCGCATTTCGTCGAAGGCGCGGAAGACCAGTTCGTAGTTTTTCTCCGGGGCCATGCGGCCGACGTGCAGCACGACGGGCGTGGTGTCGTCTGCTCCCCAGGAGCCACGGAGTTCACGGCTGCGCCGGGCGGGATTGAACTGCGCCACGTCCACGCCGCGGGAAAGCACGGCGAGATTCCGGAAACCCAGCGCCGCCAATTCATCGCAGAGTTCATGGGTCGGCGCAAAGGTCAGCCGCGTGCGGTTGTGCACATGGCGCAGCCAGGCGAGCACGACCCGGCGCAGGGGTGCGAAACCGTAGTTGCCGGTGTAGGCGTGGAAGTTGGTGTGAAAACTGGAGGTGACCGGCAACCCCGGCTGATGCGCGGCTGTGATCGCGGAAGCGCCGAGCGGTCCTTCGGTGACCACGTGAACGAGGTCGGGGCGCGCCTGTCGCCACTGGCGCATGAGCCGGCCGCGGGCCGGCAGGCCGAGTCGCAGCAGCGGATAGCCCGGGATGGGCATGCCCGGCATCGCGACCTCGTTGTAATCGGCGCTTGGCGCCGGCGCGGACAGATCGCGACGATGCGGCCTGTACACCGTCACCCGATGTCCCCTGCGGCTCAATTCGCGGGCGATGAGGCCAAAGGTCATCGCCACGCCGTTGACTTCGGGCGGAAAGGTTTCGGTGACGATGGCGATGTTCACAGGGATGGGTGCGGGAGCGCGCAACCATTAGGCCCGGTGTACGTGTCAAACCTGTGTCGTTATGGTGACGATTCGGCCAAATCGCCTTGAGCGGCATGATGGCGCAGAAACGTAGTGCCGGTCTTCAGCCGGCACTGGTGCGAGAGAGCCGCACTGACGAC
>CAZFHG010000380.1:0-2128 GCA_964518665.1 uncultured Opitutaceae bacterium | reverse complement strand
ATTTGGCGACACTGTTTTCCCGCTTCCCTGGGGGATATGCCCCAAGCCAAGCCGGGTCGCTTCAACCCGACTAATCGCACCGGCCGTGTCATCCGGCCTCCGTTCCTTGGGCCACCGGTTTGGGCGGCTGGTTCTCATTCCGGTCCGTGGCGAGCGGCAGTCTGAGTTCCACGCTGATGCCCGGGGCGTTGATGTTCGGTTGCACTCTGAATTCGCCTCCGGACAGCTCGGCGAGGCGGCTGGCCAGCGCCAGACCCAGTCCCATGCCCTGCTGCTCATGGATGTCGCGGCCGAACTGCCGCAACAGCCCAATGCGCTTGATCTGCACGGGTGTCATGCCCCGGCCGTGGTCGGTCACCGTGAAGCTATAGCAACCCTCCGTCGGTCGCGCCTCCACCCGGACTTTTTCCCCCGGCTTTGAGAAAAAGAAGGCATTCTCTACCAGGTGTCGCAGCACCCTTTCCAGCCCCGGCACCGGCAGTGAGAGTAATCCGCTAGCCATCTTCAATTCCAGGTCCGGGTTGCGGCCGCAATCACAGGCGAATTGCCGGAACTGTCGGCTGAGCACCAGGCCCGACAGGCAAGTCTCGGCCCACTTGGGCGCTTCCATTTGCTTCCGGCTTTCGGCGGCGAGCTCATATTCGGCCCAAAGACTGAAATCCTCCGCCAACCGCAGCAGCTGCATGCCGGACTTGCAGATGTTCCGGCCGTAGTCGGCCAAGTCCGCCGGCAGGAGCGTCTCGCCGCTTTGTCCCACCTGGCTCATCAGTTCGGCGTACCCGATGATGCCGGTCAGCGGTGTGCGCAGCTCGTGCGGGAGCACCCGGGTGAGAAAACGCTCGTGGCTCTGCGTGATTTCCTTGAGCCGTTCGGCCCGCTCCAGGCGCAACTCCAGCGTGCGCAGCAGGTCCTCCGTGTTGAAGGGCTTCGTCAGATAGTCGTCCGCGCCCAGCGACATCCCCATGCGCTGGTCGGCGGTTTCCGTCCGGGCCGACATCACCACGAAGGGCAGGGTGTTCCACCGCGGGGAGCGCCGCACCGAGCGCAGCAGCTCGAACCCATCCACCCGTGGCATGACCACATCACTCAGGATCAGGTCGGGCGCCGCGTGCCCGAGGTGCTCCAGAGCCTCCCTCCCGTCGCGGCACGCCACGACGTCGTAGCCCGCGGACTTGAGGGTCAATTCGGTGACTTCGCGGATTGAGTCGTCGTCTTCTGCAAAGAGGATGGAGCGGGCTTTGGATATCATAGATCGGTTGCGATTGATAATTGGCCGGTCCGGTCCCGGTAGGGAACCAAGCCCAGGCGGGCGGCAAGCCCGCGCAGGTCGGTCAGGTCGCGCACGTCGAAGCGCTGGGCGATGCGGTGTTTGGTCTTGTAGATGGCCGAGGCCGTAACGCCGAGCTCGAGGGCGAGGAGCTTAACGTTCTTGTGCTCGGCCAAGCCGATGAGAACGTGAAAGTCGCGCGGCCTCAGCTCTAGACGCGCCTGCCGGAAGCGGATCATTTCACGAAAGACCCGGCCCACGTGCGCATTCATCGGCATGCGGTCTTCCGCGGTCGCCAGCAGCGTCGCCAGCAGTTCGTCGATCCCCGCCGTCTTCTGGATGAAGGCATCCGCCCCGAGAGCGAACGCCACCTCAATGGCTTCATCGGAGGTCAGGCCGCTGCAGACAAGGATCTTCCTGGCCAGGCCCTCGGCCCGGATCAGGCCGATCAGTTCGATGCCACTGATGTCCGGCAGCTGCAGGTCGAGCACCACCAGATCCACCGGGCAGGCCCTCAGCTCCCGCAGCATGTCGTTACCGGTGTGGGCCGAACCCGCCACCAAGAACCTGGCATCGGCCTTTAGCAGGTCTATGAGCACGGAGACAAACAGCGGATGGTCGTCCACTAGAAAGCAGCGGATCTGGGTTTGGTCGCTGGGCAGCATGCTTTTCCCCTTCATGCCGCAAGTGGACGGTCCAAGACGAACCCTATCAAATCCGAACTTGGACAAATTCCTAAGTATTAGTACCCACGCCGCGTCGTCGCCCTGAGCCGGACTCATGCAGATGAAGCGGTAGTCGCCAAAAGGCGCACCGTTTGGCGTCGTTGATGGTGTGAACATTACAACAGACGATTCCGTC
>CAZFHG010000379.1:0-2129 GCA_964518665.1 uncultured Opitutaceae bacterium | reverse complement strand
AGAAGCAGTCTCCGGCGAAGGGACGGAGCCGGAGTCTGCGTTGGCCGCAGGGTCACTCGCCGGCCGCGCCGTCGCTCGGCTGGCGAGGCGGAGGCGCGCCACGCGCCGAGCCGAGCCAGGCCGGGCGTCGGCAAACTGGCCGCCTGCGCGCGGCGTCAGTTCGACCGGTATTCTCGGTCGCGACAGACTGCCATGCCGCGGATTCCCGTATCCGCCGAGGCGCTGCGGCGGCGGAGGCCCCCAAGAGCTGGAGCCGCCGATCGCGCCGGTTCAAAGTTTTTCAAGGCTGTTCAAAGTGGTTCAAAGTTTGAAGTCCGTGCGTTTAAAGTCTGTTCAGACTTTTCAAATTTCGCTCCGCCGGAGGCTCAGGAGTACCGCCTTCGGTCGGATTTCCTCGAACAACCTCGAACGCGGCTACGCAATGCGACTCTGCCCCGACGATGCCCTGACCGGGGCCGCCGACGAGCTATGGCCACCGGCATCCGCCAGGTAGAGGCACCGCAGGCGCAGACGCTGCGGTTTTTCCGGCTGCTCCGGCTCTTGGGGCCTCCGCCGTCCTCAAAACCGCAGCGACTGCTGGCCGCCACCGGACCGGAACCCACGCTGGCGGCGGACTCCATGCTCGGAGCCCGCCACCAGCTTCCGGATGTTGTCAGCATGAAGGGACGGCTGACTCGCAACCACCCCACTGCCCCCGATGCGAATATCAACGCGCACGTCAGCAACTGCACCTGCCTGCACCACCACCGCCACAATCCAGCACGGCTCAGCGACAAAGACGATTCTCCGAAGCAGTAATCGACCTGCAACCCTGCACTGGAACGAACAGAGCATCCTCCTGATTTTATCACCATAAATCCCATCCATCTGGGCTCAACCGAATACCAGTATGGACTGCCCTCACGTTATGGAAACAAGGCCGAAGAACCCTCATCGAAGCAATCTCCGGCCCGCGTTCGAACTTCGTTCGAGGTTTGTTCGAGCTTCGTTCGGTATCCACGTGGTCTTTACACGTAAAGCTCGAACAACCTCGAACAAGCTTGAACAAACCGCGACGAAGATGTGCCCGCACCAATCAGGGCGCGGGCTGGCCTCAAAACGGAGTTCGACGCGGGACGATGACGGTCAGGACCTTTGCTTTCTTGTACTAGTTACCCCGCCGGGGTGCGGGGGCGGCGAGCGCCCCGCGCGTGGAGGGTGGTGGCATGGTGTGCGTCTCCTCGACCGGAAGCGCCAGCGTGTCTCAACCCCGACATTTCAGGCCGCAGGGATAGTCGATCCAACATCAGATGACGACGCGTTTGAAGGCCTGCCGCCAGACGCTGCAGAACCGCAATAGCGGACGACAACGTGCAGTGTAGCCTGCTACTGACTCGTGCGATTCTCAACCGCTGCCAACTCGGATGCTGATGTTGTCACCCCGAGCACCTCGCCGGTGGGTGCGACCGTGATCCGCAGATGCGCCGGCAGTGTCAGTCGGAATGGAAGACCTCCTCCATCCCGCTCCACCACTCGTCGGGGGCGCGGCTGGCGAGCGGCTGCTGACACGGTTTGCAGCAGGCCCACCAGCGCTGGGTGGTGGGATCGGCCGCCATCTTCGCCATGTCGGCCGCGAAGTCGTCGCCCGTGTATTCGAAATAGCTGAACAGATACGGCTGCCCGTCGCCGAGCCGGCGCAGGTAAATCGAATAGTTGCGGATGTGGCACTGCGCGATCTGCTTGAGCACGTCGGGCCAGACGGCGGCGTGCAGCCGCATGTATTCCTCCACCTTGTCCGGCTGGAGACCGATGACCATGCCGTAGCGTTTCATAGGTTGTCCTTCACTTGCCCGCGAGATCGCCGAGGTAATTGCCATAGGTGAGCAGCAACACCGCACCGACGAGCACGGCCAGCGCGGCGCCGATCGTCGTGTGCGTCAGCCGCCGGCAGGTGCGCCATTCGCGCAGGGCGATGCCCACGACGTTGCTAAAGAGCACGAGCATGGTCATGTGGATCGCCCAGCTGGTGAACTTGTAGGTGCCCATGCGCACGTGGCCGAGGTTGTAGAAGAAGAACTGGCCGTACCAAAAGAGCCCGGTCACGACCGCCATCGCCCAGTTCACCGGGAGGCGCGCCTCCTCGGGCCCGG
>CAZFHG010000378.1:0-2151 GCA_964518665.1 uncultured Opitutaceae bacterium | reverse complement strand
CGATTTGTAGGGGCGTCGCTCGTCGACGCCCGAGGGCGCACACAAGGTGCGCCCCATCCCAAACCATTGCCTGCAAGCAGGCTCCTACCTTCAGGTACGCACCTTGCAAAATTGGTCGGGAGGAGCATCAAATGCCCTCATACGCAACCTTGGGATGAACTCATCCATTACAGGCATTAGATTTAGACGGCTGCTGTTGAGCGCGCTGCTCGGCCTGGTGTGCCTAGCCGGTCCGCTGGCGGCCACATCGGTGGTGCCACCGGCGTTTTCCGATTTGGTGAATGGTGCCGACTACATTGTGCGCGTCAGGGTAAAGTCGGTAGTCCCGGAGGTCCGGCTCCGGGAAGGCCGCGAACTGATCTACAGCAAGGTTGAACTGGAAGTGCTGGAGGTGATCGCCGGCACACCGCCACAGCCGCTGATCCTGACCATGCTGGGCGGACAAATGGGCGACCGGAAGGTGATGATCCAGGGTGCCCCCGTATTCAATGTGGGGAATGAGGACATCCTATTTGTGCGGGGCAATGGCCGCGTGTTCTATCCGCTTTATGCGATGATGCATGGGCAATATCCGCTCCTGCGGGATGAAAAGCAGGCCGGGCGTCAGTATGTGAACCGCAGTAATCTGGTGCCGTTGCTCACGACCGACGAAGTGGCGCAACCGATGGCGCAGGGCGACATGGCGGAGCGCCTGCGCCGGATGCGCGACCCGTCCCAGGCGCTGTCACCCACGGATTTTGCCAAGGCGATCAGAAATGTCCGCAGACTACGGAATGAAATCCCTGCGAACCAGAGATGACGTCCGGTTGGTCCTGCGTGGCGCATTGACGCTCCTCGTGGCGTTGCTGCCAGTGCGCGTCTGCGCGTTTGATCTGATCACGACGAAATCCACGCCCTATGTGATCACCCTGGCGCCGGGAACCGTGCCCATGCGGTTGAAGCTGCCGGCCCCGGCCGGGCCGCTCAGCGATGGCTCGTCCTCTTACAACGCGAGTGTCCAGTCCGCCCTGCAGATCTGGAACGGCCTCGTCGGCACGGTGCAATTCTCCGCTGAAATCATGCTCGCCGGCGGCAATACCGTGGGCAACGACCTCAATGAGGTGGTCATTGCGAACAAGGTCGGCGGCGATGATTTTGACCCCAGCACGCTGGCCGTGACGGTTTCGATAGTGGAGGGCGACAAGCGCGTTGAGTCCGACATCGTGTTCAACGCCGCCAAATCCTTTGATTCCTACCGCGGCCCGCTCCGGGCGAGCACCTACGACATCCAACGCATCGCGGTGCACGAACTCGGCCATGTGCTCGGTCTGTCTCACCCCGACGAGGCCGGACAGGCCGTGACGGCCATCATGAACAGCCGCATCGGCAACATCGAAGTGCCGCAGTTCGACGACCTGGACGGCGCCCGCACGCTTTACGGCGCTCCCGCATCGGTGCCCGCCAATGACAGCTTCGCCAGCGCTACCATCATCCAATTAAACAGCGCCACCTACACGACAACCGGAACCAACATTCAGGCGACCAAGGAAACCGGCGAACCCAGCCATGCGGCGGAAACCGGCGGTCGCTCCGTCTGGTGGCGCTGGACCGCCCCGGCGAACGGTCGGATCACCTTCACGACCCTCGGCAGCAATTTCGACACGCTCCTCGCCGCCTACACCGGGACCGGGCTGGCGACGCTGACGCCCCTGGCGTCCAACGACGATGTCGAGACACCTGAGCAGAATCCTGCGCCCTCGCGTCTTCGCACCAGTACCATCGCCTTTGATGCTGTGGCCGGGACCACTTACCGCATCGCTGTGGACGGCTGGGACGCGCTGTTCGGGCAGATCACGTTGAACCTGCAATTCGCGGCCGAGTCGGGGAGTCCGCCCGTTATCTCCGCCCAGCCCGTGTCGCGCACGGTCAGTGCCGGAGGTAGCGCCATCTTCAGTGTCACGGCGGCGGGCGGGATACTTAGTTACCAATGGTATTTCAACGGTGCCGCGCTCAACGGGGCGACCGGTCCCGATCTGACCGTGAGCAGCGCCCAATCTGCCAATGCCGGCGCCTATCACGTGGTCGTCTCAAATTTCTACGGCACCGTGACCAGCAATACCGTACAACTCACCGTTAATCCCGTGGTCACGCCACCCTCCGGTGGAGGCGGGG
>CAZFHG010000377.1:0-2181 GCA_964518665.1 uncultured Opitutaceae bacterium | reverse complement strand
CCCTACAACGGGTTCGGCTACGAGGTTTACGATGTGGCGGGCACCAACCTCACGCACTATCGCAAAACGATCCACTCACTGCTGCCTGAAAACATTTTCTCCTACCCCGCCACCAACCTCCCCCTCGCCTACCCCCCCGTCGGCTATGTCCCCCCCGACACCTCAACCAACGGCGGCGTGTTGGTCTGGGATCCCGCCCACGGCGCCACCAATGCCTGGGGCGGCTCGGGGAACTGGAACTCGCCAACCGGCTGGTACAATGGCAGCAACTGGACGGCGTGGGTGGAAACCAACGACGCCGTGTTCAAGGGCGCAGCGGGCCTGGTCGCCTTCGGGGCCACGCCGGCGTCCCGCAAGGTCCGCGGCTTCCACGTGGAAACGGACGGCTACCGCTTCGACTTGAACGCCGCCGCCGGTTTTACTCTCTATGTGTCCAATTTTTCCGGCAGTTCCGGCATGCTCTTCACCAACACCTCCAGTTCCAACCGCATTTTCTATCTGGCCGCCCTGAACACGAAACGGGCCATTTATGCGGGCGGTTTCTCAGGCCGGGGCAATGGGGCCAACGGGATCACCGTGCATATCGCCTCCGGGCTCGTCGAACTGAACGGCCAGACGAATGCCATGCCCAACTTCTACAGTTTCTATGCGGACGCCACCGCCCTCGTCAACACGGCCTTCTTCCCCTATCTGGACACGCACACCTACGTCAACGGCACGCTGGGCGGCACCTCCGCCTTCGCCTCGGCCATCAGCATCGGCAAGACCCTCGAAGTGCGGGGCGGCGCCGTGCTCTCGCCCGGCGATCCCGATGCCAACAATGGCATCGGCACGCTGGGCGTGGGGCAGTTTGTCGCCTTCCTCAAATCCACCACGTCCGCCAACCCGGCCGTCTTCCGCGTGGAACTCGCCTCGGCAACGGACTACGACCAACTCCGCGTCACCGGCTCCAACGCCAACACGGGCGAGCGTTACACCGTGAACACCGCCGCGACGTCCGGCGGCAACGTCTACACGGCCCGGATCGACACGATCTTCCTGCCGGGCTTCGCCGGCGGCGCCAGCAACCAGTTCCTCTGCATGATCGACAACCAGACGACCGGCCACCACAGCCCCATCACCAACTGGTTCGTCAACGCGCCGCCCCTGTCCACCGTCACCTTCACCAACGCCGCCAAGGTCGTCTACACCTTCCAGTACCGGTATAATGTTGAGAAGACCAACGCGGCCCTGCCGGGCAACGACTTCGGGCTGCTGATCCAGTCCGTCGTCCGGCCCAATTGGAAGGGCGCCCTGCTGATGGTGAAATGAGACATCGCTCTCATTCCATCGAACCCGGTATCCGGCGGTCAAAAGCTTGCCAAAAGCTTCTTTTTAATTTTTCTTGTTGATCACGCCCTGTGTCTCACGTATATTTCAAATTGTTGCATTTGTTTTTTTTGTTAGCCAGTTTTACACGAGTCATATATTGAGGGGGCGATGAATTTGAATCCGATCATCCGCACGTGGAAATGGTTGGCGCTCATCGTGGCCGGAATGCCGATCATCGCCTGGACCGCCTCCGCCGACCCCGCACCGCTCTTCCGGTTCGCCCTCATCTCCGACACCCATCTCGGCGCACACGGTCAGCAGGATGAACTCGCCTTCAGCAACGCCGTCCGGGAGATCAACGCAACCGATGCGGCCTTCACCCTCTGCCTCGGCGACCTGGTCAACGCGGGCAATCCTCTCCAATACCCGGCCTGGAAAAAGATCGCCGCCGGATTGTCCAAACCCTGGTACGCCGTGCCCGGCAACCACGACCCCGTTCCCCTTTTCACCAGCCAGGTCCAGGCCGAAACCGACTTCGCCTTCGACCGTCCCCCGTTCCGCTTCATCGGCTTCAACAGCGCCAACACCAACAGCCACACCGGATATGTGACGCCCGCCCAGCTCGCCTGGCTCGACATCCAGCTGGCCGCCGCGGAAAAGGCAGACCTTCGCGCGATCCTCTTCACCCACGTGCCCCGCCACAAAAACCTGCACCCCGACCGCGGCTGGTGGATCAAGGACGCGGACGGCGGCCAGGGGCTGCGCGAGCTCCTCCACAAACACCGGCCAGCCGTCGCCGCCCTGTTTGCCGGCCACATGCACTGCGGCCTCCGCGGCTGGCAGGATCTGGACAGCATCCCCGAAATCCTG
>CAZFHG010000376.1:0-2207 GCA_964518665.1 uncultured Opitutaceae bacterium | reverse complement strand
TCAACGACCTGGCCTTCACCCTGATTATCGGCGTCATCACCGGTACCTTCTCCTCGCTCTTCATCGCCAGCCCGGTCTTCTACTGGTGGCACAAGGGCGACCGGAAGCACGTTGAGGCGCACCACGACATCGCGCCGAAATACGAATGGACCGGCTCCAGCAAGGCATCGGAGTGATCCTTTTCTGAAGCCAGACTGCGCTATGCGCTGGACCTATCAGCCGCTCCCGGCCGACGAGGTCGGGGCGCTCAGCCGGCAGGCGGGCATTGATCCCGTGCTGGCTGAGCTCCTGGTCCGCAACGGGGTCACCGGCGACGTCGCCGGTGAATTCCTCCAGCCCGCCCTGGCGGGCCTGCGGGACCCCTTCCTGCTGCGCAACCTCGAGACCGCCGCGACCCGGCTCCGGCAGGCCATCGCCAAGCATGAGGAAGTCACCGTGCTGGGTGACTACGATGTCGACGGGGTCAGCAGCACCGCCTTGCTGGTGAGCGTGCTCCGCCGTTTCGGTCTGGAGCCGCGCTTCGTGGTACCGCGCCGTTCCGAGGATGGCTATGGCCTGTCGCGCAGCGCGATTGACCGCGCCCTGGAACCGGGTCGCCCCAATCTTTTCATCGCGCTGGATTGTGGCACGAATTCCGTGGATGAGGTGGATTATCTCATCGGCCAGGGCATCGATGTCATGGTCATTGACCATCATCGCACCAAGGAGCGGGTTTTGCAGGGCGGCATCCTGGTCAATCCGCATGCCGGGCCCGAGACGGAGCATCCGGATGCCAGTGCGCGCAATCTCTGCACCGTCGGATTGGTGTTCAAGCTGGCCCATGGCCTGTTGAAGCAGCTCCGCGGGGAGGACCATCCGGTGGCCTTCAGCCTCAAGCTCAGCAGCCACCTCGATCTCGTGGCCCTTGGCATCATCGCCGACTTGGTGCCGTTGCGGGGGGAGAACCGCATCCTCGCCCGCCACGGCCTGCGCGTGCTGCAGGACACGCAGCGCCCCGGGCTGCGCGCCCTCATGGACGTTGCCGGCGTGAAGCGCGGGCAGCCGATCATGCCCGTGGACATTTCCTTCCGGCTCGGTCCCCGCATCAATGCCAGCGGCCGGCTCGCGGATGCCGCGCTCTCGGTCGAACTGCTGCTCAGTGACGACGAACAGTTTTGCGCCGAGACCGCACGCCAGCTCGACCTGTTCAACCGTGAACGGCAGGACATTGAGCGGCAGATCACCGAGGAAGCCGAGCGCCAGATCGAGGAGCGTTTTTCGGATTCGCACGGCATCGTGCTTTTCAGCGACAGCTGGCATGCGGGCGTCGTCGGCATCGTGGCCGGCCGCGTCACCCGCAAGTACAACCGTCCCTGCGTGGTCCTCGGCAATGAGGGCGAATTCGCCAAAGGGTCCGGGCGCAGCGTGGATGGCATCAACCTCGTCGATGTTCTGACGACTTGCCGCGACCACCTGACCAGTTGGGGCGGCCACCCGATGGCGGTCGGGGTGGCGCTGGCCAAGCACCAGTTGGAGGAATTTCGCGCGCGTTTTTCCGAGGCTGTGCGGCTGCATGCCGGCGATGACATTGCCGAGCCCAAGCTCGCCATTGCCGCGTGGCTCACGCCCGGGCAGATCCGTGAGCCGCTGATGGAAGGACTGGAGGCGCTGCATCCGTTCGGCCAGGGCAATCCCGAGCCCGTGTTCGGCCTTAGTGGCGTCGTGCTGCGTCAGCGTCCCGAGGTTTTCAAGGAGCAGCATTTCCGTTTCATGCTGGAGGATGGCAACGGCCGCCGCCTGCACGGTGTGGCCTGGAAGATGGCCGACCGCCTGCCGCCGCTGGGCGTGCCCCTCGATCTGGCGATCGAACTCGGCTGGAACCACTACAATGGTCGCAAGCTCCTGCAGATGGAGTTGATCGATTGGCGTTTGGCCGAAGAGAAGGTGGTGTAGGTCTTTTGGGTAGCTCCCGGCCTGCCCTCCATAGGCCGAGCGAAGGGAGGCCTCCGGACGGGCGTTGAGTTGTCCGCTGCCTGTGACCAACCGCCCGTCCAGAGGCCGGGCGCTACCTATAGTCAATTCTGCCGTGGTCGGCACCCGCACTCCGATCCTGCACCTGAAATTCTCGCTTGCACTCCGCCGGTTCTGCATGCTTTTTCGCACCTTCACGCAGCCGTAGCTCAATTGGATAGAGCATCTGACTACGGATCAGAAGGTTTGGGGTTCGA
>CAZFHG010000375.1:0-2217 GCA_964518665.1 uncultured Opitutaceae bacterium | reverse complement strand
AAAACTCAGGCGACCTCCTGGTGATAGAATTTGAGCAGGCCGCCGAGGCGCGCGCGCGTGCGGATTTTACCAGAGGAAGTGCCGATCCGGTCAGCTGCTGCCGGAAACAGGAACACATTGGCCTTACCTTGGTGGTTCCCCTCGTCGTGATAGTGCCGCACGTAGTTTGAGAGCGCATGGCGGAGCGACGCCTCGCCGAAGAGGATCAGCTTCGACAGACACTCCTCTTTCACGGATCGATTCCACCGTTCTAGATGGGCGTTTAGGTTTGGACTGCGTGGGGGCAGGGCTAAGGGTACGTGCAAGAATAACTTCATGCGCTGGAGCGTGAAGATTACAATTAGGCGGACGGAATCGGAAGAAGGGCGGAGCAGCTCGATGCGTCCGCCTAGAGCGAAAACACGCAGACCGGCCGTACGATGACCGAGACAGGGTAAATGTTAGATTAACGCTCGACTCGCTTGGGTTAGGCGTTAAGCTAACATTATGAACCGGATTCACTATGCGGCGGAGCGACTCGTGGAGGTCTTCCAACGTCAGGCCGTGGCCACCTTGCCCGAACTGAAAGCGGCGCTGGGGACCGAGGTTGACCTCACGGTTTTCCGCAAACTCGCCCCGCTGGACTATACCACCAGCTATTCGCATCGGGGAGCGTACTACACCCTCCAATCGATTGCTCGTTATGATGCCCAGGGCCTGTGGTCGTATCAGGACGTGCGTTTTTCCCGGCATGGCACGTTGCTCGATACCGTGGCCGTGCTCACCACTCAGGCGCCGGCCGGGTATTTCACCGAGGAATTGGATGCCGCCGTCGGCGTGCCGTCCAAGGATGCGTTGCGCCAGCTGGTGCAACGCGACCGCTTGCAGCGACGGCCCTGTCCGGACCGCTACCTCTACGGCGCCGCCGACCGCGCCCGCTGGCAGGAACAGTGGTCGGCCCGACAGGGCCGAAACGACGAACTGCCGGCGGCAGTAGCCCTCTTCTACGGCCTGCTCGACGAGCAGCAGCGCCGACTCTACGCCGGGTTGGAAAGCTTGCAACGCGGTCATGGCGGAGACCGACGGATGGCCGAGTTGCTGGGTCTGGACGCGGCGACCGTGGCCCGCGGCCGGCACGAACTGCTCACCGGCCAAGTGCTGCGCGAGCGCGTCCGCCGGGCAGGAGCCGGCCGCCAGCCGGTGGAAAAAAAACGACCGAGATCCTGACGAACCTGCGCTCGCTGCTGACCGCCGACACCGCCGGCGATCCGATGGGCCGGCGCGGATTGTGGACCGGCCTGCGATTGCGTCAGATCAGCCAGCAATTGCGCCGGCTGCACCTGCGGGTCTGTCCAAACACGGTGCGTCGCCTGTTGGAAAAACTTGGCTACGCACTGCACGCCAACCGCAAGAGCCTCGGCCAGTCCTGCCCCGAGCGCGACCGGCAGTTTCGTTATCTCACCCGGCAGCGCCGCCGCTTCACCGCGGAGCACGCTCCTATCATCAGCGTCGACACCAAGAAACGCGAACTGGTCGGCCAGTTCAAGAACCCGGGCCGAGTGTGGAGCCGCGCGCCGCTGCCGGTGCACGACCACGACTTCCCCTCGCTCGGCCTGGGCGTCGCCATCCCTTATGGCATCTACGATGGCGCCGCCAATCGCGGTTACGTCTCGGTCGGCACCTCCCGCAACACCCCTGACTTCGCCGCCGAGTCCATCCGGCACTGGTGGCTGCACGCAGGCCGCCGCCGCTACCCCAACGCCTCGCGTTTGCTCATCCTCGCAGACAATGGCGGCAGCAACGGTGCCAGCTGTCGGCTCTGGAAATACGCCCTGCAAAAGAAGCTCGTGGACCCCTTCGGACTTTGCGTCACCGTCTGCCACTATCCCACCGGCGCTTCCAAGTGGAATCCCATCGAACACCGGTTGTTCTCCGAGATCAGCAAACAATGGGCCGGTCAGCCGCTGCGCGACCATGCGACAGTCGTGCGCCTCATCCGCAAAACTCGCACCGATCCCGGGCTCACCGTCTCCTGCGACCTGAATCCCAAACGTTACCAGACCGGCATCAAGCTCTCCCCGGAGCAAATCGACGAAATCAGCCTTTATCGCCACGCTGTGCTCCCGGATTGGAACTACACTCTCCTGCCAAACGAAAGTGGGAATTAATTTTTGCACACGCGCTAAGTGGCGGGGCCTGTGTGCGCGCCGCACCCTCACGGCGACCCTGGGGTCACGC
>CAZFHG010000374.1:0-2230 GCA_964518665.1 uncultured Opitutaceae bacterium | reverse complement strand
TTTTGGGCGGCGAGGCCGTCGGCGCCGCTGCCGTCGATGTTTTCGGGGGCGGTGCCGGCGGTGATCTGCTCTAGGAAGGACTCGATGCGGTTGCGAAAAGTGTCCTCGAAATCGCGCATGCCGCCGAAGACGGGATTGGTGTACACGCGCTTCTCGCCGTCGCCGGCGGGATACAGCGTGGCCTCGCGCCACATGTCCTCGATCACGAGGCGGCCCTTGGTGCCGGCGACCTCGCAGCGTTCCATCGGGTGGCCGCGCTCGATGTCGTAGCTGCCAACGAGGGTCCCGACGGCGCCATTCTTGAACTTCAGGTTGAAGGTGGCGGTGCTCCAGATCTTGCGGCCGGGGGCCTTGGTAGCGAAGCAATGCACGGCCTCGATGTCGCCGCCGAAGTGCCGGAGGATGTCAATGGCGTGGGGATGGAGCGACTTGATGTGGAACCACGGCGAAGACTCGTTCGGATTCATGATCCAGAGGCTCATGTTGAGGAAGAGCAGGTGACCAATGCGGCCCTCGTCCTGCCAGCGTTTCGCGATGCGGGCGGCGGGGGTGAAACGGTGGTTCATGTCCAAGGCGAAGCAGAGTCCCTTGGCCTTGGCGGTGGCGACCATCTCCTCGGCGGGGGCGATCTCGTCGCAGATGGGCTTTTCGCAGAGCACATGCGCGCCGGCCTCGAGGGCCTGGATGGTCGGGCGGTAGTGGTCGCTGCCGTTCTCGACGCCGGAGGTGGTCACGCTGACCACGTCGGGGCGCAAGGTGGCGAGCATCTTCGCCGCATCCTGAAACGCGGGGACGCCATGGGTCTTGGCCGCGGCCTCAGCCCGGGCGGGCAGGAGGTCACAGACGCCGACGAGCTGCGCGAGCTTGCTCTCGCGATAGAGCTTCGCGTGGCGGTTGCCGATGGGCCCCATTCCGATGACACATACTTTCAGCATAAGGAGGAAGTTGACGCCAAGGTGGCCTCGGCGGGGAGTTCATAACCGTAGGCGCGCAGGGCGGGTTCAAGAAAATCGTAGCACGTGGCGTCCGGATGGGTGCGCCAGCGGCCGACGGTCTCGGGGCGGACCGGGATTTTCGCGAGCTTCAGGTTCAGGAAGTCACCGACGCGCGCGAGGGTCTCGTCCTGGTTGAGCACGAAGTCCTCAAAGCGAACCTCGATCCAGTTCGCGGGCGGACGGGTGGCCTTGACGAGGTCGTACTGGTATTTCCAGGAGATGGCGCGACGCAGGAGTTCGTTCTCCACCTTAGGATATTGCACGCCGAAGACGTTGAGATCGTCGGTGACATGGCTCCCGAGAATGCAGTCCCGCGGATCACGAATCCAAAAGATGTACTTCGCCTCGGGGAAGAGGCGCAGTATCCAAGGCAAAGCGAGCGTGGTTTCTGGTATTTTCCAGCCGCGGTGCTCGGCCGGGCTGGCGAAGACCGACTTGAGATAGTTGCGGATGAGGCTCTGGAACTCCTCGGGGATCTCTCCGGCCATGAGCGCGGAGAAGTTCCAGTCGAGCCCGCCTTTCCAGCCCACCTGCCGGGCGATGACCCGGCAGGCGTTGTACATGTCATCCGGCGGGACGAGGTCGCCGGATTCGTTCAATGGTTCACCCATGTGCACACCGCTGGCGGAGAGGGTGTGCGACATGGCGCGCGTGCCGGAGTGGCCCCGGCCGATGACGGTGACGAGCATGGGAGGGCGGTTACAGTTTCTTCTGGCCGCGCTGGCGCTGCAGCTCGCGGGCCTGGAGTTTCTGGGCGGCGTTGGGCGAGCCGATGTGCATTTCGTCGTAAGCCTGCTTGGACGACGTGAACGGACCGTGCGGGAAACCGTGCCATTTCAGATTGGTGTACATCGGATTGGTGCGGCCGGTCTCCTTCTCGCGCTTGGCGATGTGCTCGTGCATGCGAGCCTGGAGGAGGGCCACGACGGCGGGTTCGCGCTTGGCGAGGTTGTCGTTTTCATCGGGGTCGGTGACGACGTTGTATAGTTCAACCTCGGGCTTGAAGTGGAAGTCGGGCTCGAGGGCCTGAATCAGTTTCCACTCGGGCGTGCGCCAGCCGTGCTTCCGCATCCAGGTGGCCTCGGTGATGTAGAACTCGGACTCGGCCTTCCAGGGCTTCCCCTGCATGCGGGGCAGGAGGCTGCGGCCATCGAACTTGATCTTCGGGCGCTGGCCCATGAGGTCGAGGATGGTGGGTGTGGTGTCCTTCTGCAGGGAGAAATCCTTCACGCGCA
>CAZFHG010000373.1:0-2234 GCA_964518665.1 uncultured Opitutaceae bacterium | reverse complement strand
CCGCCGGCACGTCGATGCCGATGCCGAGCACGGCGCTGCGGTCATATCCGGCTGCCTCCAGGGCCGCGTCGATGCCTTCGAAGATCTGCCGGTGAATCTCGTCCGGCGAACCGCGCAGGTAAGGTCGCTTGGTGAAATACTTCAGTTTGGGTTGCTCCTCCGCAATGGCGAAGCGGACGTTGGTCTTGCCGAAATCGATGCCGATGAAGCATTGCTGTGGGTTCATAAGGTTGTTTATCTATCAGGTCTTGCGGGTTTTTTCGGCCGCGAGGTCCGCAAGGATCCGCTCGGCCATGGATTGATCGATGAATAGCGTCGAGATCAGGCCGGTGCGCAGGGCGCCCAGGACGGCCACGGCCTTGTCATCCCCGCAGGCCACGGCGACCAGCGAGCCGGCGGCCTGCAACTGCTCGATGCTGGCGGCGATGATCCGGTCTTCAAACCCGCTCTTGATGATCCGTCCGTTGCGGTCGTAGTAGATCCCGCACAGGTCGCCCACCGCCCCGTCTTTGATCAAGCGCGGCAGGGCGTCGTCGCCGATGTAAACGACCATGCCGGAAACGGGCGGCACCACCCCGATCCCCATGCAGGCGAGATCGATCCGATCCCATTGGCTGATGATGTCCCGGATGCCGGCCTCCTTGATCAGGGCGTTGCGCAAAGCGGAGGAACTCACGATCATCGGCAGCGAGAGAAAGTGCGCCTTGGCCCCCAGGCGCTGGGCCGCCTGCATCACCAATTGGTTCATCTGGCTGTGGAGCACGGAATGCCCGCTCTCACCCAACAGCGGAAGGACATTGACTTGCCGGGCCCGGGTGGGATTAAGCAGGTCCGTCACAACAGCGGTGGCACGGCCCCAGGCGATGCCGAATGTGGCGCCGTCCGCAAGGCTCTCGGTGATATGTTCGGCCGCCGCGCCAGCCACGGCACGCAGGCTCAGGGTCTGCGAGCCTCGCGGATTCGGGATCACCGTGATCTGTTTGACCCCGGTCTGCTTCATGAGCGCGGCGGATAGTCCGATGCAGTTGTTGGTGGGATCGACGATTTTCACCCGCACGATTCCCGCCTCGCGTGCGTTCTGCAGGTAAAGGGCAATCAGGGAACGCGAGACCTCGAGGCGGTCGGCAATCTCCTGCTGGGAGAGATTCTCCTCGTAGTAGAGCCGCGCGACCTGGACCAAGGTCCCCTGCTTGGAGATTTCGTCCTTGGAGGCGGCCTGCTTGGGGGAGCCCTGCTTGGGGGCGATGTCGGATGATTTGCTGGGTCGTTTCATGGTTGCTCCACCAGTGGACCGTGGCAAGGGGATCTTGGCAAGTGGCAAGTGGCGCGTGTCACTCGATGAGCGCCAGGGTCGTATTGACCGGCACGGTTTCGCCCGCGGGGACGAGGATCTTTTGGAGCACTCCGGAGACGGTGGACTCCACCTCCATTGTGGCCTTGTCGGTCTCGACCTCCATGAGGTTCTCGCCGCGTTCCACGCGCTCGCCTTCCTGTTTGTGCCAGACCACGATTCGTCCCTCTTCCATCACCTCGCCCAGCATGGGCATTTTGAACTCGGTTGCCATTGTGTATGTGTGTGTGTGTGTTTGGTTGGATAGGATGTCAGTGTTTTGCGGGCCTGTCCACTAGCTCCCGCGCCGCCCCGGCGATCGATTCCGCGCTCGGGATGCACTGCCGCTCCAGGGTCGGGCCGTAGGGAATGCCGGTGCGCATGCCGCAGTGGCGCTTGACGGGCCGTTGCAGGTCGCCAAAACAGTGCTCATGGACCACCGCTGATGCCTCGCCGCTCCAGCCACCCTCGGCAGATGCTTCGGTGACGACCATGCAGAAACCGGTTTTTTTCACCGAGTTGATGATCGTTTGCCGGTCGAGCGGCCACAGGGTGCGCGGATCGATGACTTCACAGGAAATCCCTTCCTCCTGGAGTTGCTCCGCCGCTTTGAGCGCGAAGGAAACCATCCACGAGGTGGCCACGATCGTGAGGTCCCCGCCGGTGCGTTTGACATCGGCCTGGCCGAGGGGAATGAGGTATTCCTCTGCCGGCACCTCGCCCTTGTCGAAGTAGAGGGACTTGTGTTCGATGAACATCACCGGGTTGTCGTCGCGGATCGCGGACTTGAGCAGTCCCTTCACATCGTAGGGCGTCGAGGGCATCACCGTGATCAGTCCGGGAATATTCACGAACCAGTGCTCCAGGCTTTGCGAGTGTTGCGAGGAATTGCGCCGGCCGGCCC
>CAZFHG010000372.1:0-2244 GCA_964518665.1 uncultured Opitutaceae bacterium | reverse complement strand
CCATGCCGATACGGGTGGCCGTGGCGGCATTGGTCTTGAGGTAGCCGTAGTCCTTTTCAGACGAGACTTCGAAGGGAGTCAGCTTGGTGATCTCCTCGTCGTCGTCCGTCGCCGTAACCGGCACCTGCTGCGCCCGCAGGGGGACGACAGTAAGGCCAATCAAAGCAGCCAAACAGGCGGCCAAATATCGTTTGGTCACCGATGCTGGGTAGCTGGTTTCTTGGTTCATTGGGTTTTGTTTTGGTGGTTTCTTCTTACGCCCGACAGAAATGCCGGGACAAAGGGAGGCCTGCTTCAACCAAGTGCGGAGTCGCTGGTTGCAACGGGGCGGACCCGAAGGCCCGGACCGATGGGCAGGGCGGGTAAATGGTCTCTGTGCCCGCTAACCGCCATTTCCGGAACAAACCACCCCCCGGTGGTATCCGGCCGGGAAATCAGAACCGGCCAGATGCGTTCAGAAAGCAGCAGCGGAGCGAGCACAGAGAAAACGGGAAGCACCGGGGGGAGCATGCCCGCTCATCATGCGCGCTTTACCGGCGAACCGGTACCCTCGTGCCTACCTAATTTCAGGTAGGCCGTGGATTAGCTGGTCTTGACGACCGCCCTGGCCGCTACCGGCTCGCTGAGCAGGGATTCCCGGCTCACCCCTGGACGGATGATGTGACCTTCTGAAGTGATCTGCACCATGCCGAGCCGGATGGCCTCGCGGACGAGCTTGGCGCTGCTGGCGACGCCGAGCTTGTGCATGATGTTGCGCCGGTGGGTCTGCACGGTGGCGGCGCTCAAGCCCAGGATCAGCGCGGCCTCATGGTCGTCGCTGCCGTCGCCGATGACTGTAAAAACCCGGATTTCCGCCGGCGTGAACTGGTGCCAGAGGTCGCTCGGTACGATCCGGTCGATGAGGATATCGCGGAAGGCGGGACTGACATAGGCATGTCCGGCGGCGACGAGATGCAGCGCCTCCATGAGGGTTTCGACACTGGCATCCAGTGTGTCCACGATGCCGTCGAACCGGGCGTTGCGCAGCGCGTAAAGGCATAGCTCATCGCGGCGGCGGCTGGCCACGAGCACGCGGACGGCCAGTTTTTCCTGCGTGACGGTTTTCAGCAGGTCCACGCCGTCCATGTCCGGAAACGTCAGGGTCTGCAGCAGCAGATCAACGGGCTTGGCGCGCAGGGCGGCCAGCACGTCAACCCCGGTGCCATAGGCCTGGATTTCGGCCTTGGGGAAGGCGCGGCAGCAGACGGTGCGGAGCGCCTCGGCATAGGTGCGACCCCATTGCACGACAGCCACGTGCTTGACCCAGGACCAGGGAGAACTGCGGGATGAGGCAGACCCATGTGCAAGACCGGGGGGATCCTTGGCCAAAGGCATGACCGGCAGTTGGCTGCACCGGCCCGGTGCGAGTAAAGGCCCAACGGCGGTCCCGGGCATGAATTCAGTTTTTTAGTTTCGGGCATTACCCACCCTTATGCGGGTATTCCTGGCCCGACGGGTCGCACTCCCTGACTTCGAAATTTGAAAGCGCGCCTACGACCCCAGGCTTCGCCGGGCGGGACAATCTGGCCGTGACCGATGCATCGGGTTGCTTTCGCGTATTGCCGGACCCCGCCCATGTTCCGAAGATGCGCGCGATGTTTCCGCTCAACCCTCTGCTCCAACTCACTCCCCTCCGCACGCAGCGCGGCGTCGCCCGCCTCGCCGAGATGATCTGGCAGGACCCGCAGCCGCTGCGCGTCGAGGTCACCGCCAACCGGCCGGACCATGTGCCGTTGGCCGCGGCCAAAAAGGCCCCGCGCCGGGCCGCGCGCGACGGCGAGAGCTGGGGCCGGCTGTACGACCAGCGCTGGGCGCGCGTGGCGATTTCCGCCGGCGCCGGGCGCTGGCTGCACTGGGACGAGCAGGGCGAGGCAACCCTGTTTGTGAACGGCTTGCCGTTCTACGGCTTCGACGTGGCGCACCGTTACTGCGAGCTGCCCGCCGGCACGCGCGAGGTGTGGGTCGAGAGCCTCTGCGTGCAATCCGCGATCTGGCATCCCGACGCGAAAGGGCTGGGTGCGGAGGGCAACGTCTTCCGCGGGGCACGGCTCCTGCGGCGCGACGACGAGGCTTGGGCCGCGTACCATGATCTCAACTGTCTCTACGACTGGATGATCGACCTCCGGGCCCGGGAATTTCCCGGCGTGCCGCGCGAGCTCTTCAGCCAGACCCAGCAGCCGGCACTCACCGACGTGTCGCCGCTTT
>CAZFHG010000371.1:0-2280 GCA_964518665.1 uncultured Opitutaceae bacterium | reverse complement strand
CCGGCCGCGACTCGTGGGAGTTTTTCGACCTCCTGCTCAACACCGCCCAGGTGGTCTGCACGCCCGGCGCCGGTTTCGGGAAGTGCGGCGAGGGCCACGTGCGCATCAGCGCCTTCAACTCACGGGCGAATGTCGAGCAGGCCCTAGAACGCATTGCGAAGGCGCTGAAATAAACGACGCGGTCGCTGACCGACTCCGAGAATTGTAGCGGGCGGTGATGGCCACAGAAGGCTCAGAAAACTCATAAGGATCTAACCGGGTGGATAAACGGATTCGAACCCAAGCCGGTTGGAACGCTAATCTGCGCTAATAAAAACTGGTTCAGAGATTAACGTAGATCAGCGAAGATTAGCGTTCCCTTCCGGTTGGGGGATACTTTTAGGGACAGGCTCATAATTTATTACCAGGCTGCTTGTAGGGGCGTACCTCGTGTACGCCCGTTTGGGGTCTGCACGATGGATGTTGCCCGAGGGCGCACACGAGGTGCGCCCCTACAAGAGGATTTGGGCGGCCCACTCGCTCACGCTCGTAGCTACAATAATAGCGAGGTAGGTTTCGGACCTGTCCTCCGTAGGCCCGGCGAAGGAGGAAACCCCGCCCTGCATTAGGAAGCCGTCCCTACTTCTGCTCCGGCAACGCCGCCAGCAGGTCGTCGCAAAGCGCGGCGACGCCGTTGCTCAGCGCTGCGGCCAAGGCGGTGAAATCCTTGCCGTCCCACGCGGCGTCCGGCGCCTGGAAAACCTTTCGGGCCACCACCCGGCCGGCTTCGTCGCCAGTCGTGATCTCCAGGGAAGCCGCAAACCGCGCCACCGTCCGGCCCTCCACCACGCCTTCGCAGCGGATGATGCTCAGGGCGATGTCATAGTCATGTTGCTGCTCAAAGGCGAACGGGGCGATGAACACCCGGCCCACCCGAGGGTTGGCGAGGAGCCGCGCCTGCACGGTGCGGGCGATGCCGGCCTCCAGCGGCTCGGCCCAGCGCACGTAGTCGTTATAGGCCAGCTCGTTGGTGTCACGCCGCACCGCGATCATCGGCTTGCGCAGGTAGGGGGCCACTTCCACTGCCTTCAGCCCGATCCGCAGGTTGCCGCTGATCTGGCGCACACCCTCGTCCGACAGGGCTGGACCGGTGAGCACATAATAACGGGTCGGATCCTTCGGTGGCTCCGGGATGATCGAGCATCCGGCCACAACCAGAATCAGGGCGGCCAGCAACAGACCGGGGCGCAGGGCAGATGAGCGGGAGCAAAATGCATTCATGGGCGGAAAAGGTTATTCGGGCCGCGGCCGGCCGGAGAGGAGGGCCTGCGGATTGCGCTCGAGGAAATCCGCCAGCCGCTGGATGGCGTCGGCCGCCTCGGAGAGCCGGCTGAACGCCTGGTTGGCGCCCTCGCCCAGGTTTTGCTGGGCGCTGACGAAACGGCGCAACGTGGTCGCCGTGGCATTGAATGAGGCGAGGGTCTTCTGCGCCTCGTCCAAGGTTAGGTTCAGCTTCTCGCCGGCCGGATCGATCTGTTGATCGAGCCGGGCCAGGACCCCGCGCATTTCGGTGACCGCGGCGTTCATATTGGTGAGGGTGGTTTTGAGCTCGGGGTCCGAGGCGAAGGCGTTGACTGACTCCGCCGCCTTCGTCCACTGCGCGACAAGATCCTTCACATCGAGGGTGTTCACCTGCCGCCGCGTGTCGGCGATGAGCAGCTTCAGCTCCTTGGAGATGCCGACAAAATCCACCTTCCGCACGCTCGACAGGATTTCCGTGAGGCTGGCCTGGAACTCCGAGATGGCCGAAGGCACCGAAGGGATAACGGCATACTTCACGTCCTTCGTGCGGCTCACATCCGGGTACTCCTTCGGGTCGAGAAAATTGAGTTCGACGTAGAGCAGTCCCGTTGCGAGGCCGATGACTCCGAGCTGGGCCCGCAGGCCTTTGTCGATGAGACCCTGCAGGGCCGCGCGGTTGGACACGTCAATCGCCACGCCGCTGCCGTCGGCCACCATGCTGCGGTTGAATTCGCACAGGACCATGACGACCGACTTCTTGGTGGCGTCGTCAAAGCGGACGTTGAGATCCACCACCCGCCCGACCCGCACGCCGCGGAGCTTGACCGGTGAGCCGAGGTCGAGCCCGTGGATCGACTCGTCGAAATACACCGCAAACCGCTGGGGCTTGGAGAAGAGATTGATGCTGCCGAATGAAATCAGCGCGATGATGCCCAGCGCGAAGGCGCCGATCACGAATGCTCCGACCACTCCGGGACTGACCTTGGTTTTCATGCTCGG
>CAZFHG010000370.1:0-2292 GCA_964518665.1 uncultured Opitutaceae bacterium | reverse complement strand
CTCTGACCTGCCTTTTGACGTCTAATCACGGTACAGCGTGCAAAGTCAGGTCAAAGACCTGCCCTACTAGCTGCACACCGCCTTTCCGATCCGCACATGTTGGATATTTTGACTGGTCAATCCCGTTCATCCCGGGTGTCTTCCCTCCATGGCCGAACCCACGGACCGCAGCTTTTTGACCGACGGCCAGCGTCGCGTCATTGGCTTTGCCCTCACCCTGCTCGCGCTGCTCGCCACCGGAGCGCTATTTATCTTGGGTTTTGTCGCGCTCGGACGGTTGGCCGGCTTTTTTTCCGCGGTGCTCTGGCCCCTCGCGTGCGCCGGAGTGCTCGCCCTCATCCTTCGACCGGTGGTCGAATTCTTTGAGCACCGGTTGCGCATCCGGCGGTTGTTCGCCGTCATTTTGCTTTTCGGTCTGTTCATCCTCGCTGTCACCGGTGCGCTGCTACTGATCCTCCCGCCGCTGATCGACCAGACGATTGCATTCATCGCCTACCTGCCGGTCTTCTGGCAAAGCGCCAGCGGCTACGTCGAACGCAATTACCCCGAGTGGATCGCGCTGATCCAGCGCCAGCTTGAGAATCCGGCTGTACGGCAACTGGTCGACAACCTGAGCGGCGAATTCAAGGCCCTGCTCTCCCAGGCCCTGCCCTCACTCCACGCTGCGGGAGTCGGCGTCCTCGGGGTCTTCGCGTTTGTCACCCACGTCGCCATCATCCCCATCTACCTCTTTTTCTTCCTGCTCACCGTGGGCGAACCCGCCGGACGCCTCGACCGGCATCTGCCATTCCTGGGCAAGAGCGCCCGCGAGGACATCGTATTCCTCGTGCGCGAATTCATCGGCATCGTCGTATCGTTCTTCCGCGGCCAACTGCTGATCGGCCTGCTCATGGGCGTACTGCTTGCCATCGGCTTCTCCGTTGTCGGACTCAAGTTCGGCCTGGTCATCGGCCTCACCCTGGGCGTGCTCAACATCGTCCCCTATCTCGGCACCATCATCGGGCTTATCATCACCCTGCCGCTGGCCTTCTTCCAACCGGAGGGTGGCTGGCATCTGCTCGGACTCGTGCTGCTGGTCTATGTCATCGTCCAGAACATCGAGGGCTGGTTCCTCACCCCCAAGATCATGGGCGACCGCACCGGACTGCACCCTGTGACCATCATCGTCGCCATTTTCTTCTGGGGCACCGCCTTCGACGGCATTCTCGGCATGCTTTTCGCGATCCCGCTCACGGCCTTCTTCGTCACCACCTGGCGGTTGATCCGTCACAAATACTTCGAGGCAAGCCCCGCGGCCTGAGACTGCCATGCCCTGGGATGTGCGTGCCTCCAATGGCATCTGGCTGCCGCAAATCGGCTGGCGCCTCGACGCTTCCTCAGTCGTGGACCGGGCCATCATCTCGCATGCGCATTCCGACCATGTCGCCCGGCATCGCGAAATCGTCTGTTCACCGCCCACTGCACGGCTCCTCCGCGCCCGGCTGCCCGGACGCCGGATCGAGCACGTGCTGCCCTTCGGACAAACCGAGTCCCTGACCGCGGACACCGCCGTCACCTTGCACCCGGCCGGACACATCCTTGGTTCAAGCATGGTCCAACTTCAGAGTGAGCGTGGCTCGTTGCTTTACACCGGCGACTTCAAGCTCCAGCCCGGCCTCGCGGCCGAAGTCTGCCAGCCGCCCCAGAGCGACGTCCTCATCATGGAGACCACCTTCGGTCTGCCCCGGTATGCCTTTCCGCCGCACGCTGAAGTCGCCGCCGCGATCATCGCCTTCTGCCATCAGTCTCTCGCGGACGGCCAAGTGCCGGTGCTTTACTGCTACAGCCTGGGCAAGAGCCAGGAGGTGCTGCGCGCCCTCGCCCCCGCCGGCGTCCCGATCATGCTTCACGCCGCGGCCTGCCAGCTCACCCGCGTCTATGAGCAATTGGGCTACCAGTTTCCCGTCTACCGGGAATTCGATGCCCGCGCGGCCAACGGCCACATCGTCATCTGCCCCCCGCCGCACAACGGACCAGGGATCCTCCGCCATCTGCCGGCCCGGCGCACAGCCGTCATCACCGGCTGGGCTCTCGATGCGGGCGCGATTTATCGCAACCGCTGCGATGCCGCGTTTCCGCTTTCCGACCACGCGGATTACGCCGACCTGTTGAAACTGGTCGCGATGGTCCAACCCAAGCGGGTCTACACCGTCCATGGTTTTGCGCGCGAATTCGCCGCGGTGCTCCGGGCCCGCGGCGTCGAAGCCTGGGCGCTGGGCCGGTCCAATCAGCTTGAACTGCCGCTCGGAACCA
>CAZFHG010000369.1:0-2293 GCA_964518665.1 uncultured Opitutaceae bacterium | reverse complement strand
CGATCTGGAGATGCTGCAGGAAATGGGCTTCTGCAACGGCATCGAGAACTACTCGCGGCACCTCACGGCCCGGCGGGCCGGGGAGCGGCCGTTTTGCCTGCTGGACTTCTTTCCCAAGGACTTCCTCCTCGTCATCGACGAGAGCCATGCGACGGTGCCCCAAATCGGAGGCATGTACAACGGCGACCGCGCCCGCAAACAGACCCTGGTGGACTTCGGGTTCCGGCTGCCGTCGGCGCTGGACAACCGGCCGCAGAGCTTTGCCGAGTTCGAAACCGTCACCGGCCAGACGGTTTTTGTCTCGGCCACGCCCGCGGAGTTTGAGCTCAAACGCTCCAGCGTGGTGGCGGAGCAGTTGGTGCGACCCACCGGACTGCTCGATCCGGAGATTGTGATCCGTTCGACGAAGGGTCAGGTGGAGAATCTGATCGCCGAGGTGAAGGCGGCGGCCGCCGCAGGAGAGCGCGTGCTTGTCACTACCCTGACCAAGCGACTGTCGGAGGACTTGACCACCTTCCTGCGGGAGGCCGGCGTGCGGGTTGAATACCTCCATTCCGACATCGATGCGATCGAGCGCGTGGAGATCCTGCGTAACCTGCGGCTAGGCGACCTCGACGTGCTCGTCGGCATCAACCTGCTGCGCGAGGGCCTGGACCTGCCCGAGGTGGCGTTGGTCGCAATCCTGGACGCCGACAAGGAAGGGTTCCTGCGGAGCGAGACCTCCCTCATCCAAACGGCCGGCCGGGCGGCGCGGCACGAGAAGGGGAGGGTGATCTTCTACGCGGATCGGATTACTGAATCGATTCGCCGCACGCAGGAGGCGGTGACCTACCGGCGGCAAAAGCAGCTCGCCTACAACCAGGCCCACGGCATCACACCGCGCAGCGTGCGACGGTCCGCCCAGGCCAGCTTGCATGTGTACGATGGCAGTGGGGAGCGGGCGGAAGAGGCGGCGGTGGCGGAAAACGCCGACGACGTCGCGGCAGTGATCGCGGAACTCGAGGACGAGATGCAGGACGCGGCGGGGCGGCTGGAGTTTGAACGAGCCGCCGTGCTGCGGGATCAGATCCACGCCCTGAAGTCCGGCGATTTTCGGCCGGCGGCGCGCCCGGCGGCAAGGACAACTTCCAAGGCGAAGATTTCGAAGTCCGGTCCAGGAGGCCGGTCGCCCCGCCGGAGCTGAGGCCGGTGCCGCCGCCGGCGGGGTCAGCGTCCGCCGCCTTTGTCGACCGGAACTTTGCCGCCGGCGCTGTTGATCATCGTGCCGAGCTGGTCCGCACTCATCGTGCCGGTCGGAGAGGTGGCATTGGGCGCGTTGGTCTGGCCCTTCGGGACGCGCACCGGGATGTTCGAGCCAATCGGCGTCACGTATTCGTACTCGCCCGCGGTAGCGGTGGTTGGCTTGGGGGTCGTGGCACAACCAACCAAGAGGCAGAATGCGGCCAAGATCGGAACCGTGCGAGCGTGGTCTGGGCGCATGAAGTCGAGAAAGCGGCTGTTATCCGGTGGACCAAGCGCCGGCGTTTTGCTTTTCCGGCTTCAGCACGCCGATGCCGGGAAGGTTTCGATACCGTTCGGCGAAATCGAGGCCGTAGCCGACGACAAACTTGTCGGGAATCTCGAAGCCGACGAAGTCCGCCTCGAGATCAACCTCTCGCCGTGCCTTCTTGTCCAGGAGCACGCAAGTGCGCAGGCTGGCGGGTTTCAGATCGCGCACGAGCTGGGTGACGAGCTTCAGGGTCTTGCCGGTGTCGAGGATGTCGTCGATCAGCAGCACATCGCGGTTGGCGATATCGAGGGTGAGGCTATGGATGATCTGCGGGGTGCCGATTGATTTGGTCTTCGTGCCGTAACTGGTGACCCGGATGCAATCGAGGCGCACCGGGTTGTCGATTTCGCGCATCAAATCGGACGTGAACATGACCGCCCCGTTGATCAGCGAGATAATCGTGAACTCCCCCTCGCCGTAGACGGCCTTGATCTCGCGGGCGAGTGACTTCACCCGGCGCTTGATTTGCGTTTCGGTGACCAACACCTCGGCGAGGTCGGGATGCAGCGAGGCGGGCTTCTTGGGCGCAGGCATGGGAGATGGGTGCAGCCAGACAAACGTGTCGGTGGGATGCAATCCGTTCCTCCGCGTTGGATGGCGGGGAAAACTCGCGGCCCATGCACCGGTTTTTTCCGGCCTTGACGGTGCAACCAGGCGGGGCACCGTGTCCCTTCCGCATTTCACTGCCCGATGGTGTAATGGCAGCACAGGTGACTTTGACTCACCTAGTCATGGTTCGAATCC
>CAZFHG010000368.1:0-2323 GCA_964518665.1 uncultured Opitutaceae bacterium | reverse complement strand
TGCCCAGATAGCTCAGTTGGCAGAGCACGTCCTTGGTAAGGACGAGGTCGCCGGTTCAAATCCGGTTCTGGGCTCCATTGCCTAAAAAACACGTCGCATGGCTTCTAAGACGTTAAACCAGAGGTCACTTTACAACCAACCCAAACATCCGTCCTCATCATGGCTAAAGCCACATTCGAACGCAAAAAACCGCACGTAAACGTCGGCACAATCGGCCACGTTGACCACGGTAAAACCACGCTGACGACCGCGATCCTTGCGGTCCAGGCGCGCAAGGGCCTCGCTGAGGTCAAGAGCTACGCGGATATCGCGAAGGGTGGCACAGTGCGCGATGCTTCCAAGATCGTGACGATCTCCGTCTCCCACGTTGAGTACGAGTCCGACAAGCGCCATTACGCGCACGTCGACTGCCCCGGGCACGCTGACTTCGTCAAGAACATGATCACCGGCGCGGCGCAGATGGACGGCGCCATCCTGGTGGTCTCCGCGGCTGACGGCCCGATGCCCCAGACCCGTGAGCACATCCTCCTTGCCCGCCAAGTCGGCGTGCCGAAGATCGTGGTCTTCCTCAACAAGGTCGACCTCATCGACGACGCCGAGCTCCTCGACCTCGTCGAGATGGAAATCCGCGAACTGCTCACCAAGTACCAGTTCGATGGCGACAAGGCCACGATCATCCGTGGTTCCGCCACCGCCGCCCTTGAGGGCAAGCCCGAGGGCGAGAAGGCCATCACCGATCTGATGACCGCGATTGACACCGACATTCCCGAGCCCCAGCGCGAGATGGACAAGCCCTTCCTGATGTCCGTCGAGGACGTCTTCTCGATCACCGGCCGCGGCACCGTCGCGACGGGCCGTATCGAGCGTGGCGTCGTCAAGGTCAACGACTCGGTCGAGATCGTCGGCCTCCGCGACACCGTCACCTCGGTCGTCACCGGCATCGAAATGTTCCGCAAGCTGCTCGATAGCGGGCAGGCGGGCGACAACGTCGGCATCCTCCTGCGCGGCATCGAAAAAGACGGCGTTGAGCGCGGTCAGGTTCTCGCCGCTCCGAAGTCGATCACGCCCCACAAGAAGGCCAAGGCCGAGATTTACTGCCTCTCCAAGGAAGAGGGCGGCCGTCACACCCCGTTCTTCAACGGTTACCGTCCGCAGTTCTACTTCCGTACGACGGACGTTACGGGCGTGGTTACCCTGCCCAAGGGCGTCGAGATGATCATGCCCGGTGACAACATCGCCGTGGAAATCGATCTCATCGTTCCTATCGCGATGGAGAAGACCCAGAAGTTCGCCATCCGCGAGGGTGGTCGCACCATCGGGGCGGGCCGTATCACCGACATCATCGAGTAATCCTGCCCATCAAACGTTTAAACCAACCCGCCGAGGCTTCGTTTCCGGAGCCTCGGCTGCGTTGTCTAAAAGCCCATTACACAGGCGTGTAGCTCAATTGGTAGAGTAGCGGTCTCCAAAACCGTTGGTTGGGGGTTCGATTCCCTCCGCGCCTGCCAAATTTAAGTTCATGAAAAACCCGTTCCGCAGCACCCGTATTTTCTTCGGTGAAATGGTTGGCGAGCTCCAGAAAGCCGCCTGGCCGACCAGGTCCGAACTGCGCGACTCCACCATCGTGGTGCTGGTTGCGGCGGTCATCCTGGGTGTTTTCACCAGCATCAGCGACTTTTCACTCTATCAGTTCGTGGATCTCTTCACGAAGCTGGTCAGCTAAACGTGCCCGCCATGTCCAATCAAACGACAGCGCCCGCGGGGGCCCAGTGGTTCGCCTTGCACACCCTCTCCGGCCAGGAGAACAAGGTGAAGGCCTACATCGAGAAATTCAAGAAGGTCGAGGAGCTGGACGACTCCATCTTCGAGGTGCTGTTGCCGACCGAGATTGTTTCCGAGGTCAAGAACGGGAAAAAATCCACCAAGACCCGCAAGCTCTATCCGGGCTACGTTTTCATCCAGATGTGCCTCTACGGTGAGGACAAGAAGGTCATCAACAAGCCTTGGTATTTCGTCAAGGAGGTCGCCGGCGTGATCGGGTTTGTCGGCGGCGATGCCCCCGCAGCCCTGCGCCAGTCCGAGATCGACGAGATCCGCGCCCGCATCGAGGCCGCCAACGGCAAGGAAGTGCCGAAGGTGCAGTATGCCGTGGGCGAGGAAGTCAAGATCACCGACGGCGCCTTCACCAATCTCACCGGTCGCATCGACGAGATCGATCCCGACCGCGGCAAGCTCAAGATTTCCGTTTCCATTTTCGGCCGGTTCACCCCGGTCGAGCTCGAATACTGGCAGGTGCAACGCATCACCGAGTGACGCGACGCCC
>CAZFHG010000367.1:0-2341 GCA_964518665.1 uncultured Opitutaceae bacterium | reverse complement strand
CAATCGCACCGACGATCAGGGCCGGGGTGATGATGGCGAACATCATCTGGTACATGGAGAACACGTTCTGGCTCACCCAGTACGCGTAGTTGGTATTGGGCGCCGAGGTGACTCCATTCAGGAAAAAGAACTCGGAGCCGCCAAGGTAGGGGCTGCCGTAGTTGGTGCCAAAGACCAGGCTGTAGCCGAAGGCCCACCAGAGGATCGTGACGAGCCCGGTGATGCCCAGGCACTGGGCCAGCACGGAGAGGACGTTTTTCTTGCGCACCAGGCCGCCGTAGAACAGCGCCAGCCCGGGCAGGGTCATGAACAGCACCAGGGCGGCGCAGGTCATCATCCAGCCATTGTGGCCGGGGCCGGGGACGCCGGCGAGTGACTTGCCGGGATCAGTGTTGTTCACATAGGCCTCGAGCGCCGCAATGCGCTCGTCGGTAGTGGGTGCCGTAGGGGCTTCATCGGCCGCCAGCGCCGTGAAGCCGGCCAGGCAGGCCAGCAAGGCGAAGGCGATCCGGCAGTATCGGAGGGTGAATTTTTTCATGGTCACCCCTCCCTAAGCAGGACCAATGCCAGCGGCCTCCCGCATTTATAAAATAAAAAAAGCCCCCGTTTTCGCGGGGGCTCAAATGGTTGGATCCGGAGTCGGACTCAGACAGCGGCGTCGCCGCGTTCGTCAGTGCGGATGCGCACCGCATCCTCGATCGGCACGACGAACACCTTGCCGTCACCGATTTTGCCAGTCTTGGCCGCCTTCACGATGGCATCGACCGTCTTGCCGGTGAGATCGTCGGCGACGACCACCTCGACCTTTACCTTGGGCAGAAAATCCACCGTGTATTCGCTGCCGCGGTAGATCTCGGTGTGGCCCTTCTGCCGCCCGAAGCCCTTGACCTCGGTGACAGTCATGCCTTCGACCCCGATCTCAGCGAGGCCCTGCTTAACTTCCTCGAGTTTGAACGGCTTGATGATTGCGATGATAAGTTTCATGCGATGGGGATAAATTTACTTTGGTTGATGGTGGTTTAGTTTGGGCCCCATCAGGGCGCAAGCGCCGAGTCGGCGGACGGCGTGAATTATGAGTTGGAGCATCAACCGGATAAGCAGCCGTGCGAATTTAGGCTGCTCACACCGGCCCGTCATCAGTGTAGGCCAGCGCGCTTGCGCGCGCCCAATCCGCGCCCGCAAGCGGGCTGCCTACGCGAACCCAAACTGCGCCCGCTAGCGGGCTGACCTACACGAACGCCCAAACCGCGCCCGCAAGAGAGCTGGCCTACGGGCAATGAAGACCTGCGACCTTTACTCCGGCATCACCGTCCGGATGTGCAGCTCCTTGAGCTGCTTCTCCGTGACCGGGGTCGGACTCTGGGTCATGAGGCACTGCCCCTTCTGGGTCTTGGGGAAGGCGATGACGTCGCGGATGCTGGTCGTGCCGCAGAGCAGCGCACACATGCGATCAAGACCGAAGGCGATGCCGCCATGCGGGGGCGCGCCGTAGGTGAAGGCCTTGAGCATGTAGCCGAAACGGCTCTCGACCACGTCGGCCGGGATCTTGAGGACATCCTCGAAAACCTTCTTCTGCAGTGCGGGCTGGTGGATCCGGATTGAGCCGCCGCCGAGTTCCATGCCGTTGAGCACGACGTCGTAGTGCTGGCCGCGAACCTTCTTGGGATCGCTGTCGAGGAAGGCCGCATCCTCCGGCACGGGGGCCGTGAACGGATGGTGCGTGGCCGCATAGCCGCCGCGCTCCTCGTCGTAGGACATGAGGGGAAAATCAATGACCCAGAGGAATTTCCAGTCATCGGACCGGAGCGAGAGCTTGCCGCGCTTGACGAGCAGCTGCGCCGCCTCGAGGCGAATGCGGCCGAGGATCGCGCAGGCCTGTTCCCAGGGCGCCGCGGCAAAGAAGATCATGTCGCCGTCGGTGATGCCGAGCTGCGCCGTCAGCGCCGCCTTTTCCGCCTCGGAGAAGAACTTCACGATGGGTGACTTCCACTCGCCACCCTCGACCTTGATGAAGGCCAGGCCCTTCGCGCCGAGCGACTTGGCGATTTCCTCGAGGTTCTTGATCTCGCCCTGCGTCAGGTCGGCGAGACCCTTGGCGTTGAGCGCCTTGACCGCGCCGCCGCCGGTGGCCGTAGCGGAAAAGACCTTGAAGCCCGAGGTCTTGAAGAGCTCGGTGAAATCCTGGAGCTCGATGCCGAAACGGACGTCGGGCTTGTCCACGCCGTAGCGGTTCATCGCGTCATGAAAGGCCATGCGCGGAAACGGCGTCGGCAGGTCGTGGTTGAGCACTTCCTTCCACACCTTCTTCAGCATGCCTTCGAAAAGGGAATAGATGCCCTCG
>CAZFHG010000366.1:0-2370 GCA_964518665.1 uncultured Opitutaceae bacterium | reverse complement strand
GTTCACGGACTGAGGCGGACGGGGTGCTTGGGTCGGCGCGGCTGGCGGACGCTGGGCGCCGGGGCTGGTGCGTGGCTTGTCGCCTGTAGCCTTGGCGAAGGCGGAACCGATCTCGGGCTTGCTGCGCATGGAGAGGGCGATGCGTTTGCGGGCGAGGTCAATTTCGGTGATCGTGACCATGACTTTCTGCTGCGGTTTCACGACTGCGGCGGGGTCCTTCACGAAACTGTCGGCGAGCTGGCTCACGTGCACGAGACCGTCCTGGTGCACTCCGATGTCCACGAACGCACCGAAGGCCGTGACGTTGGTCACAATGCCGGGTAGCTTCATCCCGGGCTTCAGGTCCTCGGGCTTGTTCACGCCTTCCGTGAAGCTGAAAGCCTCGAACTGTGCGCGCGGATCGCGTCCGGGTTTGGCGAGCTCGGCGACGATGTCGGTGAGCGTGGGCAGGCCGACCTCGGCGGAGACGTAGTTCTCCAATTTGATTTTGGCGCGCAGGGTGCCGTCGCGCATGAGGTCGGCGACGGTGGCGCCGAGATCGGCGGCCATTTTTTCCACGAGGGCGTAGCGCTCCGGATGCACGGCGCTGGCGTCGAGCGGGTGGACGCTGTCGCGGATGCGCAGGAAGCCGGCGGCCTGCTCAAACGCCTTGGGACCGAGGCGGGGCACCTCCTTCAGGTCGGCGCGTGACTTGAACGGACCCTTTTCGTTGCGCCGGGTGATGATGGCGGCGGCGGTCGTGGCGTTGAGGCCGGAGACGTAGCTGAGGAGCTGCTTCGAGGCGGTGTTGAGCTCAACGCCGACACCGTTGACAGAGCTGACCACGGTGTCGTCGAGCGAGCGCTTCAGGGCAGTCTGGTCGACGTCATGCTGGTACTGGCCGACGCCGATGCTCTTCGGATCGAGCTTCACCAACTCGGCGAGGGGGTCCATCAGTCGGCGGCCAATGGAAACCGCGCCGCGCACGGTGAGGTCGTGGTCGGGGAACTCCTCGCGGGCAACCTCGCTGGCGGAGTAGATGGAGGCGCCGGACTCATTGACCATCACGACCGGGATGGAGGGCGGCAGCTTGAGTGTGCGGACGAAGGCCTCGGTCTCGCGACCGGCGGTGCCGTTGCCGATGGCGACGGCCTCGACGTTGAAGAACTTCACGAAGCCGGCGAGTTTCTCTTTCGCCTCGTCGGGGTGGCGGTCCGGATAGACCACGTCGTTGTGCAGGAGCTTCCCCTGGCGGTCGAGGAGCACGACCTTGCAGCCGGTGCGGAAGCCGGGATCGATCGCCATGACCGCGCGCTGGCCGAGCGGGGCGGCGAGCAGGAGTTCGCGGAGGTTGCTGGCGAAGACCCGGATGCCGGCCTCGTCGGCGCGTTTCTTTGATTCGAGCCGCATCTCGGTCTCCATGGCCGGGGCGAGCAGGCGCTTGCAGGCGTCCTGCACGGCGAGGGCGACCTGGTCGGCGGCGGGGTTCTTCGCCTTCACGAACAGGGACTGCACCTCGGCAAACGCGGCGGATTCCTCCGGCAGCGTCACGCGCATCATGAGAAAGAGCTCCTTCTCGCCGCGGCGCATCGCGAGGACGCGGTGGCTGGGTGCCTTGGCGAGCGGCTCGCTCCACTCGAAGTAATCCTTGAACTTGGCGGCCTCGGGCGAGTCCTGCTTGCCGGTGAGCACCTTGGACGAGACCACGGCGTCGCGGTGGAAGAGGGCGCGGAGCCGGGCGCGGGCGTCCTTGTCGTCGCTCACCTGCTCGGCGAGGATATCGCGGGCACCGGCGAGGGCCTCCTCGACGCTGGCGATTTTCGAAACCTGGTTCTTGCCGTCGTCGGCGGTGTATTCGCGGCCGACATAGGCCGTGGCAGCGGCAACAGGATCCGTGGCGGCGGCCTGGGCCCAGAGCAGTTCGGCGAGGGGGGCGAGGCCCTTCTCCTTGGCGATCGTCGCGCGGGTGCGCTTTTTCGGGCGGTAAGGCAGGTAGATGTCCTCGAGGGCCGTGAGGTTGGTCGCGGCGTTGACGGCCTTTTCCAGTTCGGGTGTGAGCAGGTTGCGTTCCTTGAGGGAAGCGAGGATGGCGGCGCGGCGCTCATCGAGCTGGGCCATCTGCTCCAGCCGGTCGCGGATGGCCATGATCTGCACCTCGTCGAGTTCGCCGGTGACCTCCTTGCGGTAGCGGGCGATGAAGGGGACGGTCGCACCCTCCTTGAGCAGGCCGGCGGTGGCGGCGACCGAGTGGATCTTGAGATTCAGCTCGGCGGCGACGGCGAGCACGTGGTCAGGGTTGGGCAGATTGGTGGTGGCGGACATGAAAGGAACTGCCGAGTGCAACGGGGGCTGTGAGGCGGGCAATCCTGAAGTGGTTGGCCGCTGCGCGGC
>CAZFHG010000365.1:0-2383 GCA_964518665.1 uncultured Opitutaceae bacterium | reverse complement strand
CCGCAGGACCTCGAGGGCGTGATGGGCAACCGCTATTCCTACGTGTCACTTGTGCGCTGGTCGCCGCAGGGCCACCCCATCGTCCCGCACCTCGCGAAATCCTGGACTGTCTCCCCGGATCAGCGCACGTGGACCTTCACTTTGCGCCAGGGCCTGCGCTGGTCGGACGGCCACCCGTTCACGACCGATGACATCCTGTTCTGGTGGGAGTGGGAGAAGCTCCATTTCAAGACCGACTACCAGTTCATGATCCACGTCGGCAAGCTGGGCCGCATGGAGAAGGTCGACGACCTCACCCTGCGTCTCACCTTCGAGGATCCCAACAGCATGCTGCTCGAGAAGCTGGCGTGCTCCTTCGATTACTTCCGCCCGGTCCACTACCTCAAAAAATACCACCCCGCGATCGGCGACCAACAACTCCTGGCCGAAACCATGCAGGCCCTGAACCTGCCCAGCGCGTTCGCGGTATACACGCGCATGAAGCTGCCGCTCAACCCGGAGCATCCGCGGATGTGGCCGTGGATCTACGCCGAATACCGCGCCTCCGCGCCGCAGGCCTTCGTCCGCAACCCCTACTACTACGCCGTGGATCCGCAGGGCAACCAGCTGCCCTACCTCGACCGCCTCATGACCGACGTCAAGAGCAAGGCCATGCTCATCGCCGCGACGGCCGGCGGGGAGGTCTCCTTCCAGGACCGGCACCTCGACTTCGAGGATTACACCCTGCTCTCCGGCGAAGCGCCCCGGCGCGGCTACCGGCTGCAGCATTGGTACAATGCGACGCGCGCGCTGTTCATGCTGCACGTCAACCTCAACCGCACCGTTGATCCGCACGTGCCCGCCACGGCCTGGAAAAGCCGGTTGCTCAAGGAAAAGGCCTTCCGGCAAGCGCTCTCGCTCGCCATCAAGCGGCAGGAAATCATCACCGCGGTGTTCAACGGCGTGGGCGAGCCCGCCCAGGATTCGCCGGGGCCGGATTCGCCCTACCATCACGAGCGGCAGTTCAATGCGTTTACCGCCTACGACCCGGCCCGCGCCAACGCCCTGCTCGACGGTCTCGGCCTGACCGGGCGCGACCGCGAGGGCTACCGCACCTTCCCCGACGGCACGCGCATGCTCTGGTTCCTCAACATCTCCGAGAACACGCCGGCGGATGCCGCCGCCATGATCGCCGGCCACTGGGCGGAGGTCGGGGTCCGCGCCCTGGTGCAGATGCACGTGCGCACGCTGTGGCAGGTCGAGCAGGCGGCGGGCGAACACGATTTCACCATCGCGCCCGGCCTGGAGGAGTTCATGCCCAACCTCGATCCGCGCGTCTACGTGCCGATCAACCCCTCGTCGCTGTGGGCCTCAAAGTGGGGGCGTTGGTACTGGCTCGGCGGGATGTACGATCCCGCCGCCGCCGCCCGGGCCGGCCTGGAGGCCCCGCCGGCGGATCATCCTGCACGCCGGGCGATGGAACTCTACGACCTCGCGCGGACCGCCACCACGGCTGCGGAGCGCTTCGACCGCATGCGCGAAATCCTCGATCTCGCCGCCGAGAACCTCTGGACCATCAACCTCGCCACGCCCCCGCCCCTGCCGGTCGTCGTGAAGGACGGTTTCCGCAATGTGCCCGCGCCCGCGCTGGCCGGCGCCCTGTTGAACACGCCGGGCAACCTCGGCATGGAAACCTTCTATTGGGACCAGCCCAACGACACCGCCGCGGCCGTGGCGCAGATCAAGAACGCACTCACCCAGCCCGCGCCGCCGCTGCCAATCGCCGGCCCATCGGCCGAGGTCGTGGCCGGCACTCATCCTGGCGCCCGGTTGCTGGGCTGGGGCCTGACGCTGGCCGCCGGCCTCGGCCTGATCCTGCTGGGCGTGCGCCATCCCTTCGTCTGGCGGCGACTGCTCACGCTGGTGCCGACTCTGCTCGTCATCTCCATCGTCGTCTTCACCCTCGTGCAACTGCCACCCGGGGATTTTCTCTCCTCCAAGACCATTGAGCTCTCGCTGAGTGGCGATCCGACCGGCGCCGCGCAACTGGAGGATATTAAACAGACCTTCCATTACGATGACCCGGCATGGAAACAGTACGTGCGCTGGATGGGTCTGCCTTGGTTCGCCACGTTCAATTCCGCGGACGCCGGCCTGCTGCAGGGCAACCTCGGCCGCTCCATGGAGCGCAACCAGTCGGTCAACGAGATCCTCGGCGACAGCATCCTGCTGACCTTCACGATCTCGGTCTGCACCATTCTGTTCACCTGGGGCGTCGCGCTGCCCATCGGCATCTACTCGGCGGTGCGGCCCTACACCTTTGGCGACTATGCGCTTACGTTGCTCGGTTTCGTCGGCATGTCGGTGCCGCCCTTCCTCTTCGCCCTCGTGCTGATGTATTTCA
>CAZFHG010000364.1:0-2391 GCA_964518665.1 uncultured Opitutaceae bacterium | reverse complement strand
CCCCAGCGGCACGGCGGCGCGCCTGCTCGAGATCATTTTGGAGGAGCGCAAGCTCACGGCCGACGCCCTGCGGCACGGTCGCGAGGGCATCACCGGCGAGCGCCAGCCCAACGAGGTTGGCATACACTCGCTGCGCGGTGGCGATGTCGTGGGCGACCACACCGTGATGTTTGCCGCGCTCGGCGAGCGTCTGGAACTCACCCACAAGGCCAGCGACCGCGGCATCTTTGCCCGCGGCGCCCTGCGCGCCGCCCAGTGGGTGGTGAAACAGAAGCCCGGACTCTATGACATGCAGGATGTGCTGGGGCTGAAGTCCTGACTCATGATCACCTCCATCCAGGGCACGCTGACCGAGGCGACGCCGTTGCACGCCATCATTGAACTCAACGGCTTTGGCTATGAGGTGAACATCCCCGTGACCACAGCGGAGAAGCTTCCGGCCAACGGTTCGACCGTGAAGCTGCACACGCACGTCATTTACCGGGAGGATGCGCAGACCCTCTACGGTTTCGCCTCCCCGGCGGAGCGCGATTTCTTCCGCCTGATGATCGAGCACGTCACCGGCATCGGCCCGAAGAGCGCGCTGACGATCATGAGCAAGCTCTCACTGGCCATGCTTGAGAGCACGATTCGCAACGGCGATGTTGCGACGCTTTCCAAGTGTCCCGGCATCGGCAAGAAAACCGCCGAGCGCCTGGTGGTGGAATTGAAAAACAAGGTGGGCGGCGGCGGAATGACGATCCAACCGAGCGACGCCGCGTCGGGCGCGACTGAACTTGGCGGCGATTCCCGGCACCGCGACGCCGTGCTGGCGCTGACCGCGCTGGGTTACAAAGCGGCGACCGCGGACGAAGCCATTCGCCGCGCCGCTCTCGCCCTGGGCGCCGCGGCCACGACCGAGGCGCTGATCAAGAAGGCGCTGAACTGAGGCGCCTTACTTCTGGAACTGATAGGCCGTCATTTCCACTGTCGCTTGGAAAGGCCGGCGGCTGCGGAAGGCGTCCCGTTCCGGCGTGCGATCCGGGGCGCTTTCAAAGACCACCGGCACGGATTGTACGGGGTGCAACCGGACCTCATTGATCCAGTCAAAACTGGCGGGACCGGCGGCGGTGAAGAGCGCGGAACCCTCGGCCGGAGCCTCGAGCTGGGCGAGTGCCTGGGTGGTGAACACCGTGCGCATCTCCTGCGGCTCGGCAACCGTCGGGCGGGCCGGAACCGGCATGGCGGTGCGCACAGCAGGCGAATTAGATGAGGCCAGCGCCGGGCCGGCATTTGAACCCGCCGGGCGGGTCACCACCAGCAGCGCAACACAGGCGGCGGCCGCGAGACCGGCGGCATAGTAATAAGCCACGGCCATGCGATGCTTGCGAACGGACGAGGCCACGGTGGCCTTGGCCGGAGCCTCGGCGCAGAATTTCTCCGTCAAAAGCGTGCAGCCCTTCTGCATCTGGCAATACTGCCGGTAGAGTCGGTAGCGCGCGGGGTTGCTGCGGATTTCCGCTTCCAACTGGGCGGATTCCGTCTCGCTGATCTGATGGTCAAGATACAGATTCAGCAATTCGATGAACTTGGTGTCTTTCATTTGAAGTCTTCTCCCAGTTTGCTGCGCAGGCTCTCGCGGGCCCGCGCGATGCGGCTTTTGACGGTGCCCACGGAGATCCCCAGGATTTCGGCGATCTCCTCGTAGGACTGGTTCTTGATGTTGCGCAGGATCAGGATTTCGCGGTGCTTTGCGCTCAGCTTCTCCATGCCCTGGCTGATGCGGTCCACGAATTCCTGGGTCACGGTGATGTCATCGGGCGTCTCGACCTCGGCCGGGATGATGTCGGCCAGGGTGGCATCCCCATCCGGACTCACGGGCTGGTCGAACGAGATCGTCCGGTCCCGCTTCCGCCGCCACCAGTACCAGTACCGGTTGCGGGCCAGGTTGGTGGCGATTTGGTACAGCCAGGTGGAGAAGGCGGAGTCTCCCCGGAAATTCACCAGACCACGATGGGCCCGGATAAATGCGTCCTGGGTAACCTCTTCCGCGTCCTGGGTGTTACGCAGCAACTGATGCACCATGGCATAAATGCGGTCCCAATAACGCGAAACCATCTCGTCAAAGGCCGTCTGGTCGCCGTTTTTAAACCGGTCGACCAACATGCGGTCCATGGCCACTTCCTGAGCTTTGGATGACATACGTTCAACCTCGCTCTGATGGCTGTACCTCTGAATTGTTCCCGGTTTATTAATAACAGCGTGATGTTTAGGGCGCTGATTCGCGCGGTCAATTGCTTCGCGGCTTTACGTGCTAGAAATTACTTGCCAATCTCAGCTTACAAAACCTATTTCGCACCTTTTCCGGCACTTGTGGGTTGGTAGCTCAATGGTAGAGCAGCGTCCTTTTAA
>CAZFHG010000363.1:0-2456 GCA_964518665.1 uncultured Opitutaceae bacterium | reverse complement strand
ACTCGGCGAACAGGCCGCCGACGGCCGCCTTTCTATAGATGTCCGTATTCGTCAAACCGGCTGACACGATGCCGCCCACGTGATTCTTTTCTTCCAAAAGGATCACGCTCGCTCCTGACCGTGCCGCCGCGACGGCTGCGGCAACACCGCCGGGTGTAGCGGCCACGACGACGACATCGGCTTGCTCGGCAGCGAAGGCTGTCGAGATGGTGAGAAGGAAAGTGATGAGTGTGAGGGTAGTTTTCATGGTTATTTGTTTCCGTTTCGGGAAAGCTCGGTTCATGAGGGGCAGTGCTTTAGGTTTCAGGGTGAGATGGGAAGGAACTGGATGGCGTCGGTGACGACGATGCCGGTCGTGCCTGCGTTGCTGACGACGACGGTGGCTTCCTGTGTGGCGAAATCAAAGTGGCCGAGGCTGACCCAGAGTCCTTCGATGGGTGGGGGCTGGGTGAGGTCGATGCGGATGACCTTGGGGCCTTGGCTGGTGTAGAGGGTAACGGGGGCGCCTTTTTCGGCTCCGCGAACGTTGGTGTAGGCGTAGCGGACTTCGTATTGGCCGGGTTTGGGGAGGATGGCGCGGTAGCGGAAGGTTTTGTCTGCCTTGCCGTGGCTTACGTCGCTGCGGAAGGACTGGCCGACGAAGCGTCCGTCGTGCCGGCAAACCCAATCGTCCGTGAAGGTGACGTCGATGTCGTCCACGACGATGCCAGGGAGGTTTGTGGGTGCGATGGGCTGGGGCTTGGGACGGTCGGGTTTGAAGTCGAGAACCTGGTTTTGTTTGGCGAGTTGGTCGCGTAGCTGGTCGTAGGCGATGTCTTGCACGGGGCAATGGTTCTGAAGGGCGAGGCTGGCAGCGGAGGCGGCGGACTGGGAGAGGATCATGAAGACGGGCTCCATGCGGATGGAAAGGAAGGCGACGTGCGAGGCGGAGAGCGACCAGGGGGCGAGGAGGTTCTCGCACTCGGCCCGGCGGGGGACGATGGAGCGATAGCTGATGGGATAAGGGCTGTGCATCGAGGCGAAGATGCCGCCTTCAACGAGGGCGTAACCTTCGGCGCTGACGAAGCGCTGGACGTTGTGGCAGTCGAGCGGGTAGCAGCCGAGGCCGATGGAGTCAGGAGCGATCTGGGGGCCGAGGATGTGGTGCTCGGTCATGACGTAATCGCTGATCATGCGGCGGGCTTCACGGACGTAAATCTGCCAAGGCCAGTGGCCGGTGTCGGCGAACTCGTCTTTGGCATAACCCCATTGGGCGAGCTGCTGGCGAATCTCGGTGGGCACTCGTTCGTCCGTGAGGAAGAAGTAGAGGAGGCCTTTCTGATAGCGGATATGCTCGGCGACGATGCGGTCGCGGGTGGCGTAGTCGCCCTCGACGTAACCGTCATTGCCACGCAGGTAGTCGACGCTGAAAGGGCCGAAGTTGTTGAGGTCGGTCTTACGATTGGGCATCGCATCATGGAGGCCGAAGGGATGGGCGAAGCCCGCCTTGAAGTAGCGTCCGAGGAGTTCATAGCGGGCGGAGTCGTAACCGTCAGGGCGCTGGATCGGGATGCGGTTCTCGGGGACGTCGGTGAGGCAAAGGCGGAAGTTGTAGGCTTGGATGAGTTTGTCGGCGCTGCCTTCGGAACCCATGGCAGCAGGGGTGGCGGCATGAATCTCCGGGAGGAGGCCGCTGGAGGCGTCGCCGGGCTTGAGGTAGGGGTCCGCGGGATGGCGGAACTGGTGCTCGACGCCGGCGCGGGGCTGGACCCCGGCGAAGCGCTCTTGGTAAGTCTGTTGGCTCTCGCGCCCGAAGGTATAGGCGACGCCGGCGCCGGGGAGAAGATCGCCTTCATAGCTGGCGTCGATAAAGATTTTGCCAGGGAAAGTGCGCCCGGACTCCATGCGGAGAGCGGTGATGCGGGCACCTTCTTTGACGACACCCTGGCGAAGGTCGAGCCGCTCACCCCGCACGATGGTGATATTGCTATCGGACGCCCATTCCTCGAAGACCTTCTCGGCAATGTGAGGTTCGAAGTAATGCATCATGCCGTCGCGGACCAAGCCGGGCGCGACTTTTTTCATGTAGGCTTCGCGGTCCCCCCAGTGCCAGTTGCTCGGGTCGCTGTAGTGCTTGCCGATGCGCTGGTAGAACTCTCGGGCGAGGCCGCCGATGATCTGCCGGTAGCCTGCGGTGTCTGTCATGCCCAAGCCAGAGGCTGTGAGGCCCCCGAGCTTTTTCGTGGGAGAAATCAGGACGACGCTGTGCCCGGAGCGCGCGGCCTGCACCGCCGCCACGACTCCCCCTGAGGTGCCGCCATAGACGACGATGTCGTGCGGGTCTTCAGCGGCGGAGACGAACGTGGCCCCATAGGTCAGCGCGAGGAATGGGAGTGCGAGTAGTTTAAAGTATTGTTTCATGGTTGTTTGCGAGAATCTTGGTTGAATTTTTGGATTTCCGAGAGCATCCAGGCGCG
>CAZFHG010000362.1:0-2458 GCA_964518665.1 uncultured Opitutaceae bacterium | reverse complement strand
GCTGCAATTCCGCAAAGTTGGCCTGATTGGCGACCACGTCCTTGAAGAAGCCCAGCTCCCAGATCTTCCGGCCGAGGAATTCCTCGCGCGACAAATTCAGCAAACCGACCAGGAACGGATTCACATCCACGACCATCCCGGTCTCGGCATCGAGGATCAGAATCCCATCCTTGGCCGCCTCGAAAAGCCGGCGATAACGGACCTCGGATGCGCGCAGCGCCGCCTCCGTCTGCTTGTGTTCGGTGATGTCCATGAACACCACGATGCCCGCGGTGACCGCGCCCGCCGGGTTGCGGACCGGAGCCGCGTTGGCCAGCACGATCCGGTCGTCGTGTTCGGAGCGGCGGATGATGAACTCCCGCGTGTTTTGTTCGCCAAGGCGGATCGCCCGCACCAGCGGCACCTCTTCCGTGGCGAGCGGCGATCCATCCAGATTCAACAAATTCCATGAGGCGACGTATTGGTTGATGCCCACGTCGGCGACCAATTTTGCCTCCGTTTCGCCCGCGATCAGCAGGCCGACCTGGTTGACATAGCGCAGCTTGCCGCTGGGCGCGTCGGCGATGGCAATGCCCGCCTGGCTGTGATCCAAGGCCGCTTGCAGGAGGGCCTTGGTTTCGGCCAGTGCGACCTCCGCCACATTGCGCTCGCGGCGCGTCGCCGCATTGCGCAACTCGCGCTCCACGGCAACCATGAGGTGATCCAGCTGGCCCTTGATCAGGTAATCGTCGACGCCCGCCTTCATCGCGGCCACGGCGATCTCCTCGCCAATGGTGCCGGACACGATGATGAACGGCAGGTCGAGGCCGCTCTCCCGGAGGATTTCCAACGCGGACAGCCCGCTGAACCGCGGCATCCGGTAATCGGAAAGGACCACGTCCCACGGCTGGCGCGCCAGCGCGGCACGCATCGCCTCGGGCGTGTCCACGCGCTCCCACGTCACGTCGTAGCCGCCGGCGCGCAATTGGAGCAGCAGCAGCTGCACGTCATCTTCCACGTCCTCGACGATCAGGCAGCGCAGGAATTTGGTTGCGGCACTCATTTGTTTACGGGAGGGCGTTTGGTTGCACAGGAGCCAGTAGAGGCCGAGCAGGCGGATGGCCTCGGAGCATTCGGTGAAGTCCACGAAGCAGATGATGGAGGAGTATGTTTCCCGTTCATTTGAAATCGTCCTGTGGGACGGAGGAGTCATCCAAGGTCCTCCGCACCTTGGTCGCCAGATCACCCATCGAGAATGGCTTCTGGAGGAAGCGTACCCCTGCTTCCAGCACGCCGTTATGGCCAAGGACATCGGCGGTGTAGCCGGACATAAACAGGCACTTGAGCTTCGGCCGGATCGCCAACAGCCGGAGGTTCAGATCTCGGCCGTTCATCTCGGGCATCACTACATCGGTTATCAACAAGTATATCTCCCCCACGTGCGTCTCGCCCAATCGGATCGCCTCGCCCGGCGTGCTCGCGGCCAGCACCGTATAGCCCAACCGTTCGAGAATCATCCGGGCAATGGCCACGACCGCCGGTTCGTCCTCCACTAAAAGCACCGTCTCCCCAAAACTCCTGGGCATTACCCCTACGTCAGCCGTCCGGGCCGCCGTGGCCTGCCCCTCGTGCCGTGGCAGATAGAGCGTGAAGGTCGAGCCGTGGTCAGGCTCGCTATAGACATTGATGAACCCGCGGTTCTGTTTGACGATGCCATACACCGTGGCCAGCCCCAAACCCGTGCCCGCTCCGTTGCCCTTGGTCGTAAAGAAAGGTTCGAAGATCTGGGCTTTTGTTGCCTGGTCCATTCCGCAGCCATTGTCGCTCACCTTTAGTCTCACATATTCACCCGCCATATAGCCAGGGTGATCGACGCAGTACGCCGCGTCGAAGGCCGCATTCGCCGTTTCGATCGTGACTTTGCCCACCCCGCCGATGGCGTCGCGGGCGTTGACGCAAAGGTTGGCGAGAATCTGGTCAACTTGAGTCGGGTCCACCTTGACCAGCCCCAGGTCCCTCGCAGGCAACCACGCCAGGTCGATGTTCTCGCCGATGAGCCGCCGCATCATCTTGAGCAGGCTTTCCACGGTTGCGTTTAAATCCAGCACCTTGGGCGCGATGGTCTGGCGGCGCGCAAATGCCAGCAATTGCCGGGTCAGATCGGCGGAGCGCTCCGCACATCTTCGGATTTCTCGCAGGCCCTCATCCGTCGGGCTGCCCAACGGAACCCCCTCCAAAGCCAGGTCCACATTGCCCAGAATTGCCTGGAGCATGTTGTTGAAATCATGCGCCACCCCGCCGGCCAAACGCCCGACTGCCTCCATCTTCTGAGCCTGCTGAAACTGGGTTTCAAGTTTGACCCTTTCCACTTCGGCCTCCTTGCGCCCGGTAATGTCGTGGTAGTTGCCCAACAGTCCCTGGATATTGGAGTCATGCAGGAGATTGACCGCCGTAAATGATATCCACTTGTAATCGCCAT
>CAZFHG010000361.1:0-2469 GCA_964518665.1 uncultured Opitutaceae bacterium | reverse complement strand
CTTTGCTTGCTGGTCCGGCAGGCTGGGCTCTCGAGCCAGTGCCGGCTGAAGACCGGCACTACGAGAATGCCGCCGCTCACTCCCGGTGCACAGCCAGGTTGGCCACCAACCGCCGCAGCTTTGCCTCATCCTTCACTCCAGGGGCGGATTCGACGCCGCTGTTAACGTCGACAAATCTCGCGCCACTCCGCGTGACGGCTGTCGCGATATTCTCAGGGTTCAGCCCGCCGGCGAGAATCCAGGTCTTATCCTCATGCCGCTGCGCATGACGGGCGAACTTCGCCCAATCACCCGTTTTACCGGAGCCGCCAAAGCCACCGGCATGAAACGTATCGAGCAAAAAGGTCTTTGCGAACGGCAGCAAAGCTGCGGGCACATCGTCGGCCGGCGGCAGCTTCGGCGCGAGCCAGAGTCGCGACACACCCACGGTCTCGGCCCAACTGCCCACGACAGCCGCAGCGGTCTCGAGGGAGAAATGCACCTGGAAGCGGTCAAAGCCCGCGGCGGCCGCGGTGGCCAGTTCCGCGGCGGTCGGAGTGACCAATATTGCCACCTTTTCCAACGCTGGCAGCCGGGCAGAGAACGCCTTGTATTTTTCCAGCGGGAGATACCGCGGCGACTGCGGATAAAGGTTGAATCCAAGGTAATCGACCCCGCCGGCGGCGGCGAATTGCGCATCGCCCACGGTCGTAAGGCCGCAGACCTTCAATGTGATGCCGGCAATCATCGTGGCGAAATCTCAGCCCTCAACGTCGCCCATGCACGTTTCCACGAGGCGGGCGGTCCGGATCCACGGATGATCAATGGGCACGAGACGTTTGGAACTGGCCGCTTTGGCGAGCGGAATGGGCACACACTGGTTGCCCTTGATGCCGACCATCACGTTGTAGCGGTGATGCGCCAGCAATTCGCCGGCCTTGGTCCCGAGGCGGGTGCAAAGCAGGCGGTCGAACGCACTTGGGGGTCCGCCGCGCTGCACATGGCCCAGCGAGGTGACGCGAGCCTCCACGCCGGTTATCTGCTGCAAACGCCGGGCCAGCCGGCTCGCGACCGGCTCCTGCACGAGATGGATTTCGCCTTCGGTCTTGCTGCGGATGGTGTGGGCAATTGCCACCTCCATGTCGGGCTTCTTGCCCTTCGCCAGAGCCCGGGCACGGGCCTTGGCCTGTTCGACCGTGACGATGCCCTCGGCCGCCGCGATGATGGAGAAACGCTTCCCGGACCGCTGCCGCCGCTGGAGGCTCTGCGCAACGACCTCGAGATCGTAGGGCAGTTCGGGAATCAAAATCACATCGGCGCCCCCGGCGATACCGGCACCGAGACACAGCCAGCCGGCGGAGTGCCCCATGATTTCGCAGACGATGATGCGATGGTGGCTGGTGGCGGTCGTGTGCAGACGGTCAATGGCCTCCGTAGCGATCGACATGGCGGAATCAAAACCAAAGGTGATGTCGGTCTCGGCGACGTCGTTGTCGATGGTCTTGGGCAGGGTGAGGACGTTGATGCCGCCCTTTTCATGGAGCCGCAGGGCGTTCTTCTGCGTGCCGTTGCCGCCAAGACAGACCAGGCAGTCGAGGTTGAGTTTACGATAATTGCTCACGGCCACCTCGGTCATGTCCATGACCTGGCCGCCCATCGGCATCTTGTGCGGCTTGTCCCGGCTGCTGCCGAGAAAGGTGCCGCCCTGGGCGAGGATGCCGCTGACCAGTGGATTATCAATCGGGGTACACCGGTTCTCCACCAGACCGCGAAACCCGTCATGGATGCCAATGACCTTGATGCCATGGTGCATCGCCGCCTTGGCGACTCCCCGAATGACGGCGTTCAGTCCCGGGCAATCGCCACCCGCCGTCAAAATGCCAATCGTGCCGCTGGATTTACGTGCCATGCCCTTAAGTGACAGCTATCCACCCCGATGCCGAGCCTGAGTTTGTGACGAAAGTGTCACACGGCAGACAATTCAGCCCGTTGTAGGGGCGCAGCTCGACTGCGCCCGGTTGATGTCCGTCTGCAGATAACGTCCCAAGGGCGCACACGAGGTGCGCCCCTACAAAATCAACCGGCGAACGAATTGATCGACGCAATCACATGCGCCACCTGTGCATCGGCCAGTTCCGGGAAGATCGGGAGGCTGACGCAGGTGTCGCTGATGCGTTCCGCCACCGGGAATGTGCCGCGCCCCTGACCGAGGTCGGCGTAGCATTTCTGCAGGTGCAGCGGCACGGGGTATATGAGGTCGGTGCCCACTTCCAATTTGGTCAGATGCTCGCGCAAGGCATCGCGGTGTGGATGCCGGATGGTGAACTGGTGGAAGACCGATTTCCCGTAGGCGGGCTGCGCGGGCATCTTTACGTCACTGAGTTTGATCCCGGAGAGGTACGCGGCCGCGATGGCCTGACGGCGGGCGGTCCAGGCGGCGAGGTGCGGGAGCTTCACGTTGAGCAACGCACCCTGAAAGCCGTCCATGCG
>CAZFHG010000360.1:0-2501 GCA_964518665.1 uncultured Opitutaceae bacterium | reverse complement strand
TCGAGGACTTCATCATGCAGGGCGGCGTCGCCACCGACTTCATCAAGTGGCGCGAGGACGACGGCATCGGCCGCACGGTCCGCAACGGCCTCAACTTCACCGAGCGCGGCTTCGGCGTGCGCGGCGCCGTGGGTGTCTCCGACCGCGGCAACACCGCCGCCTCGCAGCTCAAGCCGGGCGACTTCGACTGGGACCTGATCTTCGGGAAGCTTGGCGTGCGCTGGTTCCATACCGGCGGCATCTTCGCGGCGCTGTCCGAGACGACCGCCGCCCTCACGATCGAGGCGGTCAAGGCCGCCAACAAATACGGCACCGTTGTCAGCTACGACCTGAACTACCGCCCGTCACTCTGGAAGACCATCGGCGGCCAGAAGAAGGCCCGCGAGGTCAACCGTGAGATCGCCAAGTATGTCGATGTCATGGTCGGCAACGAGGAGGACTTCACCGCCTCGCTCGGCTTCGAGGTCAAGGGCATGGATGCGAACATTTCCCACGTCGAGACCGACGCCTTCAAGGGCATGATCGAGACCGCGGTGAAGGAATATCCGAACTTCAAGGTCGCCGCCACCACGCTCCGCCGCGTCATCACCGCGACGAAGAACGACTGGGGCGCGATCCTCTGGCACGACGGCAAGTTCTACGAGAGCCGGCCCTATCCCGAGCTCGAGATCCTCGACCGCGTCGGCGGCGGCGACAGTTTCGCCAGCGGCCTCGCCTTCGGGTTCCTTTCGGCCAACGACCCGCAGAAGGCCGTGGACTACGGTGCGGCGCACGGCGCCTTCGCCTCCACCACCCCCGGCGACACGTCCATGGGCACCCGCAAGGAAATCGAAAAACTCATGGCCGGCGGCAGCGCCCGCGTCGTGCGGTAAGTCCAGTCGGAGGCATTCCTAAATGTAGGGCGGGGGTTCCGACGTGTCCTCCGAAGCCTCGGCGAAGGAGGATCCCCGCCTCCTCCTTCTGCCGCGCTGAAATCCAATCTTTCTCCTTCCTCTTTATCTTTCTCTTTCGTCAGGAAACACCATCCGTCCGGGGTAACCGCTCCTCCAAACCGGAGAAAGATTAAGAGAAATAGGAAAGAGAAAGATTTCCGTTAGAATGCGTGGGCAATCCCCTGTCGCGTCACCCACGCCCCGCCCCGCTTTCAGCTCGCGCGTTTCCACCTCCCGGCATCTACTCCCACGCGTGAGCACTCCATCAACCGAAGCCCTGAAAGCCGACCTGCCCAAATCGAAATGGGGCAAAGTATTGGGTGCGACTCCCATCGTGATGACCGTCATCGCCACCCTGCTCGCCGGTTTGTCGAACGGCGAGATGACCAAGGCGCAATACGCCCGCGCCCTCGCCGCCCAGCAGCAATCGAAGGCGGGCGACCAATGGGGCTTCTTCCAGGCCAAGCGCCTCCGCAGCGCGATCCAACTGGGCACGCTCGATTCCATTCTCTTCTCCGACAGCGCCACCCAGCCCGACACCGTCGCCCTGCTGGCTTTCGCCGGAACCCTCACTAACCCCACCGAGGTTCAATCCGCCCTCACGGTCCTGCTCTCCGGCCGGTTGCCTGAATCACCCCGTCCCGTGGCGCCCGACCCGAAGGTCAAGGCCGCCCTTGACGGCCTCGAACAGGCCCTGCCCGACGCCGAACTCATTCCGCGCTTGCACGCCGCCAAACCCGAACTCGTGGCCGCCGCCATCCGCACCGCGCAAGGCGAGACGCGCGCTTTCGACGAGCGCCTGCGCCCCATCATCACCGGCGGCGACCGGCTCGATGCCGCCATCGAGGCCTCCGGCCGGCTGTCGCTCCGCCGCGATTTCGCCCGGCTGAGGCTGGCTTATTCGGCGATGCGCTACGACGCCGAGGCGGTGCTGAACCGGGCCGTGGCCAACCTTTACGAGGTCCAGGTGCGTCAGAGCAACCTCCTCGCCGAGCGACATCACCGCCGCAGCCTGCAGTTCTTCTACGGCATGCTGGCGGCGCAGGCCGCGGTCATCATCGCAACCTTTGCCATGGCCGCGCGTCAGCGCAATTTGCTCTGGTCACTAGCCGCCGCCGCTGGTCTCGGCGCAGTCACCTTCGCCGCCTACGTGTTTCTCTACCTCTGAGTCCAGGGTCTCGTCAGGGAGATGCACGGCAAAGGCCGGAGCTTGCTTGTCCATCCAACGGGCTCAGAACCGCGAGCCTGTCGAGGGGCAGGCGTTGTTAGGTGTAGGGGCGTACCTTGTGTGCGCCTGTTCACGCCGCCAACGCGAACCAAACGGGCGCAGTCAAGCTGCGCCCCTACAAAAAGCATCGCCTGCAAGTAGGTTCCTGCGTCCCGGGACGACCCAGTAATCGGATGATACTGCCTCCGTAATCCGCGTCGTTCCGCGTGATCCGCGGCAAAGATTTAATTCGATCGTTGTTCCAGGCCCCAAGACCGACCCAGTCTGGCTCATTTTGCAATGGATTGCAGCGGAACTCGCGGCTACCTTGCGGCAACTTTTCGCGACCCCAACCCCGGGCG
>CAZFHG010000359.1:0-2560 GCA_964518665.1 uncultured Opitutaceae bacterium | reverse complement strand
AGCGCTCAGATCTTGCCGGCTTTGCGCTTCTCGACGAGGCGGTAGAAATCGACGAAGAGCGGGTCGGCGTCGTTCGGGCCGGGGGCGGCCTCGGGGTGGTATTGCACCGAGAAGATCGGCAGTTCCTTGTGGCGGAGGCCCTCGACGGTCTGGTCGTTGAGGTTGATCTCGGTGACCAGTGCGCCGCCTTTTTCGAGTGACTTCGGGTCGGTGGCGAAACCGTGGTTCTGCGCGGTGATGGAGACCTTGCCGGTCTCGAGGTTTTTCACCGGCTGGTTGCCGCCGCGGTGACCGAACTTGAGCTTGTAGGTCGTGCCGCCGAGGGCGTGCGTGAGGATCTGGTGGCCGAGGCAGATGCCGAAGATGGGGAAGTGCGGCACGAGGCCGGTCACCGTCTGGTGCACGTAGCCGAGGGCCGCCGGATCGCCGGGGCCGTTGGAGAGGAACACGCCGTCGGGATTGAACTCGCGGATCTGGGCGGCCGTGGCCTTGGCGGGGAAAACGTGCACGTCAAAGCCGTGGTGCACCAGCTTGCGGAAGATTGAGAACTTGGCGCCGTAGTCGAAGGCGGCCACGCGGAAGCGTTTCCCAGTGGCGGCAGGCGTGGTCAGAGTCGTGCCAACCGGCAGGTAGGGGGCGTTGAAATTGGCGGGGTCCTCGGCGCTCCAGATGTAGGGCTCCGTGCAGGAGACATCCTTCACGTAGTCGCTGCCGGCCATGTCCTGCCAGTTGCGCGCCCGGGCCACGGCCTCGGTGTCGCTGAGCGGCAGGGTACTGAGGCAGCACTTCATCGCACCGTCCACCCGCAGTTTCTTGGTCAGGGCGCGGGTGTCGATTTCGCTCAGGCCGGGAATGCCGTATTTGCGCAGGTAGTCTGGGAGTGAGAGTTTCGAGCGCCAGTTGCTGACGATGGGCGACACCTCGCGCACCACGAAACCGGAGCATTTCGGCACGCAGGCCTCGTTGTCCTCGAAGTTCACGCCGTAGTTGCCGATCTGCGGGGCGGTCATTGTCACAATCTGCCCGAAATACGAGGGATCGGTCAGGATCTCCTGGTAGCCGGTCATGGACGTGTTGAACACACATTCCCCGGCAATGGTGGCATCGGCTCCGAAAGCGCGGCCATGAAACACACTGCCATCTTCAAGGGCGAGAATTCCGGTTTTGTGCGTGGACATTAAAGCCGAACGAAAAGGTTTCGCTTCGCGCCTGCCAAGGGGAAACCCCGTCCCCGTGTCATTATTTCTTTTCCCGCCGTTTGACAGGTATGGTTAGGCGCCTTACCAATTCCCCACTTAAATGTCCTACATCGAAGACCGCGCCGCTTGGTTCGAGGGCCAAGGCCTCTGGCAACACATCCCCGAATCCGACTGGCGCGACTGGACGTGGCAGCTCCAGCACCGCCTGACCAGCGCGGCGCAATTGGAGCAGTACATGACCCTGACGCCCGAGGAGAAGGCCGGCTGCGAGTTCGCCAGTCAGAAGCTTTCCCTGGCGATCACCCCCTATTTTTTCAACCTGATCGACCGCGACGACCCCGAGTGCCCCATCCGCAAGCAGGTCATCCCGCGGGCCGGGGAAATGCAGCTTTCCGCCGAAGAGATGCTCGATTCCCTCGGTGAGGACGAGCATTCGCCCGTCCCGGGTCTGGTGCACCGCTATCCGGACCGGGTGCTGTTTCTCGTAACCGACCGTTGCGCAGCGTATTGCCGCTATTGCACGCGCAGCCGCCTGGTCTCCAACGCCCAGCACTACGATTTCCACCCGGCCTACGAAAAATCACTGGATTACATCGCCGCGCACCCCGAGGTGCGGGACGTGCTCATCTCCGGCGGAGATCCGCTGCTGCTGTCCGACAAGAAACTCGACCACCTGCTGGGCCGGCTCCGGGCCATTCCGCATGTGGAGTTCATCCGCATCGGCTCGCGCATCCCGGTGTTCCTGCCGCAGCGCATCACGCCGGGTCTGTGCGAGGTGCTCAAGAAGCACGGCCCGATCTGGATGAGCATCCATGTGAATCATCCGAAGGAGGCCACCCTGGAGGTGAAGGAGGCGTGCGACCGTCTGTCCTTCGCCGGCGTGCCCTTGGGCAACCAGAGCGTGCTTTTGCGTGGCATCAACGACGATGCCGATGTGATGAAGGCCCTCGTTCACCGCCTGCTGCGGATGCGGGTGCGGCCCTACTACATTTACCAGATGGACCTCATCACCGGCGGCGCGCACTTCAAGGCCGACGTCCGCAAGGGCATCGAGATCATCCGGGCCTTGCGCGGACACACGACGGGTTACGCCATCCCGCAGTACGTCATCGATGCGCCCGGCGGCGGCGGCAAGGTGCCGATCAATCCGGAGTACGTGGAGAAGATCACCGACGAGGAGGTCATTTTCCGCAACTACGAGGGCCGGCGCTTCTCCTATCCGCTGAAAAACACGCCCGTGCCCGACGCCACGTCCGCGGACGTTGCGCACCCGGTCGGCGACGCGCTGCTGCACTGAGCAGCGACGATGCAGTTAGCCAGTAGGCAGGGAGCTTGCTCCCGCTGTGCAAGCGCCAGCAAGC
>CAZFHG010000358.1:0-2566 GCA_964518665.1 uncultured Opitutaceae bacterium | reverse complement strand
AACAAGTTCAAAGCCGACGTGTTTGTGGAAAAGGATGACGAGCAGGTGAACGGCAAGAGCATCATGGGACTCATGATGCTGGCTGCCGGCAAGGGCTCGAAGGTCAAGTTTCTGGCCACTGGCGAGGACGCCTCGCAATTGCTGGCCGAACTCGAGGCGCTCTTCGCAAAAAAGTTCGACGAGGCCTGAGGTGGCGGTACAGGTCGCGCGACGCTCACTACCATGGAGTAATCGCGACAGGGGCATCAATCCGCGGATCTGGCGGCAACGAACGCAATCCCGCGAAGAATTAACCCCATCGGTCGGATCCGCCCCCTTGCCAGACTCCCTCCCTACTATCATCCATGAACCGCCGCGAATTTCTGGTTTCGTCCGCCGCTGCCACCTCCTTAGCCGCCCTCGGGTCCCGCGCCGCTGCGGCCACGCCCCAGGATAGTTTCCTGCAAGAGTTGGTCCGCGCCAACGACGCGCGAATTCCCGGCCTGCTGGCCAAGCAGGAACGCCGCACCGGCTATCCCCGGCTCGGCGGCATGCCCAATGGCAGCGGCATCTTCAGCGCCGGCGGCGCGGCCGGGTTGGTGGCGTCACTCGCCAACGCGGCTTGCGGACCGGACTCGGCCTACTTCCGCTCCGCCACCCTCGTTGAGCCGCTGCAGCTGGCCGTGAGCCACCTGCTCGCGACCCAGCACGACGATGGCACCATCGATCTGCCGGAAACCAACTTCCACTCGCCGCCTGACACGGCCTTCTGCCTCGAGGTGCTCTGCCCCGCCTATATCCTGCTGAGCACGAGTTCGGAACCGGCCCTCACCGCCGTGGCCGGCGACCTTGGCGGGTTTATCCGCAAGGCCGGCGAGGGACTCATCACCGGCGGTGTCCACACGCCGAACCACCGCTGGGTGGTGTGCGCCGCGCTCGCCTCGGTCCACTCGCTTTTCCCCGACCCCAGACTGGTGCGGCGCGTCGACGAGTGGCTCGCCGAGACCGTCGACATCGATCCCGACGGCCAGTTCACCGAGAAAAGCACGTCGGTCTACTCGCCGGTGGTTGATCGTGCGCTGCTGACCGTCGCACGCCTGCTTGACCGCCCCGCGCTCCGCGAGCCGGTGCGCCGCAATCTCGAGATGACGCTTTATTACGTGCATCCGGATGGCGAGGTGGTGACCGAGGCCTCGCGGCGGCAGGACCGCTACCGGCGCGGCAGCATGGCCCGCTACTACTATTCCTACCGGTCCCTGGCCCTGCACGATGGCAACGGCCGTTTCGCCGCGATGGCGCGGCTGATCGAGCGCATCGCCGGCGCCCAAATCGGCGAACTCGGCGCCTTTCTCACCGAGCCGGAACTGCGCCGCACCCTGCCCGACGAAACCCCGCTGCCGACCGATTACGCCAAGGTGTTCGCCCATTCCAGTCTCGCGCGCATCCGGCGCGGCCCGGCCAGCGGCACGATTCTGGCGAACAACACCACGCTGTTTTCGTTTCGCAAGGGCGCCGCGGCGCTCGAGGCCGTGCGCTTCGCCAGCGCGTTCTTCGGCAAGGGTCAGTTCACAGCCGACACGCTCGAAGTCCGCGATGGTCGCTACATCCTGCGGCAAAAGCTCGATGGCCCCTATTTCCAGCCGCTCTCAAAGGAGCAGATTGCCAGTGGCGAACAGGTTCGAATGGCGCCCAATGGCACGCTCGCCACGGACAGCCACGCCGCCCGCGCTCGCAGCAATGTCCAGAACTACGAAGCCGTCGTCGAGGTCAGCGAATCGGGCGGCAAGTTCACTCTCGAGATCGCGATCACCGGCACGGCCGACGTCCCGGTCGCCGTGGAGCTTTCGTTCCGCCACGGCGGAAAGCTGGAGGGAGTCGAAGCTCTCGCCGACACGAAGGACGCGTTCCTGCTCCGCGACGGCATGGGCCGCTATGTGCTGGGGAGTGACGTCGTCGAATTCGGCCCGGGGCGCGTCGAACACACCTATACTCAGATCCGTGGTGCCGTGGCCAAGTGGGATGGCCTGAGTGTCTACCTTACCGGACTGACTCCGTTCGCGACCAAGCTCACCATCTCCTAGGCGGCCTGGAGACAGTCGGCGGAAGTAGCGAGTAGCGGGTAGTGAGTAGCGAGTAAGTCCGAACCTGCCTTTGGAAAACGTAGTGCCGGTCTTCAGCCGGCACTGGCTTGGGAAGCATCCACTTGACGATGCTCCATACAAAGCGCGGGCTGAAGCACCGCGCTACGAATCATACCCCCAGCCCGAAAAACCGCCGCGCATTTGCCGTGGTCACCGCGGCCAGCTCTTCATTGCTGACCCCGAACATCCCCGCGGCATAGTCCGCCGTGTGCCGCACGTAGGCCGGCTCGTTGGGTTTCCCCCGCAGCGGCATGGGCGTGAGGTAGGGCGCATCGGTTTCCACCATCAATCGAGCCAGACCCTGGCGCTGCGCCGCCTGTCGCACATTCTCCGCACTCTTGTAGGTGAGCACCCCGGTGAAGGAGCCGTAACCGCCGCGTTTGACCAGCTCGGCCATCTCCGTTTCGCCCTCGGTGAAGCAATGGAAAACCACCTTCGTCCAATCC
>CAZFHG010000357.1:0-2590 GCA_964518665.1 uncultured Opitutaceae bacterium | reverse complement strand
TGCCTGTCGGCTCTAGGCGTCGCCATAAATAAGGGGTATTTTCCTCATGATGCACGTCCGTTTGCACTCAGTGAATATCCCTATTTGTAGCGCCTTAACTCGATTTCAGCCCCAGCCCGATTGCTTGCTGGCATGACGATAAAGCTGAAATTCGCTACGCTGTTGGGACTGTCCCTACTGGCCTTTCTCTCCGCCATGTGGGCGCTGCAATGGCTGGATCGGCGCGAGGCTGCCCGCAATGCAGCCCTGTTGCACAGCACCCGCGAGCAGCAACTGGACCACTGGCTCACCGCCACCGGCGTTTCGCTGCGCGATTTCGCCAAAGAAGGGGCCCTGGTCGCCGCAACCCGCGTACACAGCGACCCGACGCAATTCACCCTGCCCGAAAACACCGAGGGCATAGCCTCCGCAAACGTCACCGGTTACTGGGTGGTGCGCAGCACAGGCACGGTCGTGCAAGTTGAAGCCGCGCACGGTCTCGGTCAGCCCCCGGTGTCCACCGTCAACATCATGCGATGGACGGCCAATCCCCCGACCCATCGCTTCTTCAGCGAAAGTGAGGCCGGCCTGTTGGAAATCTGCGTTGAGCCGATCATTCCGCAGGAAGGCCGTCCGCCATGGGGCTGGATGCTCGTCGCGCGGCGGTGGGATGAAAACCACCTGAAGGTGCTGACCAACCTCACCGAGGGCCGCGTCACCCTGGATCTCCATCCCGCCGCCACACCCGCTTCGGCCACGGTGCACACGCGCCTGCTGCCGGACTGGCAGGGACGACCCTTGCGCAGCCTGCAGGTAAGCTATCCGCCGGGGCTGGAGTCCGTCCCGCCGTGGCCCGGGCTGCCCGGCCTCGCGGTCTTTTTCGGCTTCGGCCTGCTGCTGCTCTCCGGCCTGGCCCTCAGTCTGCACCGTTGGGTCCTGCGTCCGTTGGAACTCATCGGCGCCAGTCTCGCCCGGGAAAGCGCCGCCCCGCTCGCGCCGCTCCTGGCCGGCCGGGATGAATTCGCCGGCACGGCCCGCCGGCTCGAGGCCTCGTTTGCCCAGCGCGACGCCCTCAAAATGGAAATCGAGGAACGCCGTCGCATCGCCACCGCCCTGCTGTCGGCGGAGAACGAGTTGCGCCGCACCATGGAGGAGCGCACCCGCCTCGGTCGCGACCTGCACGATGGCGTGATCCAGGCGCTCTATGCGACGGGCATGGGCCTCGCCGGCATCCGCGCGCTGCTCCCGCCCGGGCAGAATGAAGCCTCCGAACGGCTCAACCATTGCCGGGCGACGCTCAATGAGATCATCCGCGACGTGCGCAATTTCATCACCGGGATCGAGCCCGAGGCGCTCCGGCAGCAGAGCTTCACCCAGGCGGTGCAGGCGTTGCTCGAATTCATGCAGAGCATCGGCCCGAGTTCGACCAAGGCCGAAATCGACGAACAACTGGCCAGCCAGCTCACCTTGAACCAGCGGGCCAATGCGCTGCACATCATGCGCGAGGCCGTGAGCAATGCCCTGCGCCACGGCGCTGCCGAGCACATCCAGGTCTCGCTCACCCGCACGCCCGGGGGCGACGCCGCGCTCGACATCAGTGACGACGGCCAGGGCTTCACCCCGGGATCCGACCCCACCAACCGGGGCCGCGGCCTGGAGAATCTCGCCCGGCGCGCCGCGGATCTCGGCGCCGTTTTCACCCTGCAATCGGAACCGGGCCGGGGCGCCCGCCTGCGCTTCGTGTTCACCCTGCCCCCAACCTCATGAAATCAATTCCGCACCAAGGCATCCGCATCCTGCTGGTGGAGGACAGCATTCTGGTCCGCGAAGGCATCCGCATCGTGCTCGAGTCCGCCGATCCGCCGGACCTGCTCGTGGTTGGTGAAGCCGGCTCCAATGCCGAGGCCATTGCCGCCTGCGACCGTTTGAAGCCTGCCGTCGTGCTGCTCGACATCCGGCTCCCCGACGGCAACGGCTTCACGGCCTGCCGGGAAATTCTCCTGCGCCATCCCGACACCCGGGTCATCATCCTCACCTCGCATTCGAGCGACACTTTCGTCTATGAGGCGGTCACCGCCGGTGCGCACGGCTACCTCATGAAGGAAGTGGATCCCGCTGGCCTCGTGCAGGCCGTCCGCGATGTCGCCGCCGGCCAGTCCATCCTCGCCCCCGATGTCACCGAGCGGGTGCTGAAGATGCTGCGCGGCAACGGATCCGGCCGCGGCGCGGAAAACGATCTCGCCAGCCTCTCCCACCAGGAGCGGCGCGTCCTCGCCTGCGTGGCCGAGGGCCTCACCAACAAGCAGGTGGGTGAACGCCTGGGCCTGAGCGACAACACGGTGAAAAATTACCTGATCAACGTTTTTGAAAAACTGCAGGTCAAACGCCGCTCGCAGGCCGCCGCCCTTTACGTGCAGCAGGTCGGGCGGCCCAATGCCGGGGCGATGTCGCTGCCGGATGCACCCAAGGCGGGCTTCACCCTGGTCGAGGTCATGTTCGCCGCCATCGTCCTGGCCCTCGGCATCGTCACCGCCATCATCACGCTCCAGCGCGGACTGCAGGCCATCGACACGGCGCGGAACTACACCTACGCGAGCCAGCTCATGCAGAG
>CAZFHG010000356.1:0-2617 GCA_964518665.1 uncultured Opitutaceae bacterium | reverse complement strand
CATGAAGGCAAATGGGGTTCTCATGATCCGGCCATTCGCTTCGGGGTGTGATCGCCGTGGGGGTCGGAGGTCAGTAGAGCTGGGTCGGATTTCTCCGTGCGGAACAGATCTGAATGCAAACAAAGGTCGCGCCACAGGGTGCGCCAGGTCGGCCAGTCATGCGCCCCATCAATGGTCGCCACCCGGTTCGCCGGCAACAGGCCGGCGAGGAGACGATGACCGGGGGCCAGTGGATCGCGCCGCCCGCAGAGCAGCCAGGTCGGCGGCAGGACCGCCGATTGCCGGCCGAGGAAAGTCCAGATTTGCTCCTCAACCCCGCCGGCCTGCGGATCGCGTCCGGCCGCCCAGGCGGCCGGTCCGCCGGAGGCAATGATCCCTTTGAACAGCCCGGCGTCCTTGCCGAGATAGGGTCCGAGCAGCACTAAGGCGTCGACCGAGCCGGGAACGTCGCGCTCACACAGCAACGCGCCCAATCCGCCGAGCGACACTCCCACCAGCACGATCCGGCGGTAGCCCTGCTGACGCGCGGGCTGCAATACATCGGCTTGCAGCCGTTCGATCACCGTCCGCTGGAAATAGTATCCGAGATGCGCGTCCACCGCGATGGTGTCGGCCCTCACGCCGGAGTCCCGCAGCGCGGTCACAAAACCTTCCCGCTCAAAATCCGCCATCGCGTCGCCGCGACCGGGCAGAAACACCACCAGCGTTGACGTCCGTTCCGCGGCGACCATCGGCACCGCCTGCGTGGGCATGGGTGCAGGGGTTTTGCGCAACAGCAGGCTGCAACCGGTTAATGTCAGCAGCAGTGTCAGAGCCACAGTGAAGATCCCGGGGCGCGCCCAACGTTGCGGATCGCAGGGTTCCGGCTGCAGGCAGCCGTCCGGCCTGGGCGCACACCGCAACTTTCGTGGGACCCTAGGCATCAGACTATCAACGTAGACCCAGTCAGCCGATTAGCAAAAAATATCACTGGAAAGCAGGCAGCCGCTGGTTCGTCTTCGTTACGCCGGCATGACCACGCCCCACCAGGTCGGGAGGTCGGAAGCTGACACGAATCCCGACCATGAAACGCGACCTCAAGAAAGCAGTCATACCCTTTACGGATGAAGCATGGCGACACGTGGACCTGCATGCGCTGCGGGAAACATTCTGCACCAACTTATCCGCAACCGGAGTCTACCCGAGGGTCGCAATGGGATTGATGCGTCAGCGGGACATTCGGCAAACAATGCGAACCAACACAGACACTTCGAAGCTTCCCATGTGCAGGCCGTCGCCGGCCTTCCAGTATTGTCTATACCTCAACAAGCAGATTCATTCGAGCTTAGGTTAGCAGTCGAATAAATCTGTAACCCATCTTGTGAGTCTCTTGATGCGCCTTTTTCTGATCCTTATCGCGTTTCTGGGCACCCTGGCGGCCCAGCCCTCGCCTAAGCTTAAGGAGCGCATCCCCGCGGGTCGCGCTGAGGCGGTCGCATTCGTAGCGGACGCCCGCTACGTCCTCCTGCCGGTCGAGGTGCGCCTCCTCGATGAAGGACTGAACTCCCTGAAATTGCTCTTGGGCCGGTCCCCGAACGCGCTCGGCCCCACGACGAAGGACATCTGGGATTGGTTGCCAGGGAAGACACTCCAATATGCGATCATGATCGGTCGATCCGACCTCCGCGCCCAACAGCAGCGGGCAATCAACGCAACCTACGAGGATATTGAAGCACTCAAGGCCCAGGCCGCTGCCGCGACCGACCTAGACTTGAAGGCTCGCCTCTTGGCCCAGTCCGTCCGAACCCGAGAAACCCTGCGAATCCTTGTCGCGGACCGGGATCGCCCGGACCCGGAGGTCGCCGCCTACTACGCCCAGATCCGGGCGAGCCAGCCCATGCCGACACCACCCCCCGCTGTAAGCCAACATAGTTCAGTGATTCAGCCATCACCCAAATTGGCGGAGCTAATACCAACCGGCCGTGCGGAAGCCGCTGCCTTCGTCGCTGATGCGAGCAACTTTCTCCTGCCGGTCGAAGCCCGCATCCTGGACGACGCCCTGCGCGCAATGGAAGTGGCCTTCGCTCAGAATCCCCGCCCGTCTGGACTGACCGGGAATGACATCTGGGACTGGTTGCAGGGCAGGACGCTTGATTCAGCCATCATTTACGGCATTTCGGACCGGTGGAGCCGACAGCAGCAGGCCGTCAAAGAAACCAGTGAGAACCTTGAAGCACTCAAGGCACAAGCCGCTGCCGCGACCGACCTAGACTTGAAGGCTCGCCTCTTGGCTCAGGCCGTCCGGACTCGGGAAACCCTTCGGATCCTGGTGGCAGACCGGGATCGACCGGACCCTGAGGTCTCCGCCTACTACACGGAGATTAGAGCTCGCCAGTATCGCGCTCGCCAGTCGGCGCCTCAGCCGAGCGACCCTTAGCCTCTCAGATCTACTCCCATGGGATGAGCGGTAAAAAAGTCGCACTGCAAGTTGCATGGCGTCGCATATTGGCGGTGAAAGCACGCTCTGGAAAGTCGCCCCAGCCAGCGCGATAGTTAACAGCCATGGCGATATTCTCTACCTGCATGGCCGCACCGGCTTGTTCCTGGAGCTGGCCCCAGGCGAGGCGGGAGTCGTCAA
>CAZFHG010000355.1:0-2624 GCA_964518665.1 uncultured Opitutaceae bacterium | reverse complement strand
GGGTCAGGCCACTAGTTCTTAATTTCCACAAACCAATACGCCGATCGAAGTAACGGACTTGAGTGTGCATCAGTCGAAAGTCCGTATTACGAGCACCAGCTACTTCCAATGGAGTATCGTTTGTCACTTCGAAGATGAATAGTTAAGGAATAGTGGCCTGACCCCGTTTGCCAGGATCGGTGGGGTTGACGCGTGCTTTCCGGGGAGACATTCAGTCTCTTCCATGGACTGTGCCCTATGGTTGGCGTTGGTTCGGCAATCGCTGAGGTCGATGACCCGTCTGCTCCAGGTCTCACTTCTGACAACGGTGTTCCCTCTGGCCACAATCGGTGGAGAGGATTTCTCCCCGCTGGAGGCCTTGCAGGGCTGCCAGGTGAGCTGGGATTCACCCAGCACGGGACCGCTGGGTTCAATGCCGGCAGGCAACGGCGAAACCGGGATCAACCTGTGGGTCGAACCCTCGGGTGACATCCTGCTCTACGCGGCGCGTACCGACGCGATCGATGAAAACGAGCGGGCGTGCAAACTCGGTCGGGTGCGGTTGCGCCTGACTCCCAATCCGATCGCTCAGGGATTCCGGCAGATCTTGAACCTGCAGGACGGGGCCATCGAACTCACCCTTGGCTCAGGGACGGAAGCAATGCGGGCCAAGATCTGGGTCAACGCCCACCGCCAGGCGGTGCACCTCGAGATCAACGGCGCCGTGCCATTCACGGCGGCCGCGTCCGTGGAACTCTGGCGTACGGAGGAGCGCCGATTCCGCGGACCGGTGGGTGGCGAATTGCGCGAGGACCACAGCGTCAGTTCCTTTCCGGAGGACCAGCGCCGGATCTATCCTGACACGCTGGTCCCGGGCGAGTCCGATCGACTCACCTGGTACCACCGCAACCGCGTCTCGCCGTGGCGGGATTCACTGCGGCTGCAGGAATTGGATCCGATCGCGGAAATTTCATCCGATCCCCTGCTCCACCGCACCTTCGGCGCCGTCCTGACCGGCACCGGCCTCGTGCGCCAGGACGACCGCACGCTGGCCAGCCGCGAGCCGGTCACGGCGCTGCGCCTCGATCTCGTGACTCACACGCAGGTTGCGCCGGAGCTGGCCGACTGGACCACGGCGGTCAATGACGCGGTGTCCGCTCTGGCCGGTGCCGACCGGACGGCGCTCTGGGCCGCACATCGCCAGTGGTGGTGCGACTTCTGGTCGCGGAGCTACCTCTTCGCCACGGGCACGCCCGAGGCCGAGGAAGTCACCCGGGCGTACGTGCTGCAGCGCTGGGTGCAGGCCTGCGCCGGACGCGGCCAACTGCCAATCCGGTTCAACGGCTCCCTATTCGTTGTCGAACGCGAATACGACCCCGACTACCGGCGCTGGGGCGGCATCTATTGGGTCCAGAACACGCGACTCATCTACTGGGCGATGCTCGCATCGGGCGACTTCGACATGATGCGCCCGTTCTTCGACATGTATGGAAAGATGCTGCCCCTCGCGGAGGAACGTTCACGGCGGTATTTCAACCACGAGGGCGCCTACCTGCCCGAGGTCATTTCCTTCTGGGGTGCCAACGTGAACAACTATGGGCGGCACGACGTCAAGGTCGGCAACCCAAGCGAGTGGATCAACGGACACTACACCCGTCACCATTACAACGGCATGCTCGAGATCGTCGCCCTGATGATCGACTACTACCGATACACGGGCGACCGGGAGTTCCTCCGCACCCGCCTTGTGCCGTTTGCCGGCAGCATCCTGCGCTGGTGGGACCGCCACTGGCCGCTGGATGCACGGGGCAAGCTCGTCATCAGCCCGGCCAACGCGCTGGAGACCTATTGGAACGTGAAGAACAACCTGCCTGACATCGCCGGCCTGCATTGGAACGTCTCGCACCTGCTCACATTGCCGGCGGATGATCTGCCCGCGTCCCTGCGCATCGAGTTGCAGGCCTTGTCAGCCAAGATCCCGGACCTGCCTCAGGGTGAAATCGACGGCGCGCCGGTCCTGCTGGCCTGCGAACCGCCGTTGACCAAGCGCATGAACCACGAGACTCCCGAGATGTACGCCGTCTTCCCGTACCGGATGTACGGCGTCGGCAAACCGGACCTCGAACTGGTGCGGCGGACGTTCGCGCATCGCATCGAGAAGGCGGCGCTGGGCTGGCAGCATGACGACGTGCAGGCCGCGTTCCTCGGTCTGGCCGACGTCACCCGCGACTATCTCGTGACCCGGGCCCGCGCCAAGGATCCGGCGAGCCGTTTCCCGGTTTTCTGGCAAACCAACTACGACTGGAGCCCTGACCAGGACCACGGCAGCAATCTTTTAAAGGCGCTGCAGACCATGCTGCTGCAGGAGAACGATAACAAAATTCTCGTCGGTCCGGCCTGGCCCAAAGATTGGAACGTCAACTTCCGCCTGCACGCCCCTGGCCGAACCACTGTCATCGGCCGCCGTGAAGCCAACCGCTGGACCAGCCTCACGACCGAACCCGCCGCGCGGCAAAAGGACCTGGTGGTCATCACCTCTCCGAAGTAGAAGAAATCAGGACATACGCCTGACGTGCAGGCTGCCCTCTTAACGATATCAGGCTGCACCTTGCAGCGGTCCTGCCTGCCGGGACAACTCGCCCATC
>CAZFHG010000354.1:1870-2650 GCA_964518665.1 uncultured Opitutaceae bacterium | reverse complement strand
GCAAGACACCGGTCCACGTAAATCTTGAGGTTCGGGGACGTCGTGCCCGCGAGCGTGCGAACCTGCGTCGCGATCTCGTCGTGAAGCACGCGGTCCTGCTTGAGTACGTCGCGGCATTCGGACCGCTCCAGAAGGAACGACAGCCGCCGGAGAATCTCTCGGCGGATTTCGTCGTCTGATTCGGCCGCGAGAAGGGCTGGAATCTCCCGCAGACGATCCACTTTCGCGCCCCCCACGGTCATGCTGGTGACCACGAGGTTAGCCCAGCCGCGTTCATTGGCGTTTTTCGACGCCAGAAGGGGCAGAATTCTCGGCAGCAGCCCCGGCCCGGTATCGGGACGGCGGCCCAGGTAGCTCAGAAGCTGAGCCGCCGCGTTGGCAGGGCACTCGCACTGGCACGGATAGGCGCCCTCTCCCATGGCCACCAGCAACAGCGGCAGAGCCCGTTCGATATGGGCGGCGATCTCATCGAGCTGACGCTGCTGGCATCCGTACCGACGATAGGCGTCGAGCAGATACGACAGTCGGTCCGTATGCTGCGGCCGGATCTCCCATGTGGCCAACTCGCGGAGCTTGTACTCGGTACGCTCGGGAACCGGCCCGTCAAGATCTGAGCCTTTCCAGGTCAGAACAGCCTTGTCCAGGCGATCCGCCTCGATGCCGTCGAGATCCGCCACGCAAGCCGAAGCGAAACAGAGATACATCGCGGTCTCCTTCAGAGTGGCCAGGTCGGGCGTGATGACCGCCTCCTTGCGTCCGGCGAGAAAGACGGTAACGCGT
>CAZFHG010000354.1:0-1860 GCA_964518665.1 uncultured Opitutaceae bacterium | reverse complement strand
CTTCGAGGAGCCGATGGACCGTGTCTCGGTCCTGCGCAGGCAGCGCGCGGAGGTGCTCCGCACACCGGCCGTCAGAGCGCACACCCAGAACGCCCATGAGCCACGCGATGGCGGGGCCGAAACTGGCGTTTGGCCCCTCGTCCTTAGAGCGCAGGGTCCAGAGCTGCCGGCGGACGTCGACAATGCCCGCGCGGTCGAAGTTGAGCAGGCGGCGGCGTATGTCAAGCGTCCGGTCGTCGAATGAAGGGAAATTGGCCAGGACATAGAGGTATTGCTCGACGGCACGCGGCATGTCGAAGTCGGTCTCGGCGGCGCGCGCCTGAGCGACCACGGCGGGCGCGATCCGGCCGCGAAGGCAATAGTCAAGGCCCTGGCCGCCCTGCATCCGCCAGATCAGCGATGCCATCGGCATCCATCCGTCGCGCGGCGGAGGGGCCTGCCAGACACGGAGCGACGCCCCCGTCCACCAAGCGACGACGAGATCATGCCCGCGAACAGCCAGAGAGGGGGCGACCGTGGCGCCCGTCCAATTTCGCGCGCGGACCAGCAGGCATGCCTCGGCCGCCCGGTCGGCGCCGAAACGGACGAGGATGAGTGAATCATAGACGATCACGGGGGCATAGGCCCACCCGTCGGGCGCGAGTGCCGCGGTCTCGGGGTTGAGCGAGATAGCCGGGCCGAGACCCGTGCCAACTGCGTCGAAGCCGCGTTCCCTGGGTGCGATCGCCTCACGGAAGGTCGTGCATTCGACCAGCGGAACCGGAACCGACCATGATCCGTCGCCCTCCTGCCGGAGGCAAAACGTATCGCTTCGTCCACCGGCAGGGCGCATCACCTGTGCGGTGCAGTGGACGTGAATCCGCCCGGCGATCAGGCTCAGGCGGGGATACAGCAGGTTACGGTCAGGCAGCGTCGGCAGCACGTCCTCACGCCATATTCCGCCGTCGAGCACACGGTGGCGAATGGCTTCCGACTCATCGTTCGAGATCCAGTGGGCCCACACCAGATGGAGCCGTCCTTGGCCGTCGAAACAAGCGTCGACACCGTGCATGATTTCGGGTCCGTTGACCATGCAATCCTCCGGTTTGGACCACGCGCCGCCGCGGGGCAAGCGGTGGATGCGGATGCGGTTGCCGGCGCGACTGACCACCAACAAAGTCCCGTCTGGATTGAACAGAACGCATTCCGGTTTGACATAGAGATCGTCGTTGGGCAGAACCTCGGGCTCGCTCCAGTGGTTCTCATGGCGTCGCATATGGTAGAGTCGGACGGACCATCGATTGGCATTCCCCTGCCTGTCGGGTTCGGGCACGATAACGCCCTCCGCGAAGACCACGTGGAGGTCGCCCTCTGAATCAAAGACCATGGAAGGGAATGCCAAGATTCGTGCCGAACGTTCCACCACCGTACGAAACGCCTCGGGATCGATGGAGATCACGTCAGTGAGCGGTGGAACCTCAGCATTGATGCGGTCGGAGATCTGGTTCACGCTCATGGTACGGGTCATCTGCAGGATCGAGGTCAGCACATCGGACGGCGGCCGGGACAGGTCAGCGCCTGTCACAACGCCGCCGGATGCCGGGGCGGTCGAGACATCTAGGTGTCCGCAAGAGACGGCGGTGAGGACTAGCGAGGCCGCGAACAGGATACGAACGGGGCCGACAAGAAGCCGGCAGAACTTGGGACTGACATGAAACCGCCTTTCACGCGGGCCAAACGCATATCCGTTGGGACTGGCCTTACGGTGCGCTTTCATGGAACTGACTGAAGTACACCGCATTCTCACTCCTTAATCACCGCTTGCACCTCGGCCGGCGACAACGCCGTGCGGTAAATGCGAAAGTTCCGCGACAGGGAGAA
>CAZFHG010000353.1:0-2680 GCA_964518665.1 uncultured Opitutaceae bacterium | reverse complement strand
CCACCGGATGGAAGCCGCAGTAGGCCGGCAGGCGTCCGCGGCTGTCCTTCTCCTGCACGTGGGCCTCGGACCAGTGCTCGACGGCGGCTTCATCCGCGGGGGGGATTTCCGCGAGGCAATCCATCAGCACCGGCGTCTCGTTCAGGCGCAGCCGGGCCAGCTGCAGCTGGTTGTCCGTGTGATTGAACAGGACACCGCTGCGGGTCTGGCGGGAAAGGTTGAGGGAGGGCAGTTTCACAGGGCGCGGGAGACGCGGCTAGGGGGACACTCGGTGGAAACCACGGATTGCACGGATGCGCACGGACACAAACGAATAATTACATGACGTTTCTGCGCGCGGGAAGCGGAGGATTCGCTGGCAGTCCGCAGGCTGGAAATGGGGACCAGGCAGGCGGGGCTATCCATGGGCGGCATGGCGCGGAGGATTTGATTGCAGGCGGAAAATGGCCCGGAGACGTGACGGATTCAAGCGATTCACAGTACGCATCTTTACGGACGAGTCGTCAACCCCGGTCAGGCCGCAGGCCGGAGGGTTCCGGTCAAAGCGAGACGCGTTCCGCCGGATCGGTGAGTTCGCGCACTTGTGTGGCGACATAGGGCGCGTCCACCTCGCTGGTCGTGGCGGTGCGCAGCGAGGTGTCGTAGTGTAGCGTGGGCACGTAGGGGAAGGTGATGTTCCTGGCCGACAGCGCGCCATAGACCACCACGTTGCTCCAGATGGTTAGGTGGGCATTCGGCATGTAGATCGTGCCGTAAAAGGGAGTCGTGGACCAAAGGTAATGGGAACTGGACGTATTGGCCGTACTGGTGCCGATGATGGTGAGCTTTTTGGGATCCATCGTGGTATTCTGAATGCCGCTGGTGCCATTGTCGCCGATGTACAATTGGCCGGTAAAGCGGATCACGGCGGATCCCGTGGGCCGGATCACGATCCGGCCGTTGTCGTAGGTGAAAAGCCGTCCGCTGACATTGATGATAACAGGCCCGTTGATGTTGAGGGTAGCGCTATCAACATCGAGGTTGCCGCTGGTATAGTAGACAGTAGGGGTCGTGGCCCCCGGGGTCCCGATGTTGACCGTGCCGGAAATGAAGCCGTTCAGCTGGGTGCCGCCGGCTATGCTTTGCACGTCGTATTGCGGGATGTAGGGGCTGCGGCTGATCCGGGTGTAATCGATACCGGTGCCGGTGGCGGTGCCGCGCAGCACGGCGTTACCGCCGAAGGTCACCAGCGGATTGTAGGGTGAGGTGGAGGCCGGCGGGGCCGCGACGTAACCGTTGAGGGTGCCGCGGGTGAAGGTCACGGCGTTGCCGGACGCGTTGCCGCCGGCGACCACGGCCGAGTAGCCCAGGTTGGGGGAGGAGGAGGAAAAGGGACTGCTGGTCTGGTTGTAGGTGCCCAGTGACGCATCATAACTGTCAATGACGCCGCCACTGGATGTGCTGCTGAAATTCACAATTTCGCTCGCGGCCACGGCATTGGGGAAGAGGGGCGCCGTGCCCAGCGTGGCGCGCAGCTGCGTCTTGATGGTGCGACCGTTGGGGATGGCGGCGTTGCCCTCCGCATAGATCACCGGGGCGACGGCCCAATAAGTTGCATTGGGCGGTTCCTGGCCGGAGTGGGTGGAGAGGCTGCGGTACCAGGTGCCCTTGTAGCTGACGATGCTGCCGGAATTGCAACTCCGTGTGGTGCTCCACGCATTCGTCGCCGGCGGCGTGGTGGCCCAATAAGTGGTGTTCGGCGGCCCTTGGTTGCTATGGGCGCGGATACAGCGATACCAAATGCTGCTGCGATAAACCACGTCGCCGATGTTGTAGGTCTCGCTGGAACTCCAGGGCCAGAAGTTCTCGATGCGGCGCCAGTAATCCGTGTTGGTCGGACGGTTATTGACGGGCCACCAGATCTCGCTGCTGGTATGGGCCGCGATGCATTTGTACCAGATGCTGTCGTAGTACACCGTGTCGTTGACCTTGTAGTTCTTGGCCGGACTTCCGCGCCAACGCCAGCTCACTGGGGCGTCGCTCCAGCTCCCGCCGGAATACAGTTCCCAGCCGTTCCACACCTCGCGAATCGCGCCGTCCGAATAAGGCCAGGGTGGATTGATTGCAGTGATTGCCGTCCATTGGGCCGCCGGAGGTGCGACGTTGCTGGAGGGCGTGCCCGAAATGTAGCGATACCAGGTGCCGTTGTAGCAGGCGACGTCCTCTTGGGAATAGGTGGTGTTGCTGTTCCACTGCCAGGGCACGCCTTCGTTGGCCCAAAAATTCAAATTCGGCGGCTGGTTGCTCGCACTGGCAGTATGCGCGACCAGGCAGCGGTACCAGATGCCGTTGCGACCAACTAGGTCATTCACGGCGTACACAGTACCTGTGATCCAGGTGGCGCCCAGGTTGGTGACGTTATAATCGTCGATGCGCAGCTTGATCGTTCCGACCACGCCACTGGTGCCGTACTTGGTGGATGGGAAGGTGATCGTGCGGGTGGCCGTGGTGCCGCTCAGGGTCCAGCCCGTCCAGTCGTTCTGGTTGAAGGCCGCGATGGCCCGTTCCAAGCCCATCTCCGCCAGTTGCCGGCTGATGCCCATGGCCGACTGGTTGTTGCTCAGGGTCATGGCCTGCTTGCTGACCGACAGGTAGGCGGCCAAGCCGATGCCCAGCACGGCGACAAAGCACAACGCCACCA
>CAZFHG010000352.1:0-2706 GCA_964518665.1 uncultured Opitutaceae bacterium | reverse complement strand
GGATCAGGTCGGTGCCGGCGGTGATGTTGCCCCACTGGTCGGACCCGCCGATCTGCAGTTCGCAGTTGTACGTCTTGCGCAGATGGTAGAAGTCGAAGGCCTGCAGCAGCTGGTAGCTGAACTCGGTGTAGCTGATGCCGCTGTCGCCCTCCATGCGGGACTTCACGGAGTCCTTGGCGAGCATGACGTTGAGCGAAAAATGCTTCCCGACGTCGCGCAGAAAATCGAGGAAGCTGATCGGTGCGGTCCAGTCGGCGTTGTTGACCAGACGGGCCGGGTTGCCGGCGCGGTCGAAGTCGAGGAGGCGGCTGAGCTGCACCTTCACGCAGGCGACGTTGTGCGCGAGCTGCTCCGGCGTGAGCAGGTTGCGCTCGGCGGATTTGCCGGAAGGATCGCCGACCATACCCGTGGCGCCGCCGGCGAGGGTGATGGCGTGGTGGCCGGCATCCTGGAAGCGGCGCAGCATGAGCTGGGGCAGGAGGTGACCGACGTGGAGCGAGTCGCCGGTGGGATCGAAACCGCAATAGAGCGTGACCGGGCCTTCGTTGAGGCGCTTGGTCAGCGCATCGAGGTCGGTGCAATCGGCCAGAAGGCCGCGCCATTGGAGGTCTGCGATTAGGCTCATGGTTTGATCGGGCGGGAAGTTAACGGCGTGCGGCGCCCCGCGCGCAAACAAATCTTATGGGGCGCGCAATGAAAATAGAACGGGCACTTCTTTTGGGAAAAACGGTTTGTCTAATGACGAGGGCGGCACCAACTTGGCCCTCCCAGCGCCGTACGGATTGGCCGGACGGACAATCAACAACCCTTATCCACATCACCATGCCCATCGCCGTCGGATCCAAAGCCCCTGATTTCACCCTCAAGTCCAAGAACGCCGAAGGCCTCAAGGATGTGACCCTGAGCGCCAATTTCGGCAAGAAGCAGACCGTGCTGCTCTTTTTCCCGCTCGCCTACACGAGCGTCTGCACGGCGGAACTCTGCGACACCACGGCCGGCCTCGGCGATTACGAGAAGCTCGGTGCGGATGTCATCGCCATCAGCGTGGACAGCCCCTTCACCCAGGAAGCCTGGGCCAACACCAACAAGATCAAGCTGACCATCGTCAGCGATCTCAACAAGACCGTCACCAAGGCCTACGGCGTCCTCTTCCCGAACCTCGCCGGCATCGGCGACACGTCGGCGCGCGCCGCGTTCGTCATCGGCCAGGACGGCACGGTCAAATACGCCGAGCAGACCGCGACGCCGAAGGACCTGCCAAACTTCGCCGCCGTCAAGGCCGCGCTCGCCAAGTAAGGCAGAAGGCGGAAGGAGGAAGTAAGAATCAATCGCGGCCACCGCATCACTTCCTCCTTCGTCTTCAGCCTTCCTCCCTCTTCCTTCATCCTTTCCCATGTCCCTCACGAATCCGTTCAATACCCTCCAGACTTTTGAGGGTGGCAAAAAGTTCTATTCGCTGCCCGCGCTTGAAAAAGCCGGCTTCCCGGTCTCGCGGCTGCCCGTGAGCATCCGCCTCGTCCTCGAGGCCGTGCTGCGCAACTGCGACGGCAAGCGCGTGCTCGAGTCCAACATCCGCGAACTCGCGAATTGGAAACCGACCGAGGCCCGCACAGCCGAGATCCCCTTCGTGGTCGCGCGCATCGTGCTGCAGGATTTCACGGGCGTGCCGCTGCTGGTGGACCTCGCCGCGATGCGTTCCGCCGTGGCGAAAATGGGGAAGAACCCGAAGATCATCGAGCCGCTCGTGCCGGTTGACCTCGTGGTTGACCATTCCGTGCAAGTGGACTTCGCCGGTGCCGCCGACTCGATGCAGAAGAACCTCGATCTCGAGTTCTCCCGCAACCGCGAACGCTACCAGTTCCTCAAGTGGGGTATGCAGGCCTTTGACACTTTCAAGGTTGTCCCGCCCGGCATCGGCATCGTGCACCAGGTCAACCTGGAATATCTGGCCAAGGGCGTGCTGTCCCAAGGCGACGTCTATTATCCGGACACCCTGGTCGGCACCGATTCCCACACGACGATGATCAACGGCCTCGGCATTGTGGGCTGGGGCGTCGGCGGCATCGAGGCCGAGGCCGGCATGCTCGGCCAGCCCGTCTATTTCCTCACGCCTGACGTCGTCGGCGTGCATCTGACCGGCGCGTTGAATGAAGGCGTCACTGCCACCGATCTCGCTCTCACCGTCACACAGCTCATGCGCAAGACGAAGGTCGTCGGCAAGTTCGTCGAGTTCTTCGGTCCCGGCGCCGCCGCGCTGCCGGTCGTGGATCGCGCGATGATCGCCAACATGGCGCCCGAGTACGGCGCGACGATGGGCTTTTTCCCGATCGACGCCGAGTGTTCCAACTTTCTCCGCTCCACCGGGCGCGACGAGAAGCTCATCGCCACCTACGAGGCCTACTACCAGGCACAGGGCCTGTGGGGCATTCCGCAGCAGGGCCAGATTGATTACACGCAGGTCGTTGAACTCGACCTCGCCACCATCGTGCCGAGTGTCGCCGGTCCCAAGCGCCCGCAGGACCGCATCGAGCTCCAGAACCTGCGCCGAGAATTCTTCAAGGCCTTCCAGCGTCCGGTGACGGACAACGGCTTCGGCAAGACCCGCGCCGACTTTGCCAAGTCGGTGAAGGTCGAGACCGCCGCCAAGAAAAAGGCCAGGGTCGGGACCGGTTCGGTGCTCATCGCCGCCATCACGAGCTGCACCAA
>CAZFHG010000351.1:0-2712 GCA_964518665.1 uncultured Opitutaceae bacterium | reverse complement strand
TTCGACGACGTCGCGCGCATCTGCGCCCAATGCCACAAGCACGGACTGAAGGTGATCTTCCACTCGGACGGCTATATCATGGACATCCTGCCCGACCTCGTGGCCGCAGGCATCGACGGGCTCAACCCCATCGAGAAGGCCGCTGGCATGGATATCTACGAAATCCGCAAGCAGTACCCGAACCTCATCCTCGCCGGTGGCGTGGATGTCACGCACCTCCTGCCCTTCGGCACGCCCGAAGAAGTCCGCCGTGAGACCCGCCGCATGATCAATGAAACCGGCTCCGAGGGCCGTCTGCTCATCGGCAGTTCGACCGAAGTCGGCAACGACGTCCCGCTCGCCAATTACCTCGCCTTCCGCGACGAGGTTTTCGCCGGATGACCAGTGGTTTTTCGATCCCAGTTATGTGGGTAGCGGCCGGCCTCCGGACGGCCGGTTCGGTGCAAGCATCCTCAACGCGGTCCGTCCGGAGGCCGGGCCCTACCCACGATAACAGATGACTACCCGCCCCTCCAAACGCGACGTCGTCGCCGCGGTCCTCCGAGGCGAACGCCCGCCCTATGTACCGTGGTCCTTCTGGTTCACCGGCGAGGCGTCCGATAAACTCTGCCGCCACTACGGCATCGCCGCCGCCGACCTCGACCGGCACGTCAACAGTCACATCCTTGGACTCGGCAGCCAGATGAGCGTCATCGAGCACCTGGGCAGCGATCGCATCCGGGACCGCTTCGGCGTGGTCTGGGACCGCTCGCAGGACAAGGACATCGGCATGGTGGAGGGTTGCCTCCTGCCCGAGCCCACACTCGACGGCTATCAGTTTCCCTCGGCCAAGGACCCGCGGATCTTCGGTCCGATTCCTGGCGACATCGCGAAATACCCGGACCGGTTCCGCATGTTCGCGATTGATTTCTCCCTGTTCGAACGCGCGTGGTCGCTGCGCGGCATGGAAAACCTGCTGATGGATTTCATCGAGAATCCGCAGTTCGTCCACGACCTCCTCGACGCCATCACCGACCATAACATCGAGCTGATCCGGCACGCGCTCGAATACGACATCGACGCCGTGTACTGCGGCGACGACTGGGGCCAGCAGCACGGCCTCATCATGGGCCGGGCCGCCTGGCGCACGTTCATCATGCCGCGGCTCAAACGGGTCTACGATACCGTGCGCGGCGCGGGCAAATTTCAGGTGATTCATTCCTGCGGCGACGTGGACGAACTCTTCGACGAACTCGCCGCCCTCGGCGTCAACCTGTTCAATCCCTTCCAACCCGAGGCGATGGACGTGCGTGACCTGCTCGAGCGTTACCGCGGCCGCCTGTCCTTCTGGGGCGGACTCTCCACCCAGATCACCCTACCCAAGAAGAGTGTCGCCGAAGTCCGCGCCGAATCACGCGACCTGCTCGCCCGCGGCAGCGCCGGCAGCTATGTGTTCGCCCCGTCGCATGCCGTCGAGGGCGACGTCCCGCTTGAAAACATGCTCGCCTTCATCGAGGAGGCGCACCGCCAACCCGGCTGCGCCGGATGGTTCAACGTGCCGGCCCCGAAAAGGTAGAGTGAGGCGTTCCCGCCGCGCCGTTTGGTTATCCGCAGCCTACGGCTCACCGAGGACGGTTCGCCCCATCTGTAACACGAATGCGGATAAATCCACCCCATGCCTCCAACTCCATCCTCCACCGGACCAACCGGCACCGACCGACTGCTGCCCCGCGAGGTCGAGGCGGCGCTCCGCAACTGGTGGGCCGGCGGCAGTCAGGAAAACCCGCTGATCCTGGCCACGACGTTGAAGGAAGGAACCGCCCTGCCTGCCACCGCCGACCTGAACCGCCACTGGCTCGATCAGGATTACATCATTGATCGCAAGATCCGGGAGATCGATGCCACCGAACATCACGGCGTCGCCGTGCAGTATCATTACGTTGACCATGGTTCGAGCGCCATGGCCGGCGTGATTGGATGCCCCTTGGTGTTCGTTGATCCGGAAACCATTTGGGCGAATCCGCGCTTCGAGACCCTCGATCAGGTCCTCAATGCCAGCTTCGACCTCGATTCGCCCATCTACGCTCACATCCGCGAAATCACCCGCCGCAGCACAGCCCTTGCCCGCGGGCATCACTTTGTGGCGCCCTTTGCCCTCGAGGGCATGAGCGACCTCATGGCCGCATTATACGGCGGGGAGAACTTCATGATGGACCTGATCGACCGGCCCGCGGAAGTCATGCGTGCGATGACGCGGCTGAAGGAACTCTGGCTCCGGGCCTTCGCCGACATCAGCCGTCTCATCAAAACCGCGGGCAATCCCGGTGGCATCGGCTGGGTCGGCATCTGGGCTCCCGGCACCACCTTTCCCCTGCAGGAGGATGTGTCGTACAGTATTTCCGAGGAGATGTTTCGTCGGTTCCTGATCCCGCACATCCGCGATCAGATTGCGGCGATGGACTATTCGTTCTTCCACGTCGACGGCCTTGGCATGATCCCGCACCTCGATGCCTTGCTGGAAATCCGTGAACTCCGCGCCATCCAGTGGCAGCCCGGCGCCGGGCATGAGCGCCTCGACCAATGGTACGGGTTGCTCCGCAAGATCCTCGCCGCTGGAAAATCCCTGCAGGTCTACGCCCGCGCCGAGGAGGTCGATCCACTTGTCCGGCATATCGGCGCCGACCGCCTCCTCGTCATCGTCCGCGACTCCACCCGCGACGAAATCCGCCGCCT
>CAZFHG010000350.1:0-2723 GCA_964518665.1 uncultured Opitutaceae bacterium | reverse complement strand
GCGCGAGGTTGCGGGCGATACCCTGATAAACCGTCGAGGAGTCGAGGAATCGGTCGCTCAGGACGTACTTGCCGGCGAGCAGGGCGGGGGCGATGACCTCGCGCACGAGCTGGGCACGGGCGGCGGTGAAGAGCAGCAGCTCCGTCTCGGCGCACATCTCGTCGCCCTTGGAGTTGTGCACGATGATGTTGCGGATCTGCTCCCCGATCTCGGTCCCACCGGGCTCACGCGTGGTGACCACGTCGCGCCCCGCCTTCTGAAGGTGGGCGGCCAGGAGAGTGATCTGGGTGGATTTGCCGCTGCCCTCCGAGCCTTCGAAGGAGATCAGGCGGCCGGTGGGTTTCTGGTGGAGAGGCATGACGAAAAGATAGCGGGCTTATTTCCAGTTGGCGAGGAAGGTTTCCAAGTCCCCGGCCGTAGGACTTTTCGCCGTGCGCACATAGTGTCCACTGGTGCAGACGCCGGCCGTGAGGCAGCTCGTGGGATCGAGGCCAATGAGTTGGGCCGCACTGAAACCGGCATTGAAATGGTCGCCGGCCCCGGTGGTGATGAGCGGTTGGGCCACGTAGGGGCCGGGCACCCAGGCGGTGCCTTCGCGCGTGGCGCAGGCGGCGGATTCCTTGGGGTGGATGACCACCGTGGTCAGATCGAGCCGGGTGCGGATTTTGTCGGCCATCGCACGCAGGCCGGACTCGGTCTCGGTTTCCACACCGAAGCCGAGGACGGTGAACACCTGCTGGGCTTCCTTGAGGTTCAGACCGAGGGTGACGCGGCCGAACTGCTCGAATTTCGCGATGGTTTCGAGTGCATAGACCAGGTCCGCCGCGGAGCGCTTCTCCGGGTCGGCCAGATCGAAGAAGAAGATGCGACCCGGTTTGACGGGAACCTGCGGCAGGACGTGCTGGACGAGGTCCACGAGCACGGCGGTGAGATTCGGGATCATGGTCCAGTTGACCACCGCGATGAGGTCGGCGTCACCGAGGGCGGCGCGGTACTTGTCCGCGCCCATGACGGTGGCGATCTTTTCCGGGGTGATCTCGTCGAGGCTGCGCATCATGCCCAGCATCAGCTTGCCATCGGTGAACTCGACCGCGGTGGTGACGGCGGGATCGCAGAGCGAGACCACCTCGGCCCTGGCTGCCATGTCGGCGAAGACCGGATGGATGGACGACTTGCCGAGGGCGCCGATGTAGGTGACGCCCGGGCCCTGGGCGAGCAGGGCGTTGGCCATGATGGGGCCGTTGCCGCCGAGTTTGTCCATGCGGGGGTAGAACTCGAGATTGGTGCTCTTCCCCGCGGCGGCCGAGATGCGCTGGCCAAACTCGGCGATGGTCGCGATGGGCGTGAAATTGTCGCCCTGGCCGGCGCGCAGGGCGACCGGCGTCACGATCGTGTCCACGAAGCCGTCGAAGCCCACGAGGGCATGCTTGCCGCCCCGGTGGGAGCGGTGTTCGCGCAATTGCTGCAGGGTGCGGGTCTTGAAATCCATGGGAAAGGGCGACCAGCGAAAATTCAAGCCGCGGGGCCCGCAAACAGAATCGCGTGCAATTGGCGGCATTTTCCGTTGAACGCGTTTAGTAAACCCTCCAACTCTCATGCTCATGCCCATGATCGCGCTGCCCGCCGCTCCGGTTCTCGCCACCGTCAACATCATTCAGGTTTACCTGCAATGCGACCTGGTCGGCCAGGTCATCACCGTCAGTCTCGCCGTGTTCAGCCTCATCGCCTGGACGATCATGTTCGGAAAGTACTTTGAGCTGAAACGCCTGCGCGAACTCAACTACGCCTTCGAGAGCCACCTGCGCGACCAGCGCTCGGTGCTCGACCTGCCCGAGTCGTACCGCAGCCGCCGCAGCATCCCGTACGCCGATCTTTTCGCCGACGCCATCGAGAGCTACTGGCGCGCCACGGCCATCGCCAAGGAGCGCGGCGTGGTGGACAACCGCTCGCGCCTTGAGCAGTCCGAGAACGCCCTGCAGCGCGCCCTCGCGCGCCAGACGCTGCGCTACGAGGCGAGCATGATCTTTCTCGCGAGCATCGTGACCGGAGCGCCCTTCATGGGCCTCCTCGGCACGGTGTGGGGCGTCATGGAGGCCTTCGGCGCCGTTTCGCACCAGCAGACCGCCACCATCCAGACCCTCGCGCCCGGCGTCTCCGCCGCGCTCCTCACCACCATCGCCGGCCTGCTGGTCGCGATTCCCTCGCTGTTCGGCTACAATTTCATCCTCAACACGACCAAGAACCTGATCACCGAACTCGAAAACTACGCCAGCGCGCTCGCCGACCGCATGGAGCTGGAAAGCAAGTGATGGCTTATTGGTTATTGCCTATTGATTATTGATTATGTCCGAACCGATGAGTCCTGCGATATTGGAAACGCGGTTGGTGCGTTTCGCGGTCCGGGTGTTGCGTCTTAGCACTCGGCTGGGACCCACTCCGGCGGGACGCCATGTGGCCGGACAGATCCTGCGTTCGGGAACCGCCGCCGCGCCACATTATGCCGAGGCCCAATCCGCCGAGAGTCGGATGGATTTCATCCACAAGCTGCGGCTGGCGGTGAAAGAGCTGAATGAGACCTCGGTTTGGCTGCGCATCATTGCCGAAGCCGAGATGCTCAAACCCACGCTGATGGATGGCATCGTTGCCGAATGCGAGGAACTGAAGCGCATCCTTGGCGCCGCCATCCGCACCGCCCGTGAACGAACTCTCGCCAGCGCGGTCCG
>CAZFHG010000349.1:0-2728 GCA_964518665.1 uncultured Opitutaceae bacterium | reverse complement strand
CAGTTCCAGCGCTGGTCATCCGCCCCGTTCCAAGACATGACATCCACTCCCGCCAGGTAACACCGTCCAAGGGGCTGACCCGCGAGCAGCGCATTCACCGCTGCAGACTGCTTCAATTTGCCGACCCCGAGATCGCTGCGGGTCGAGCCCACGAAAGAGACCGCCCCGAGTTTGAACAACTGGTTGACGACCAGCAGGTTGGCCACATCGATGTCAATGGCGGCCGTGGCGCACCCTTCCGAGAAGATGGCGGTGGGGGCGAGAACATTCACGGAGCTGGTATCAAAGGCGTTGCCGAGGGTATGCTGGGAGGAGTGATCGTTATGCCCGATGATGGCGGCTTCCACCGGCTGAGTGGATCCCAGATTTTGGATGAGGTTGACGGAGCTGAAACCGTAATTGGCCCCCAAAGCATCCTGATAGGCGGAGTTCCATTGCCCGCCCACATCGACCATGGTCTTCTCCCACGCCCCGTCAAACAATTGCTCGTAGGTGGATATCCGGCTGGTCAGCAAGGTGGCGTCGAAGATGTCGTAGGCCATGATACGGCCAATGGCGAGGTCCGGGAACACGTCGGCATCCACATCGGCATAGTCAAGGTCCGCCGGCGAACCATAGTACTGGCCGGGATCTTCGTTGGGTCCCCTGTAACTCAGCGGGATGCTGTGCGCGTTGCCGACCAGCGCCAGATACGACGGGTAGCGGCCGATCGCGGTATAGAGTTGTCCCAGCTCAGCCTTGATCGCGGGGTAGCCGGTATAGTGAAACGCGTTCGTTTCGCACGCCCAACTCATTTCCGGCACCACGATGCCGGTGCGCCGCGCGGCGACAAACGGCGCCGTCAGGGAGAGCTTGGCGCAGGTGACGAGGTTCAGGTCCGTGGGATTGGCCACCGCGAAATAGTCCACCGTGATGCCCTTCCCGGCCAGATACGTGACCACCGTTGCCGGGTTGGTCAGCACGAGGCTGGCCATGGCCGGCTTGGTGCCGGCGGCGTTGACATACACCACCTCGGTCGCGCCGAGTTGCGTGATGGCGTTCTGGACCAGCGTCTCTTTCCCGGAATTGTAATAGAGCATCGGCGCATTGAGGGCGGCGGCCAACGCCGAGGCTTGCAGCACGTTCGGGTAGTTGTTGGTCGTGACCGCATCGCCGACCAACACCACCCGGCTGGAGGTCGCCCAGAAGTTCGTGGCCATGTAGACGGACAACTCCAGCGGCCCGGCCGCGTTGATGGCGGAGCTGGTGAAGTTCGAAATCGTGGCGCTGAAGTTGATCGTGTCAATGCCGGTGGGCCGGTAGCGGCGCAGATAATCGTGCAGGTAGATGTTGCTGGTGAAATCGTTCGTCGAGGAAACGGCGAACACCGCCGGCACACCGTTGTTATTGTGCCGGGACGCGGGCACCACGGTCAGGTAATCGTAGTCGGCCGACGCCAAGCCATTGGTGGTCGTCTGCACCACGAACAGCCGGAAGGCCGCCGCGTTGGTCACGACCGTCGCGGTGTAGTCCTTGGTGGTGACGCCATCCTCCGCCGTGACGATGTAGTGCACCGGCGGAGTTAGCCGCAACGGCGGCGTTGGCGGCACACAGGTGGCCCCGGGCGACAGCGCGAGCGTAGGGGTGAGCGCCGCCAACTGTGGATCCGTCGTGCCGGCCGGAACATTCACGACCACCGTGCCCGAGTTGGTGCCAGTGGACAGAACGGTGACCCGGCTCCCGGCGAGGTTGGGATTGAAGGAAAGCAGGTCGCACGCCGTGCTCGGCGGCGCGTTGGTGACCGTCACGGTGTACACGTTGGTGGCCGCGCCATCCCGGATCGTGTAGGTGACCGGTCCGGCGCCGAAGTTCGGGCTCGGCAGGCTGCCGCTGGTTGGCGTGCCAGTCCCGGAGGTCACGGTGTAGGTCGGCGCGAGGGTCGACAGATTCGCCGAGTACGGCACGGTCCAGGCGATGGTGGCCAGGCCCCCGACCGGCTTCCCCAGGACAGCACTGCTGCCGCTGACGTTGGTCCCGAAGCCAAGAATCGTCGCCGGCGTCACCTTCCGGTTGGCCAGCGCCGACAGGTGGAAGGTGTTCCCGCTCGACGGGGTGATCGTGAACACCTTGGAGGAGGAGCTGGCGACGAAACTGCACGTGATCCGGATGCCGTTGCCCTGTCCGTAGAGATCCTGGTCCAGCTCGAGGCTGTCGCTGCCGGTCGCGAAAGTCTGGATGCGGGTCGTTCCCGCGGCATCCCATCCGTAGGAGAAAAAGGTGGTCTCATACGTGGCCCCCGGCGTGAGGTTCAGGAGGGTCACGGTGAGGGGATTCCCGCCGTATCTGAAGGCATTGGCCAAGATCCTGCTGTTACCGGTGATATTGGCGGCTGAATACGCCGCTGAGACATCGCCCGCGATTGAGAAGTTCGTCCCGGAGGCGGCATCGCCTTGGAACCCAACCCCGTTCACGGTGACCGCATCTCCGGAAGTGTTCACGGCCACAGGGTACTCAAGGGCGCTGCAGATTCCTGAATCCGCGTCACCCGTCCACGGCGCATAGCTCCAACCGGCGCAAGCCGGCTGGACCAGCCCGAGCGCGGCCGCCAGCAGGAGCGCCGCAGCGCAGGCGCGGTGGAACAGGTGATTGACCTTCATTCGCATGCTCCGAGGGGCCGCAGTCGCGGCTGCTGTGAATGTACGTGCGTACTTCGTGCCTGTCGTGTTCGTATCCAGCTCTTAACCTCCTT
>CAZFHG010000348.1:0-2734 GCA_964518665.1 uncultured Opitutaceae bacterium | reverse complement strand
GCGCCCAACCCGCGCCCGCCAGCGGGCTGCCTACCGCGGCCGCTGGGAATGATTGGAATTTTGCACCCACGCCCAAGCTCGCTCCCATCTCCCGATGAAATAGCCAAACCCTGCCTTGCCCGAAATGACCAATGTCCGATGATCTTGCTCGTCTGCCAACCCCCGGCGGGGCCAAACTGGGCGGAACCCAACCGGCGCTGGCATGACTTTAGCAGACATCATCAGCCACCCGGTCCTCATTACCATGCACTTCACCATCACCACCCGCTCGTGGGCGCGCACCCTTTGCCTCTGGTTGCTGCTGGCGCTGCCGCCGGCCTTCGCCGCCGACACCTCCACTCCCGCCGATTCCGCACCGATCGTCGCGACGCAGCCGATGGAGGTCGAGACCGAGGACGGCGGGGTGCACGGCCAGCTCATCGTCGCCCCGGAAATTCTCAATTCCGATACGCACGCCGACCTGGTCTACACCCTCACCAGCGAGCCGCTGTACGGCCGGGTCGGACTGGCGGGCGGCGATGAGGCTGATTTCTTTCGCAACAAGACCTCGCGCCTCGGCTATTTCGCGTACCGGGCGCAGGAGGATTACTTCGGCGAAGATTCCTTCAGTTACACCGTGCGCAACGAGACCACCGGCCTGGTGTACCAGAATAGGGTCGCGATCACGGTGAAGCCGCCCCCACCGGTCGTGCTGCCGAAGTTCGAGGTCGATGCCACCCGCGAGCGCAACCCGCTCGTGCGCGAGGTCGCGCTCACGACGCGGCCAAACCTGCCCATCACGCAGAAGCTCCCGAGCCACGAGGATTTCATGCCGCCCGCCGACCGCATCGGCATCGCCGAGCCACGGATCGCCTACGTGCTCGACGGCCAGACGCCGCCGCGGCACGGCTCGGCCCGGCTCGATCGCGCCACCGGCCTGCTCACCTATGCACCCAACCCGGGTTTCATCGGCGAGGATCGTTTCCGCTACTACACGGTGGATGAGGCCAACCCGCACCTCGGCGTGGAGAACGCCATCGCGGTCCGCGTCGAACCCATCCGCCAGTTGAAACATATGACGGCTGACCGCTCCCGCAGCCGCGAGGTTGACCTCGTCTTCGTCATCAACAATTCGCCCTCGATGGCCGCGCACCAGTCCCGCATCGCGGCCAACCTGAGCCGCTTCCGGCAGCTCTTCCACGAGCGCGACCTCGACTACCGCATCGGCGTCCTCACGACCGACTTCGTGAACTCGGTGCCGGGCCTCCCGCGCGCAGATCAGGCCTTCTTCAAGGAGGTCCGCTCCGGGCGGATTGACGCGGCGGGCCGCCCCGTGCTCGACAAGCGCGGCCGGCCGGTCATGGCCACCAAGCGTGTCGCGAGCAACGGCAGGCTCGTGACCCTCCCGGTGATGGAGCAACCCTGGGTCACGCCCGGGACACCGGACGGGGTTTTCGCCGAACTCGTGAAGGTCGGCACCAACGGCGACAGCAACCGCACCGCCTTCACCGCCGTGCATAACTTTGTCGCGGGATTCCACAACAAGGAGCACGCCTTCCTGCGCCCCGACGCCGCCACCATTGTGGTCTTCTTCATGGACGAGGAGGAGACGCGCATGGCCCGGTGGAAGGAGCTGAAGGACGGCACCCGCAAGGCCGAGTGGATCGAGAACGGCACCCTCCCCGACCTGCTCAGGGAATTCAACGCCGGCAAGCCCCGGCAGCGGCAGACGCTCGACGGCTACATCAATTACTGGGTGCTGCGCCCCTTCATCATCGTGAAGGGCAACAAGCGCGGCCAGATCGAGGTGAACGCGGTGGTGTCGCCGGAGAACGTCTCGCACCGCCGCGCTGCCGAGCTCACGGGCGGCACGGTGCTCAACATCAAGGATGACTTCTCCGCCGCGCTGGCCGCACTCGGCGACCGCATCGCCAACACGGTCGCCGTCGCGCTTGAGCCCGTCGGCACCGGCGCGAATTTCTATGAAAAGAGCCTGCGCGTCCTCGTTGACGGCGAGGAGGTCCGGCCCGACCCGCAGGACGGCTACGTCTACGATAAACTCACCCACAGCATTCGCTTCCAAGGCGCGGCCAAGAAAAAGGCCTTCACCGCGAAGATCGACATCACTTACGAGGAGCACCGCTGAGGAAAGCGAGGCTGAGTCCAACGGGCTGTAAGAATGGAATCAGCCTCTGTAGCTACGAGCGTAAGCGAGTGGTTCTGGCCCGATCTCCTAACTGCCATCTGCGATCTGCCAAAAATGTGCCCCAGGTTCTACCGGTAGGCAGCCCGCTCGCGGGCGCGGTTTGAGCGTCCGCAAGCGGACTGCCTACACAATCACTTCGCGAGCCTTCGCATCCTGCGCGGTTTCCAATGAATTCTTCTGACTCACGCGAGCCAGTGGGGCTTGTTCACCAACCATTCAAGTGATTGGGCCTCAGGGGCCGGACAGACGTGTGCAGCCGGACGATCCACAAGCTTTTAGCCGCAAAGAGGCGCAAAAATTCAAAAGCGATGGCAACCGTGCATGCGCCTATAGGCGCCCGGGAGAGTCACGCCGACAGATTGAATATCTTGCGCCTTTTTGCGGCTGTTCCCTCTGGAATTGGACTACCTCTGTGAAGGCGCAGTGCGCCAGACAATCCAGTTGAGAAAAGACTTTGAGTTGGGTGAAGGGGTGAGGCTTCATGCCAGTTCCTTTTGTTCGGGCCGTAGCGTAGCCTGGTAGCGCGCTTGCATAGAGTGCAAGAGGTCG
>CAZFHG010000347.1:0-2741 GCA_964518665.1 uncultured Opitutaceae bacterium | reverse complement strand
TTTCTCATATTTACCGGAAATCGTTCCAGCAAACTGCTCCAACGCCTCATCCACCACCCGGCCGTACTCAGGGGCTAGCGTTTGCGTTCGGTGCAGAATTTTCACCCACTCGCTTATGCGGTATGCTTTGTTGGGTAATTGGGATACGGGGACCCCGATCATCTTCGCTGTCGTGTCCAAGGCATGATACGTATCGTCTTCCTCAAAGTTAACCCACCAAGCACCGACGGTGGCAGCCTCCAATGACACAAAAACCAGTTGGCTGAGCAACTCGATCTCCTTGGTCCGTTGCGAAACCATTTCTTCAAGATGATGCTGGTAGGCCTGTATTTTCTCCTCCGCCTCTTTGCGTGCCGCAATATCGATGAGGGTGGTCACGAGCCATTTCTCGCCGGCCACTTGTCCGGGGAAAAAGTGACTCGTCAATTCCGCCCATTGCACTCGACCGTCGGGATGAAGGTAGCGTTTCTCCACGGTATATTGGTCCGACTCTCCTGAGATGAACTTCTGCGCGAGCGCATTCTGCCGGGCCAGGTCTTCCGGATGCGTGACCCTGGAAAACACGCCCTTCTCGAAAGATTTCGCCACCGGCACGCCCGTGATTCGGGCATGCGCCTCGTTGACCAGCATGAGCTTGCCCTCGAAAACCGCGAGAGAGATGCCCACCGGGGCGTGGTCGAAGACGGCGCGAAACAATGCATCCCGCAAGGCCGCCTCCCCCTCCGCCCGCTTGCGCTCAGTAATGTCATCAATGGCGACGAGCAAATGCCGGACCCCGCTGATCATCACGGGTTCGGCGCCAATCTTGATCGAGACCTTCTCGGGTGCTCCCTTCCGGATCAGATTCAGATCGAGTTCAGCCCCCTGCAGGCTGCCGCCACTCTTGATCAAGGCTTCAACGCCGTTGCGCAACGAGCAAAGCGGACATTCCGTGGCGTAACCGCAGCCGCGCGGGTCCTTCGAGCTATGCACACACCGCAGGGCGTTGCCCGGCCGGTGTTGCAGAAACTCCGTTTCACTGCCTCCGGTGAGAGCCACGGCTGCAGCATTGACCCGGACGATGTTCGTGGTGGCGTCGAGGACCAACAGAGCGACGGGTGAGGACTCGAAGAGCGCGTCGAGGTTTCGTTTCTCTGCCGCCAGCGCCTCTGCCGCGCGCTTGTGCTTGGAGATGTCGCGCACGATGGCCTGCATGTACGGTTTGCCATCCAAATCCAGCCGGTTCAGGGAGACCTCGGCGGCAAATGGCGTGCCATCCAGGCGGCAGTGTTCCCACTCGAAATGCTGCGGCAGGCCCGTGAAGGCCAGATTGATTAATTTGATGGCCTCGGCATCGGATGGCCGCCCATCAGGCTGCGTGGGCGGGGAGAACCGGCTCGGATGGGCGCCAATGATCTGCTCTCGCGTGCAGCCGAATACTTTCAACGCCCCGGTGTTGCAGTCCACCCAACGCCCCTCGGCAAACAGCAGAATCGCCCCTTCTGCCGTCTCGAACAAGGTGCGGTATTTCAGCTCGTTCTGGCGCAGCAACGCCTCACCGCGTGTGCGCAGGACGATCGTTCGCCGTTGCCAGGCCAAGGCCCCGGCAATCAAGAGAAGGACTGTGGCCGCGGGCCACACATAGGGACGCAAGTCGGTCAAGCTGATCGGGCGCGGCTCGATCGGGCCGATCCAACGCTCGTAGAGTCGGTCGAAAGTGCCGTCGCGCAAAACCACGGCGAGCCCTTGGTTGATGAGATCCAACCGTGCAGTGTCACCCTGATGCACCGCCACATGAAAGCGGCCGACGCAGTCGTCTACCAGGTTGGCGCGCAAATCCAATTTTTCGGCGTCAGTAATACCGGAAGGCCGCATGACAAGAGCGATGTCGCTGTCCCCGCGCCGCACGGCTTCCAGAGCGGCGCTTCGACTTGGATAGGCCTGTAGCCGAGCGCCCCAACCCCCTCGTTGCTGAGCCATCATTTGCGATAGCGAGCCTTCAACCAAGGCGACCCTCTTGCCGAGAAAATCACTGGTACTACGAATCGGGGGTGATTCAGGCCTGATCCACGCAATCGAACGGAGGTAGGCGTGGGGCACCGAGAAGTTCATGGTGGCGGCGCGATCCGGGGTGATGGCGACATTTGCCAAGGCATCGAGGCGCCCTGCGTTGAATTCCTGCAGAATATAGGTCCACGAACTGGCCGTGACCTCATACTCAACCCCGCTGGCGGTCCCGGCGGCACGGAGGAGTTCGACCGTGAAACCGGTGGAACGGCCCTCGGCGTCAGCGAAGGCTAGTGGCGGGGAATTGTTTTCAATCCCGATTCTCACCTTCACTATCGGCGACGCGGCAAAAGCTACTGAGGTCGCGAACGCGGCAACCAAGGTAGGCACGATGACCAACACTAAAAGGCGAAGACGTTGGGCGCCAGCGAGCGCTTGTGTAAGTGCAGTGAGTCGAAACCTCGGGCATGGTTTCCGTCTCTTTCGGTGAGCCGGCCCAATTTGCCTCAGATTGTCCATGGCACTATACACAAGCTGGCACGTATTTATTTATCTGCGAACATAAACGGCAATTTACCATTCACCGTTCATCAAGGGCTGGGACATCAAATCACGTGGATGCTCGTAAAGTTTTAATGCAGCTAAAAACGGATAGACGTCGATGGGAAATGAGCAGCAGCGGTGAAGCGCTTCACGAATCTTCACGTCCTGCGCCAGTTGTGGGCGGGGATTCTGATCCCCGCCCTGCACCCTAA
>CAZFHG010000346.1:0-2750 GCA_964518665.1 uncultured Opitutaceae bacterium | reverse complement strand
ACGTGCACCGCATCGGCCGCACCGGCCGGGCGCACCACACCGGCGACGCCTTCACCCTCGTGACCGAGGAGGACGTGCGCGACGCCCGCAGTATCGAGCGTTACATGGGCGTCGGCGTGGAGCGGAAGAAGCTCGAGGGCTTCCCCTACATTTACTCGGCCCTTTTCGACGAAAAGGCGCTGGCGGAAGTGGCGGCGGAAACGGCAAAACCCGTGAGCCGGCTGCACCGCGGCGCCCGGCGCTAGGCTCCCGACTGGTCAGTTTGCTGCAAAGTAGGAGCCTGCTTTTGTGCGACGTAGGCTCGGCGAAGGCGATTTGTAGGGGCGTCGCTCGACGACGCCCGAGGGCGCAGTCAAGCTGCGCCCCTACGCCAAACCATTGCCTCCCTCCCGGAGCCAAGCATCGCGACCGCTTGCCGCTCCCCCATGGCCCATAGGCAATAACCATTAGGCCATAACCAATCCCCCCGCCTTCCTTGTTTTTTCATCCGGCTGAACAAATATTGGGTAGATATTTGGCCCCGCACTCCGTAGTCATTTCTGTAGCCGCGGGCATTTGTCCCCGGCGGTTCGACTGCTGATTCCCCCATGCCCATCAAAATTGCCTTCATCGGTGCCGGTTCCATCGGCTTCACCCGTCGCCTCGTAGCCGACCTCCTCGCGGTCCCGGAATTTGCGGACGTCGAGTTCGCCTTCACCGACATCAACGCCCGAAACCTGAACATGGTGGCCGAGATCTGCCGCCGTGACATCGCGGCCAACAAGCTCAAGACGCGGATCACCGCGACAACCAGCCGCCGGGCGGCGGTGAAGGATGCGAAGTATGTCTTCGTGGTTGTGCGCATCGGCGGGTTGGAGGCCTTCGTCCACGACATTGAGATCCCTTTGAAGTACGGCGTGGACCAATGCGTGGGTGACACCCTCTGCGCCGGTGGCATCATGTATGCCCAGCGCGGCATCGCGGCGATGCTCGACTTCTGCCGCGACATCCGCGAGGTCGCCGCGCCGGACTGCCTGCTCCTCAATTACGCGAACCCCATGGCGATGCTGACCTGGGCCGCGAACAAGTACGGTGGCGTGCGCTGCGTCGGCCTGTGCCACGGGGTGCAGCACGGACACTTCCAGATCGCCGAGGTCCTTGGACTCAAGAAGCAGGACGTCGATATCATCTGCGCCGGCATCAACCACCAGACCTGGTATGTCTCGGTGAAGACCGGAAACCGCGACCGCACCGGTGACCTTCTGGCCGCGTTCGAAAAGCACAAGGAGTACGCAAAGACCGAGAAGGTGCGGATCGATATGCTGCGCCGCTTCGGCTACTACTCGACCGAGTCCAACGGCCACCTGAGCGAATACGTGCCGTGGTACCGCAAGCGGCCGGACGAGATCAAGCGCTGGATCGACATGGGCAGCTGGATCAACGGCGAGACCGGCGGCTACCTGCGGGTGGTGACCGAGGGTCGCAGTTGGTTCCGCGCGGAGTTCGGCCGCGGGATGCGGCCGGAGCCGCTCAAGTACGCGCCGGAGAACCGCAGTGAAGAGCATGGCAGCCACATCCTCGAAGCCATGGAGACCGGCCGTATCTACCGCGGTCACTTCAACCTCGTGAACCATTCCACGATCACGAACCTCCCGCCCGACGCCATCGTCGAGGCGCCCGGCTACGTGGACCGCCACGGTTTCAACACTCCAAGTGTCGGCGACCTGCCGCTCGGCTGCGCCGCCGTCTGCAATGCGAGCATCTCCGTCCAGCGCCTCGGCGTGGAGGCGGCGGTCCATGGGAACGATATGCTCCTCCGCCAGTCCTTCCTCATGGATCCCCTGGTCGGCGCAGTCTGCAATCCGCCGGAAGTCTGGCAAATGGTGGACGAGTTCCTGGTCGCCCAGGCCGAGTGGCTTCCGCAATACCGCCGGGCCACGGCCAAGGCCAAAGTGCGCCTGGTCAAGGGCCCCCTCATCCGGACCAAGGCCTACAAAGGTGCCGCCCGTTTGAAGACCCGCTCGATGGCCGAACTCAAGCGCCTGGAGAAGAAGAATCCCCGCGCCGGTCACTGATGCGAACCATGCACGCTGTGGAGCAGAACCCGAATATTGGGTGCCACGTGTTGCAGCCAACTTTCTAACCGATCAACTACCCCAAGGAGAAAATACACATGTCAACCGAAGCCAAATGCCCGTTTAACCATGGTGCAGCCATTCCCACCGGCACGTCGAACAGCGACTGGTGGCCGAACCAGTTGAAGCTCGAGCTGCTGAATCAGCATTCCTCCAAGTCCAATCCCATGGACGGGGAGTTCAACTACGCGAAGGAGTTCAAAAGCCTCGATCTCGCGGCCTTGAAGAAGGACCTCGCGGCTCTGATGACCGATTCGCAGGACTGGTGGCCGGCCGACTTCGGCCACTACGGTCCCTTGTTCGTCCGCATGGCGTGGCACAGTGCCGGAACCTATCGTACCGGTGACGGCCGCGGCGGCGGCGGCCGCGGTCAGCAGCGCTTCGCCCCGCTCAACAGTTGGCCGGATAACGTCAGTCTCGACAAGGCGCGCCGGCTCCTCTGGCCGATCAAGCAGAAGTATGGCCGGAAGATTTCCTGGGCCGACCTGATGATCCTCACGGGCAACGTCGCCCTGGAGACAATGGGATTCAAGACCTTCGGTTTCGGCGGCGGCCGCGAGGACGTCTGGGAGCCGGACCAGGACGTCTATTGGGGCGCGGAGAACAAGTGGCTGGATGACAAACGCTATTCCGGCG
>CAZFHG010000345.1:0-2756 GCA_964518665.1 uncultured Opitutaceae bacterium | reverse complement strand
AGGAGACACGCTCCATGAAGACCATTCTCCGCGTTATCCTCACCGCCCTGCTGCTTGCACCGCTGTCGGCGCTGCGCGCCGCCGACCTGCCACCGTTGCGCAAAGATTACCAGGAACGCCAGCGGCGCGTGGACACATGGTACGCGCCGGCCCGCTTCGGGCTGTTCTACACGTGGGGAATGATTACCGGCAGCAAAGGTTTGTGGGCCGGGTACGAGAACCCGCTTCCCTACAACAGCGTGGAGGAGTTCGAGGCGGCGGCGAAAGACCCCAAGGCCATTGCCGCGAACATGGTCGCCACCGTCAAGCAGGCCGGCGCGCTGCAACTGAACGGTTACAATCCATGAAAACATTGATCACAAGCGTGTTGTGTGTTCCGGCGTTGGCGGGGTGGGCGCAGGCGGCGGAACCGGAGGTCAAAGGGGACCTGGTCCTGCCCGCGCAGGCGGTGGCCTTCGGGCCGTTCGCGCGAGACGCGGCTGCGCCCGCGCCGGAGTGGCTGCGCCGCGTGCCGGAGACGCTGGAGATCGGCGGCAGGCAAGCCGCCGGCCGGCCGGCGGCGTTTGACAAGAACCGCGGCCTGGACGGCGCGCCGTTCTGCGGCGCGCAGCCCGGCGGCACGGCCTGGGTCTACCTGGCCTTCACCGCGGCCGCCGCCGGCCCGGTGACCTTCGGGTTCGGCGCGGACTGGTGGTACGAGGCGTATCTTGACGGCCAGGTCATCTCCGAGACCTTGAGCCGTGGCGACCAGGGGAACGGGGCCTCCCCGCCGAGCATCCGCGACTTCACCGCGACCGTGGATGCGGCCCAAGGCGACCACGTGCTTGCCGTGCGCCTGGTGCGCGGCAGCGCCTCGGCGATGCTGGCGGTGGGCGGACCGCAAGACCTGCGCGACCCGTCGATCCGCACGGTGGCCATGCCAGCCATGCCAGCCACGGTGACCAAGGCCGGCTATCGCGAAGGCCCGCCGGCCGGGAAGAAGTGGAAATTGGTCTGGAACGATGAGTTCGACGGAACGACGGTGGATACCGGCAAGTGGATGGTTGTGTCGCAAGGAGCCTGGGGCTGGCCGGGGATGAAGACGAAAGAGGAGAAGAACAACCTCTGCCTGGATGGCAAGGGCGCGCTCGTGCTGAAACTGACGCAAGACGCGGATGGTACGGTGCGCTATGCCAAGGGGATGCAGAGCAAGTTCAATAAGGCCTACGGCTACTTTGAAACGCGTGTGCAGTTCTCGCGCCAGCCCGGCTGGTGGACCGCGGTCTGGCTGAGCGGCATACCCTACGATTGCGGCGTGGACGCGTTCCTGCATGCCCAGGAGTTCGATATTTTCGAAGATTTCAACAAGCCGAAGAAACAGAACGACATCAGCCAATGTTATCATTGCAGCGTGGATCTGGGCCATATTTCCGGCGACCAGGGGAACCTCAAGGGCGTCGGGGATGGCACCATGATCAGCCGCAACCGGTTGGGCCGCACCTCCAGCGGGCAGAAGAACATCCTGGAAGAGTACGACGGCTGGCATACGGTCGGATTCCAGTGGACGCCGCTGGAGCACATCTTCTACGTCGACGGACAGGAGACTCTCCGGCAGACCTACCGCGACGTGCCGGTAACCACGGTGCCGCAGCACGTGCGGATCACGAGCGAATTTCGGATACCGGCGGGCAAGGACGACAAGCCGTTCTACGGCCGCCTCGAAGAGGCGGTCTTCCCGGATCAGTTGGTGGTGGACTACGTGCGGGTGTACGAGGAGGACTTGGGCGGCACGCGCCCGCCCAGCGTGACCCTGTTCCATGACGGGAAGGCGGAGTACAGGGAAGGGGAACCGGTGACCTTTGATGTCACGGCCCAGGCGGACGGGGGGGGCGTGGAGAAGATCATGCTCTTCTCCATGGGTCGGCTACGCGCGGAACAGACGGTCAACGCCGCGACGGCAAAGACCTCCTTCTCGCTCAGCAATCTCTTTCCGGACGCCGAAAACACCATCATTGCCATGGCCCAGGACAAGGGCGGCAGAATCGGTCAGTCCGCGATGCTGAAAGTCAAATTGATTACCGGAAAGGAGTACACCGGCAAAGCCTACCAGGGAAAACCACAGCAGATCCCCGGCCGTTTGGTGCCCGGCTATTACGACGAAGGGGGGAACGGTGTCGCCTTCCGGGCCGACCGGCACGGCCAGGCGCGCGAAGATCTGCCTTTCCGGAATACGGAACTGAGTCTGAGCACCGACGCCAATGCGGTGCCGGTCGGCCGCGAGAACGCGCGCTGGATCACCTACCAGGTATCGGTCGAAGAGGCGGGAACATACGAGATCGAGCTGTTCATGAACCGGCCGGACTATCAGAGGGATTTCGCCAGGTCCCAGCCGGAACGGCAGGAGCCGGTGACGCTGGAGATTGCCGGCGGGAACGGTTCTCTCGCGCAATGGCCGGTCAGCACGCACTGGGATTCCGGTCCGGGCTTTCGGCAGCCGGCCAAGTCGCTGGGCAAGCGCACAGTGACGCTGGCGGCCGGCGAGCAGAAGATAGTCCTGCGTTTCCATCTCGAGGAACCGCACACCTATTTCTGTGGAGCGGGCTTCAACCGGGCGCAGTAACCGTTCTTTCTCAACTGCGTGGGCGAGAACACTCCGAACGGTGGTGCAGGGACAACTATGAAGAGAGACAACAAATCAAGAGGGACAACTATGGGCAAGCTAATGACTGGAATCGTCGCGCTCGGTCTGGTGGCCGGGTGCCAGGGCGTGCGCGAGC
>CAZFHG010000344.1:0-2774 GCA_964518665.1 uncultured Opitutaceae bacterium | reverse complement strand
TTTCACGCCATGCAGGAGCAATCTCAATTGTGCCCGTTTCAGCGTTCCACAGTTCGGGAGTCCGGCCGGCAACACGGAAGGATGCGGTGAAACTCGCGGGCGTGTCGCCGACATTGGCGATGAAAAACCAATCAGTTTCAGCATCGCGCCGATACTGGCACTGTACGTATCCAGGCGGTGCAGAGATCATTGTAACCGCCGGTGCGATACCCAAGGCCTTAAGAGCGGCGGCGACATCGGGATAAAGCCGGTCAACCGGCTTATCTCCTCCCCACAATTCGTTGCTTAGCGCCTTTACTTCCGCATCGCATGCAGGATAGTTGGCCAGACTCGGTGATCTCTCAGGCCTCTTGGCCACCACGCTCGCACCGGCGGCAAGCAGTTTTTTGATCTGACGCAACATTTCCGGCTGGAGTTTTCCGTCATGCGTGACGCAGATGAATTCGTAGCGGCGTCCGCTGGGCAGAACGATTTTGCCGGATTCGACGCGCACGTCATTAAGGAACACACGCTGCGGAATGGCGTCGCTGTTGCGGTCGATGGCGTTTCCGACACTCACGTAGTCAACCGGACTTTCTCCGCGCTGGAGCAACGCCTGACAGCGGCCGAGATAGCGGTAGAATTCCTTGCCAAGTTCCGCCCAAGTCTGGTTGCGCCCGAAGTGCGTACCCCACCATCCCATGTTCATGCCGGGTTTGTAGCGATCGTCAAACGGTTGATGCACCCAGTGATGGAGGAAAAGCTGGTTGACCCCCATGCCAAAGGCGCGGTCTGCCGTAGTTTTCAACATGGCGGGCGTCTCGGTCCAGCGGCTGTCCTTGGGGGCGCCGCTGCAGGCTTCCGCACCGATCAACCGCCCTCCGGCGGCGCGTCCCGCTCCGACGGTTGCCGGTGAAACCCCGCCCCGGTTTGGAATCCAGAGCTCGCCCATCGGCACATCTGCCAGATAAGAGCCTTCTAGCGAATTGAACGGGCCGCCGTACGCCTCCCAGTTCAACGTGCAGCCGGCCGCATGGATCATATCGGCGGCCGGTTTCCAGCCATTGTCGTAAAAGAGCGCCTCAATCATATCCCTGTAATCCCACTCGAAGCGTTCTGTCTGCTCCAGGCTGCCGACCGTGCGCAGGCGTTTTGCCGCCCTTATGTTCTGGACGGTTTCCCCCATGGTCAACAACCATGGGAGCGGATCGTAGCCCTTGCGATTCTTGAACTCCTCGCGGAAACCTGGCGTCCAGTTCTGGAGGCCGGCCTCATAGCTGTCGATGAGAAAATGCCGCAAGCTCTTCCCGAACAGCGGACCGAGCTGTTGCCTTACCGGATTGATGACGTTCTCCCAGTGGAGACGGGTCGCCTCAACGCTCATCTTGTCGGCTTCCAGGCACTTGCCGATTATGTCGTCTGGCACCGGGGTTGGCGGCCGCCCCGTGGAACCATGGCCAATGCGGTACACGATCCAGCGGCCGGCCGGCGCGTCCCACGACAGTTCCCCCGGAGCGGTAACCCTGGCGGTCAGGTTCAGCACCTCGTCGGGGGTGATCTCCGTTTTGCCCGCGGGAACCGCGAGTACGGCCACATCGCGGAAGAACGTATAGGTTGGAAACCTGAGGGGCGGCACGGGCAGGTTGATGGCCAGATTGGCCCCGCCGTCCACCTCCTGACTGCTCCAATAAAGCTTCTGCATGCTCATCTCCTCGTCAATCCAGGGGCCGCCGGTAGAGGAATAGCCGGGAGTATTGTGTAACCCGACCTCCAAGCCCAGACGTTCCGCCTCCGCCGCCGCATGGCGGACTGCATCCCAATAGGCCGGACTGCGGAAAGTCTGTTCCGGCCAGGGATTGTTCTGCGTGGGCATGGCAGTGTTCTGCACCGCAGAGGAGATATTCAAAATCGTCGCACCGCCAATACCGGAAGCCTTCATCGCCTCAAGATCTTTTGTGATGCCCGCCTTAGAAAAGTTCGGTCCCATCCAGTGCCACCAGACATAGGGACAGGCGGCGATTGGCGGATTTTTGAAATCGTCTTCAAGCGAGTCGGCGAAAAGAAAATTGACTCCTGCCAGTTGCAGTAGAGTTATTGTGATCAGGATGAATTTAGTTTTTTTAGTAAACATAAAAGACGGTTTCCATTTTTATAATATGATTAGTTCCCGTAATAGTAAATCGCACTGCGATACGGCATGGGCAAAGTTGCCGGGTGGTGCAGCTTCGGCTGCCGGGTCAATTGCGGGGTGGAGAAGTATTCATTCCGGTAATTGAGCAGCCACCGGCAAGCCGATTCAAAACTGATTTTGTCGATCCCTCGGCAGCGCAGCATGGTAAACAGACCGCCTGACTTGCCCCATTGTTCAACCCGAGTGACTGCGGCAAAATGATCCGACTGGATGCCTCCGGCCATTCCCCAGGAATACCCATAACAGTCCTCCGTACCGAGATACTCCAATTGCGGCGTACTGCTGCCGTCAAGGTAAATCTCCTGATTGCCTTCGCAGATCAGGTCGCTGTTACGCGCCATCGGGTGGTCGGCCTGAATCTGGAGCCAATGTGCGACAATTACGCCTGGGCCTTCGACTTTGCAGAGTTCAATAATCTCTTCCGGTATGGTGGCCGTACCAGTGCAGTATGCCACGCGCAGATAGCCGGTGTCTGAGGGCAATGCCTTAACCTTCTCCCACTGAATTTCAGTATAACCGGTAAACTTGCTGTCTGTGGGATTTTCCACCTCGATACGGATGTGCCGCCTGAAAGGCATAGGCAGACGGAAATTGTGCGACTCTT
>CAZFHG010000343.1:0-2783 GCA_964518665.1 uncultured Opitutaceae bacterium | reverse complement strand
CTCTACGACGAGCTCACCGTCGAGGAGAACATCGATTTCTACAGCGGCATCTACTGCCTGCCCCGCGAAAAGAAAGCCGCACGCAAGGATTGGGTGCTCACCATGGCGGGACTGCAGGACCACCGGCACGCGCGTACGGCCGAACTCTCCGGCGGCTGGAAGCAGCGCCTCGCCCTTGGCTGCGCCGTCCTGCACGAGCCGCCCATCCTCTTCCTCGACGAGCCCACGTCCGGCGTCGACCCCAACAGCCGGCGACAGTTCTGGGACCTGATCTACACGCTGGCCAGCCAGGGCGTCACCGTCTTCCTGACCACGCACTACATGGAGGAGTCCGAGTACTGCGACCGCCTCGGCATCGTGTACCGCGGCGAGCTCATCGCGCTGGGCACGCCGCGGGCGTTGAAGGCCGAGCACATGTCCGAGGCCGTGCTTGAGCTCGAGTGTGCGCAACCGCACGAGGCCATGGATATCCTGGAGCGCCTGCCCGAGGTCCGGGAGGTGGCGCTCTTCGGCAAGGGCCTCCATGCCGTCGCCGCCGACGCCCCGGCCGCCGAGCGCGCCATCCGCGCCGCCCTCGCCGCCAAGCACTTCCGGCTCGACCGGATCGAGCGCATCACCCCCACCCTGGAGGATGTGTTCGTGTCGCTGATCGAGGCCAAGGATCGGGAAACGGGCGCCCTGACGGAGGTCAGCCGATGAACCTCCGCCGCTTACTCGCCGTGTCCCGCAAGGAGACGCTCCACATCCGCCGCGACCCGCGGAGCCTCATCCTCGCCATGGGCATACCCATGCTGATGCTGCTGATGTTCGGCTATGCGCTGACACTCGATGTCGACCGCGTGCCGTTTGTCGTGTGGGACCAGGGGCGCACCCCGGAAAGCCGCGAGTTCATCGCCCGATTCACCGCCACGCGGTATTTCGACTTCCAGGGGGCCGTCGCTGATTATGCCGGGCTGGAGCGGGCGATTGATACGCGCCAGGCCATGCTCGCGCTCGTGCTCCCGCCGGATTTCGCCCCGCGGCTCGCCGCCGGGCACAACGCGGGCGTGCAGGCCATCGTGGACGGCTCGGACGCCAACACCGCCGGCATCGTCCTCGGCTACACCCAGGCGATCACCGCCGGCTTCAACCAGCAACTCGCGCTTGAGCAGGTACGGCGCATCACCGGCCAGACCCCGGTCTCCGCCCTCGATCTGCGCACCCGCGTCTGGTTCAACCCCGATCTTGAGAGCCGCAACTTCATCGTGCCCGGCATTATGGCCGTAATCATGGGCCTGATCGCCGCGCTGCTGACCTCGCTCACCATCGCCCGGGAATGGGAACGCGGCACGATGGAGCAGCTCATCTCCACGCCGGTGAAACCCGCCGAGCTCATCCTCGGCAAGCTGCTCCCCTACTCGGTCATCGGCCTGGCCAACATGGTCATCGCCGTGCTCATGGCCGTGTTCCTCTTCGACGTGCCGTTGCGCGGCAGCGTGCCCCTGCTCTTCGCCGTCGGCATGATCTTCGTCGTGGGCACGCTCGCCCAGGGCATCCTCATCAGCACGGTCGCGAAGCAGCAGCTCCTCGCCAGCCAGTTCGCCATGATCTCGACCTTCCTGCCGGCGTTCCTGCTGTCCGGCTTCGCCTTCGCCATCGCGAACATGCCCCTGCCCGTGCAGGGCATCACCTACATCGTGCCCGCCCGGTACTTTGTCGCCCTGGTCAAGGGCATCTTCCTCCGTGGCGTCGGCTTGGAGACGCTCTGGCGCGACGCGCTTTTCCTCGTCGTCTTCGCACTGATCGTGACCGGCATCGCGATCCGCAAAACCCGCAAACGCCTCGGCTGACCATGTGGGAACGCATCCTCACCATCCTCCGCAAGGAATTCCGCTCCGTCCTGCGCGACCCGCGCATGCGCGTGGTCATCATCGGCGTGCCGATCATCCAGACGATGATCTTCGGCTACGCCGTCACCCTCGACGTGCGGCATGTGCAGCTCGCCGTCATCGACCGCGACGGCACGCCGGCCTCGCGCGACCTCGTCGCCCGCTTCACCGGTTCCGCGTACTTTGACGCGGTCCTGCACACCCAGGACGAGGACGCGGCCCGCGCCCTCATCGACGCCGCCCGGGCGTCCGCCATTTTGCAGATCAACGCCGGCTACGAGGAAAACGTCCGGGCCGGCCGCACCACCGCGGTGCAGCTGATTGTGGACGGCTCCGATTCCAACACCGCGCGCTTCGTCGTGAACTACGGGACGCAGATTGCCGCGGCCGCGAACGCCGGCCTGCTCCTCGAGCAGACGCAGCGCCGCGCCGGCCGCGCCGTGACGCTCGGCCAGACCGCCATCCAGCCGCGCGCATGGTTCAACGCCGACCTCGAGAGCCGCAATTTCTACGTGCCCGGCATCATCGCCATGCTGGTCATGCTCATCGGGCTCATGCTCACCAGCATGGCCATCGTCCGGGAGAAGGAGGCCGGCACCATCGAGCAGATCATGGTCACGCCGATCCGCCCCGTGGAGTTCATCCTCGGGAAGTGCGCCCCGTTCGTGGTCATCGGTTTTCTCAACACCGCGCTGGTCGCCGGCATCGGACTCTTCTGGTTCGATATCCCGCTGCGCGGGAGTTTCCCGCTCCTGCTGCTCGGCACCGCGCTCTTTCTCCTGAGCACGCTCGGCATCGGACTCTTCATCTCGACCGTGAGCCAGACTCAGCAGCAGGCGATGATGACGACGTTCTTCTTCTTTTTCCCTGCGATGCTTTTCTCGGGTTTCATCTTCCCCATCGCCAACATGCCGG
>CAZFHG010000342.1:0-2810 GCA_964518665.1 uncultured Opitutaceae bacterium | reverse complement strand
GAGCGGCACCTTGATGGCGACAATCTCCCACGGACGCATGGTCGTCTCGATCCGCCCATTGGCTGCCACCCTGACCTCGCCATCCATCGCGTCTTCGAGCGTATTGACACGAGCCGCCGTTCTGGCCCCGAGCGCGCCCGCCAATATGGCCTTGCCGCCGGTGCCATTGGCGTCATAGCCGCGGATGACGAGCCCGCGACCATCTTCCGAGTGCTTGACACCCGTCACCACAAAGTTGCCGCTGCCCTCGACTGCCAGCAGCGAGTAATGCGTGTCGAGTGTTCCCGGCTGCTGGCGCAACTGGAAGGTCTCGAACGGCACGTTGTAGGCATGCCCTGCCCTGGCCAGCGTTGCGACGTCGCAGTTGCCCGCATGCGGTTGCAGGCTCCATTCGATTTCGTGCCGTCCCACGTCCGGCAACGGATCCGGGAAATAGGCGGCGCGCAGCAGCGACAGCCGCAGCTCCGATCCGTCAAGGGAGTGGCCATACTTGCCGCGGTTGAGCATGGCGAACGTTCCGCCGGCCACCTTGACAGCGGCCCATTTTTGGGCGGGCACCTCGCGTCCGCCTTCGCGCTCCAGCGCGGCGAACGGCACATCGCAGGTCAACTTCTCCGCCGCGCCGGCGAGCGCATGGTGGAGGCGCAGCATGGGGCTGTTGACGGTTGCGCCGCCCCGCTCGACCCACTCGGCCGCCAAAGTCGAATCGATGCGCGGCGAGTCGGCGTGGATCGTGGTGGTCAGCTTGAATGTCGAGGCGTTGTAGCTGAACTCGGTCATCCACGAGACCGCTTCGGGGCCCTGCTGCCGCACCACCGGCGGCTTGGTCACGCTCAGGGCCAACGGCCCTTCGGCGGTCCGATCCAGGGTCCAGGCGCTATCGCCCTGCGGGTGCTCGAGGTAGATGCCCAGACGGTTCGCCCCACCCTTGCCAACCATCTCCGCCCCCAATTTCCCCTTGGTGACCAGCCGCAGCGAGGTGATGGTCCCGTCGGTCTGGCTGAAGGCGCACTCGAAGAAGCGGTTGCGGACGCGGTTCTTGACAAGCGAGATCCCCTCCGCCTCGACCGCGGGCGTCTCCGGAAGCTCCGAGTAGGGTTGGCCCCATTGGAATGAGTTCACCGGCACCGGCGGTTTGCCTTCGAGCGGTTCGGCGAAGTAGACCTCGTAGCCCAGGCCCGGAATGTCGGCCGCTGTGAACTGCAGCCAGATGTGGTAGTCGCAACCATAGTTCCGGGTCCGGATGATCTGCGAGGGAATCTCGACGCCGTCGCGGGTCCGCAACCGGATGCCGCTGATCGGGCGCGTGATCACCAGTTCCGCCACCGTGATGTCCGAGCGCGTGAAGGCCAGGGGATTGAAGACCATCACCGGCATCGCATCATCGTTTTTGATCGCGACTTTCGCGCCCAGCGCGCGCAAGCTGCGCAGGCGGATGCGGCGGCAGATCTCGATGCCCTGCTGGTACTTCGCCTGCGAATCCTGGTTGGAGTCGTGGATTGCCGATCCGGGGAGAATATCGTGGAACTGGTTGAAGACCAAAAGCTTCCAGGCCTCACGCAACTCATCGGCGGGGTACGGGACGCCATGCTGAGCCGCCACCACGGCAAGGGCCTCGGCTGCCTGGAGGGCGTTCTCGAGACTGCGGTTGCCCTGCTTGACGCGAGAGACGGTGGTGTAGCAGCCGTCGAAGACGTACTGCAACTCGCCTTTGTGGACCGGGGCCCGCCCGGCTAATGGGCGGACATGGTCGAAGTATTCACTGGTCCGCGCGAACTTGACTGAGGGAAAGAGGCGGATCTTCTGGAGACTCTTCGCGCTCTGGATGTCGGCGCGGGTCGGTCCGCCGCCGTGGTCGCCCACCCCATAGATGAACATCTGGGCATTGACCGGCGCGGGCAGCCGGTCCGGTTCCGCGCGGATGGCCGGCGAGATCTTGTCGGAGTAGCCCTGCCCGGTCTTGGCCAGCACCCGCGAGCCGTCGATTCCCTCCCACCAATAGAGCTGCGGCTGCGGGCGGCAGCGCATGTGATAGAACGCCTGGATGCCGGCCAGGTTGAGCATCTGCGGCAACTGCGCGGCATGACCGAAGCTGTCCGGGAGCCAGCCGACTTGCGCTTCTGTGCCAAGCTTCTCGCGGAAGTAGCGCTGGGCCAGCAGGAACGAGCGGCAGAGCGCCTCGCCGCTGGCGAGGTTGGTGTCCCCTTCGGTCCACATGCCGCCAGTTACTTCCCAACTCCCCGCCTTGACCGCCTGCTGGATCTTTGCGAAGAGGGCGGGATCCTCCTGCTCCATCGCCTCGTAGGTCGCCGCCTGGCTCTGGGAGAACCGGAACTCCGGGAACTCCTTCATGAACCGCAGGGCCTGAGAGAACGTGTCCTGGCACATCTGGATGGTCTCGGGCCAAAGCCAGAGCCAGTTCATGTCGATGTGGCCATGGCCGATCAGGAAGACCGCCTTCTCTTTGATCGCCGCCGCGCACTCCGCCACGACCGCCTGGAGCCGCCGCAGACTCGGGGAAAGATTTTCGGCGGCACATCGGTCAAGCACCGCAAGGAACTCGGAGAGCCCCCCGCCGAGCGGCGGGATTTCGTCAGCCACGGCAGGATCCACCTCGAGATCGTGGCGGAGTTCCGCCAGAAGCGCCCCGTCGGCCGCCGGAAGATCGTTCATCTGCCGCGTGCGGTGGAGGAATGTCGAGAGTACGTTGGGGCGGATTGGGAACGCCAGTGAGACGTCGCTTTTTTTCACCACTGCCACGGCCCGGAACGGCGCGTTCCACGCCGCCGCCCACTCGCGCGCCGCCTTGA
>CAZFHG010000341.1:0-2824 GCA_964518665.1 uncultured Opitutaceae bacterium | reverse complement strand
GACGGCGCACGGGGGGCTGGCGGTGTGGACGGGCTTTATCACGGAGCGTGGACTGCGGGCAGAGTTGCGGACCGTGTTGCCGCATACGCCCACCAGCCCCAACGCCTACGATCCGACCGACACGGCGCTGGGCTTTATCGGCGGCATCCTTTGCGGGGCCGACAAGCTGGCCCGGGTGGCGCACTTGGCGCATGACCCCGCCGTGGCCGAGGTGTTGGGGATCGAGGCCATCCCCAGCCAGTCCACCCTCTCCCGGTTCTTCGCCCGCTGCGGCCGGGGCGCCGGCGAGGCGCTCTCCGGCCTGCACCGTTGGGCGGTGCAGGATCTGCCCGAACGCACCGAAGGCTACACCCTCGACCTGGACTCCTTCTCCCTGATTCACGAGGACGGTCACCAGGAAGGCGTGCGGGTCGGCTACGCGGCCTATCGCGACCAAGGCTTCGAGATCATTGGGATTTCTTGCGACGTTGCGCCTGAGCACGCCTCGAAGGCGATTACGAAAGCCGCCCGCACCGGCCCCCAAGTGTTGGAGTTCTGTGTGAAGAATGACATGCCGTGGCAGCAATACTACGAAGGCCGCACCCACAACACCGGCGGCAACTACCTCGCCGCACGCTTCGGTGTGACCGGCATCCCTGCGGCGTTTCTGCTCGACCAGAGCGGAGACGTGGTCGCGATGAACCTTCGCGGCGAAAAGCTCTAAGCCGAAGTGAAGCGGTTGCTCCTCAAGTAACGCCAGGCTCCGTCGCGGCGCGTCTTCGTCGTGTTGGCTTCAAATTCTACGCTACCCTCGGTGCCCGCCAGTCTGCCGGGCCACGTGAGCGGCGAGGTCGAACGACCGCGTTTTCTGATCACGCTCGCCGAAGAGCGACTGATGCCGTATATTCTCTCCGGCAGTTCCAACAAAGAAATCGCGAGCGCCGTGGGTCGTGCCGAAGCCACCATCAAAAACCAAGTCGCCTCGATCCTGCAGAAATTTGGAGTCCCGTCTCGGACGCGGCTCATCTCGCATTATTGGACCGGCGCGCCCGTGAGGTGGTGTTGTGGGTCGAATAGCACAATCCACGTCAATTTTACGTCAATTGGTTTTCGACCATCATAGGTACGGCAGGCTGCCTGTCACGCAGAAGGTCGCGGGTTCGAGTCCCGTCCATCCCGCCATTTTAAACGCCTGTAGCCCTTGGGGTTACAGGCGTTTTGCTTGGATTATTGCGCGATTCCCAATTGACGTAAAATTGACGCAAAACCCCTAAAATCACACCAAATCACACGCAAACGTCAATTTTACGCCAATTGGCTTTTGCCGCGTAAATACGCCGGATCAAATTGGTTCAGCTAAAGCGAACAAGACAGACGACTGCCGTGCCGATGCAGGAGGCCAAAACCAACGCGGTCCTGCTTCCTGTCGTGCCGCAGGCCCCGAGGGAAATCGCCTTTGACCGACAGTTTTCGCTCCCGTTTTAAAGCGCTTGGAACGCGCGCACCAGCTGTGATTGTCCCGCCCCCCTTACGGTTGAACCCGCCGGCCAAATCGGCCTGACTGGGTAATGCGTGATCCGCAAAAAGTCTGGCTGCAAAAGCTGCGCCAACTCCACCCGAACGTCAGCCATGCCAAGGGAACTGGCACTGCTCGATTCGCCCCGCACAAGCCGCTGTTGCTGCTGGCGATCCTCGACCTAGCCAAGAACGGCGAATTCGCGCGCGCCGATGGCCGGATCGACCTGAACGTTGATCTCCGGATTCGCTTCCTAGAATCGTGGGCGATCGTCATACAGCGATGGGGCTCCCGGCCCGAAATCCGCCTGCCCTTCTATCACCTCGGGTCTCAGAGTTTCTGGCAGCCGCTCCAGGCCGATGGCCAGCCGGCGCGTGATTCCCATTCCGCTGTGGTGGTCAAGCTGCACCCGGACTTCGCCGCGCTGCTGGCCTTGGAGAACTTCCGGGAATTGGCCCGCCATGTCCTGATTCAGACGTGGTTCCCGGCCGTGGAGCAGGTGGGCCTCTATTCCCTATACGGCGCCCAGCCCGACGATGGCTCCCTGAATGCCGGCCTCGAACGGGAAGCCGCCGGGGCGGTTCGCACTGGACGCAACGCCCGTTTCCGGATCCAGGTAGTCACCCGATATTTCTACACCTGCGCCCTTAGCCCTGTTGCAAAGCGTGGAGCATGAGAGGCCCTTTGTGATGTAGCTTCAGCTTTGCCATGATCGCCTTCCGGTGGGTGTTGACGGTGTGTGGCGAGATGGCAAGTCGCTGGCTGACCTGCTCCCCTGAAACTGGAGCGGCTTGAGTGAGAGTTCCGGGTGGAATAAAACCCACCAGGAACATGAAGAAGCACCATACTGAAGAGCAGATCATCGGCATGCCGCGGTGCGTCGCCGCTGAGGTACCGCACAAACTACCGCCCTGCCGGCCCTAGGGTCGGTAGAACAAGGGGCTCGCGAGGCAAAAAATTGAAAAATCTCTGGATTAACCAAGCGGATAGTCTGGGAAAAAATCCCCCTCCCCCCTACCCCTGATTCCATTGCCATTATATTGCCAGATACAGAACAGTTTTCCTGCGTTTCTGTTCGCAACTGTTCGTATCAGTACGAGGTGAAAGGTTGAGATGCTGGGGAATATTCTGGTTTAGAAAACCGCTGCTCTATCCAGCTGAGCTACCACCGCGTTACAGATTGGCAGCGGTATCGGCTGAGGAAGAAACCGACAAGGTCAAAACCACGCTTGACTTGCCTTCCTCCGATTCTACGTTCCGCCTCTTTCCCGATTCACGGGGTGGTAGCTCAGCTGGTTAGAGCGTCTGCCTGTCACGCAGAAGGTCGCG
>CAZFHG010000340.1:0-2841 GCA_964518665.1 uncultured Opitutaceae bacterium | reverse complement strand
TACTTTCGATCCGCCAAATGGCTTGGATGACGCCCGGCGGTGTATTTTGCTCACGGCATGGCCTTCACCTTTACCCCGGTCAGTGGCTTTGGCCTGGCGCCGACGGCGGAGCTGATGAATCGCGCCTTTGCGGATTACATCGTGAAGTTTCAACTCACGGAGCCGGTGCTCTGGCATCTGGCGCGGCTGGACAGCGTTGATTTCAACGCCAGTTGCGTGGTGCACGTGGACGGTCAACCGGCGGGAGCGGCCCTGGTTGCACGGCGGGGTTGGACCAGCCGCGTGGCGGGCATGGCGATTCTGCCCGAGGCCCGTCGCAAGCATGTCGGCCGGGCGTTGATGGATTACCTGCTTTCCGAGGCGAAGCAGCGGGGCGAGCGATCCATGGTCCTCGAGGTCATCGAACAAAATGCACCGGCGCTGCGCCTGTATGAATCAATTGGCTTTCAAAAGGTCCGGCGACTGCGGAGTTATGCCGGTCCGCCGCCGGCTGGACTCGCGCCGGTGTCGGAGCTCGTCGAGACTGACCTGCGTTCCGTGGCCGCGGCGCTGGTGCGGGAGGCGGCGATCAATTGGCCGTGGCAGATGTCCGGCGAAACGGTTGCCATGCTGACGCCGCCGAATGTCGGCTACACTCTCGATGGCGCCTGGGTGGCGCTCGTGAATCCGGCCGGTCTGCAGGTGACGATCCGTGCACTGGTGGTGGAGGGCGCGGAACGCCGCGAGGCGCGGGCCGTGCGGTTGCTTCGGGCGGTGATGGCCCGTCATCCGGCGGCGGAGTGGCGGATAAGCGCCCTTTGGCCCGAGGAGTTTGAATCATGGATCACCGGCGCCGGATTGGTCAGGCAGGAATTATCCCAGTGGCAGATGGTGCGGGTGGTGTGAGAAAGTAGTTGTGAAGGAGGAAACCAGGAAGCCGGGAAGGCAGGGCTGTCATCGGCGCTCCGGTAGGCAGCGAGCTTGCTCGCGCTTGAATCGCGTTCGTCCGCCGAATGAGCGCCCGCTAGCGGGCTGCCTACGGTGGCGGGGATCGGAATCCCCGTCCTACAACAACCCGAGATTAGCGGGTCCGAGTTTCACGGTGAAGGCGATAAGCCGGAACTTCACTTCGTAAATTCCGCCCATTGGCGGAATCCCATCAGCGGTTCAAACCCTCCGAACCTTCACGCCGCGACCGCCTGGCAGTGCACGGCGAGGTCGCGGTCGGTGATGGCGGGGATGCGTTGCAGGGCGAAAATCGTGCGCGGTTCCCAGAGCTGCGTGCGCAGGGGTTCGAGGAAGCGGCGGGGCAGGTCGGGCGACTCGAGGTGACGCAGGATCGTGAGGGTCTGGCGCGAGGCGGGCAGGCCGAGCCACTCCAGCACGCCGTAGATGCCGCTGCGCTCGTGCACGGCCTCGATCTCGGCCCAGCAGGGATTGGCCGTGCCGCGCAGGCTGACATGCGCGGCGACAAAGGCGGTCAGCGCGGGGGTGTCGATCAGCGCGGCCACCATTCCCGGGCAGCGCGCCACGACCTGCAGCGCCTCCATGCGGGCAAAACCAAAACTCTCCAAAAAGGCCCGCACCTCGGTGGGGACGAAATCAAGGTACGGCTGCCAGTCGCGCGTGCGGCAGGCGATGGAGGCGGCGGCCAGCAGTTCGTTGTCCGGGTTGATGGGCAGCCAGTCCTGACCATAGAGGCGCTCGAAGCGGACTTCGGGCCAGGGCGTGACGCGGTGGAGCTCACCGTAATAGGACCAGCTGAGGGCGATGGGGAGGTTGGTTTTCATGGGGCGGCGGGTGAGGATCATGCGCCCAGAATACCCGAGGGGGTGGGACATTGCTTGGCCCAGGCTAAAAAATGTGCAGGGTATTTTGACGTGCCATATATCAGCCCAATTTTTGGCCTCCAGGCAGACGCTTTGGAGTGTAGGGCCGGACCTTGGTCCGGCCTCGATGGCGTTGAGGCGTTTGCCGCCGCATCAGGCGTCACCAAGGTGACGCCCTACATCTAACCTGCGTATGCAGTCTGCCTATTTGCTATCGCTCCTTTTCCCATGACTCCCAAACCCCAGCTTTCCCGTCCGCCGCTCGAACGCATGCTGCGCATCCATGAGGAGCTGCGCCGCGGCGTGCTCGTCAACTGCACCAAGCTCGTCGAGTCCCTTGAGGTCTCCCGCAAGACCGTCGTGCGCGACATCGCCTTCATGCGCGACCGGCTCGACCTGCCGATCGAGTTCGATCCGCGGCTCAACGCCTACCGCTACACGCAGCCGGTGAACTCGTTCCCGACCGTCAACGTGACGGAGGGCGAGCTGCTGGCCCTGCTCGTGGCCCAGCGCGCGCTGGAGCAGTACCGCGGCACGCCCTTCCACCGGCAACTGGAGGTGGCGTTCGGCAAGCTCGCCGCCGGTCTCCGCGACCGGATTTCGTTCTCCCCGGCCGACGAGCTGCGCGCCGTGTCGTTCAAAAACATCGGCCTCGGGAAAACCGACCTGGCGGTGTTCAACGCGCTCAGCGCCGCGGTGCTGCACCAGGTGGAGGTGACCTTTGCCTACCGTAAACCCGGCGAGGCGAAGGCGGCCCCGCGACGCGTGCAGCCGTACCATCTGGCGAACCGCGAAAACCTCTGGTACCTCGTGGGCTTCGATCCCGAGCGCGGCGCACTCCGCACGTTCGCGCTGACGCGCATCACGGGGGTCGCGACGACCAAGACCGCCTTCAAGCGGCCGATGGATTTCTCGCCGGAGAAATTCTTTGCCAGTGCCCTCGGCGTGCTGGGCGGCGCGGGCGACTGGCGCGTGGTGATCCGCTTCACCGCCGCCGCGGCCGAGCGCGTGCGCGAGCGCGAGTGGCACGAGT
>CAZFHG010000339.1:0-2843 GCA_964518665.1 uncultured Opitutaceae bacterium | reverse complement strand
AACATCGCCATGACGATGCCGCCGACCACCACGCCGAGGAAGACGATCAGGATCGGTTCAATCAGCGAGGTCAGCGAGGCGACCGTCGCCTCGCACTCCACATCGTAAAAGTCGGCGATCTTGTTCATCATGCCGTCGACGTTGCCGGTGGATTCACCGGCCTTCACCATGTGTTTCATCATCGGCGGGAAGAAGGGGTTGGCCGCCAGCACCTCGGAGACCTGGCCGCCCTGGCTCACATGCTTGGCGATTTCATCGCAGGCGTCTTCGATCTGCACCGTGTTGCTCGCCGCGGCGACGATTTCGAGGGTGCGGAGAATCGGCACGCCGGAACGGATGAGCGTGGCATAGGTGCGGCAGAAGCGGGAAAGGGCGATCTTGTGGATCAGGTTGCCGAAAATCGGCGCCCGCACCAGGAACTGGTCCTTCTGCCGGCGACCCTTGGGCGTCGCGACATATTTGCCGCCGCCCCAGTAAATCCCGTAGGCACCCAGTCCAATGGCCCACCACCAGGCCTTCATGAAATCCGACAGGTCAATGAGGAACTGCGTCGGGGCGGGCAGCTTGGCGCCGAAGTCCGCAAACATGGCAGCGAACACCGGAATGACGAAAATCAGCAGCACGTTGACCAGCGCAACCGCCAGGCCGATGACCGCGATCGGGTAGGTCATGGCGGATTTGACCTTCTTGGTCAGTTTGACCGAGGCCTCGAAGTAACCGGCCACCTTGACGAGAATTTCCGCCAGGCCGCCGCTCGCTTCACCGGCCTCGACCATCGAGACGAAGAGGGTGTTGAAGGATTGCGGGAATTTCCTGACCGCAGAGGAGAAGGAGTTACCCGAGGAGATGTCGCCGCGCACATCGCGGATGACGATGCGGAAACACTGGTCCTCCGTCTGGTCCTGCAGCGCCTCGAGGCATTGCACCAGCGGCAGACCGGCGAGCAGGAGCGAGGAAAGTTGCTGGGTGAAGATCGCCAGTTCGCCCAATGGCAGCTTGTACTTCTTGGACTTCTTTTCCAGGGCCTGCTGCTTGGCCAGGGCCTGCGCGGCGTTGACGCTCGAACGACCTTTCTTCGGATCAGGCTTGTTGGACGCAGAACCGGACGCAGAGGAAATGGTTGCCATGGCCGGGATGCAAACGCGACTGACTTACTCTCGCAATCTCATTTCTGGCCGCCTCCTGTAAAAATTACCGCAATCCAGGCCGCTGGCGGGGACCTGACTCCGAACAGAGGCTTGACCACTTTGCCTCTCCCGCGAAGCTCCCCGCTGTCCACCCGCGGGTGTAGTTTAGTGGTAAAACTCCGCTCTTCCAAAGCGGTATCGTCGGTTCGATTCCGTCCACCCGCTCCAGTTATGAGGTGAGAGCTGTTTAGCCCGTTGGGGAGGGCTTTGTTGCAGCCGATTTCACCAAGATTCAACCATCCCGTCCGATAAACGGGGCTTTCCTCGCATTTGTGGCCAATGGAGCACCCACATGCCAACGAAGCGTTTCGGCGAGGAATACCCCGCCAAGTCGGGCATCATCATCAGCCCCAAGCTCAACCCCTCGGGCAAGCGAGCATGGCGCGTGGACATCCCGGCCACACGAACCGGCGACCGGCGCGAACAGCGCCAATTCACCAGCAAGGACGCCGCCTGCGCCTATGCCGCCCAACGCTTGGCCGAAATCAGGCGAGTCGGGCACCATGCCTTCCTGCTCACAGCCTCCCAGCGACAAGAAGCCGCCGCAGCCTTTGCCCTGTTGGCACCCTACGCCGTCACCCTGCCGGACGCCATCAGGCTGGCCATCAGGCACCTCCTGCCCGGCAAGGGGCGTATCCCCCTCGCTGAGTTGAGGGAGCGGTTCCTCGCAGCGCCGGGACGCAGGCGGGGCCGATTACTCGCGAGGCGGGCGCGGTCGTTGGAGACCGTCCGGCTTCGCACGGCCCGGTTCGTTCAGTTCGCCGGGGGTTGCATGGCTGACGAAGTAAGCCCTGAACGGGTCAAGGAGTGGATGGCATCGCTCGCCGGACTCTCGGCCCTGACTCGCAACAGCTACCGATTGGCGGTGCACGCCATGTTCACGTTTGGCGTGACCGAGGGGTACTGCGTCGAGAACCCGGTCTCAAAAGTCCCGATGTTCGAGGTCGAGCAGCGCAGTCCCGGCATCCTCACGGTTGAGGAGGCGACTCGGCTGGTCCACGCAGCCGAGGCAACTGAGTGCACCCTTGGCCTGCTTGGGTTCGTGACCCTCGGCATGCTTGCAGGGCTTCGTCGCTCCGAAATCCTCCGCCTCGACTGGTCGGCGGTGAAGTGGGAGCGCAAGATGGTCACCGTGGACGGGACCATCGCGAAGAGTGGCAGCATCCGAAACGTCACCCTATCCGAGAACGCCCTTGAGTGGCTCAAGCTGTGTCGGGTGCGGTCAGGCAAGTTCGCTCCGGCAAACTTGAACGTCCGATTCAGGCACCTCCGCTCCCATGCGGGCATCGAACACTGGCAGGGGAACTCCCTTCGCCACAGTTTCGCGAGCTACCTCTACGACTTCACCCAAGACGCAGCTCTCACGTCAGCCCAACTTGGCCACTCCTCTGGCACTCGACTGCTCTTCGCCCACTACCGCAGTCTCGTCCCTCTGGGAGAGGGGAAGAAGTTTTTCAGCATCGTGCCACACACTCCCACCGAGGAGGCTGAAAAGTGCCAGCAAGCCTGTGCGGCACCTGCCGTCGCATAACCCACGGCCAAATCACTTCGATATCCTGCAATATATATGAAAAGTCCCTGCTCTGGGCTCCGTGGGTGTCGGAGATATGAGGTCGGGACTTTTTACAAAACGACTTTTTATAGCTCGAAGTCACG
>CAZFHG010000338.1:0-2850 GCA_964518665.1 uncultured Opitutaceae bacterium | reverse complement strand
CTCGACCGCTACTTCGACATCGATCCCGCCCGCGCCGAAATCTCCATCGAGACCGGCCGGCCCGTGCACAACGTCACCCGCGTGCGCTGCCAGCCCGGCGCCGCGGGCAACATCATGCAGAACCTCGCCGCGCTGAGCCCGGCGGCGCTCTGGCCCATCGGCTGCTGCGGCGACGATGGCGAGGGCTTCGAGCTGCGCCGCGCCCTGAACCGGCTCGGCGGCGTGCACCTGGAGCATTTCCTCCAGACGCCCGCCCGCCTCACCTTCACCTACTCGAAGCCGCTCGTGCACACGCCGGGCCGGCCGCCGGAGGAACTCTCCCGCCTCGACATCAAGAACTGGACGCCAACCCCACCCACCGTCGAAGCCGCGCTCATCGCCTCGCTGCAGAATCTCGCCCCGCAACTCGATGCGCTCGTGGTCATGGACCAAGCCGCTGCTCCCGGCACGGGTGTCATCAGCCGCGGCGTGCTGGCCGCCATCGCCGCCATCGCGCACGCCCATCCCCGGCTCATCATCCTCGCCGACAGCCGGCACGGCCTGGGCAGCTATCCCCCGCTCATCTTCAAGATGAACGCCTCCGAGTTTGCTCTGCTCACCGGCCGCTCCGACAGCCCGGCGGAATTGTTCGATCATATCCCCGGCGGGGCGGCGGAACTGGCCAAGCGCAACGGGCATCCGGTCTTCATCACCCTCGCCGAGCGCGGCATTATCGGGGCGGCCCCCGGCGTGAAGGCGGTGCACGTGCCGGCCCTGCCGGTGCGCGGACCGATCGACATCGTCGGCGCGGGCGACACCGTCACCGCCATGCTCACACTCGCCCTCGCCGCCGGCGCCAACCTCCGCGAGGCGATGGAACTCGCCCAGGCCGCCGCCTCGGTGGTGGTTCACCAGCTAGGCACCACCGGCGTCGCCCCACCCGCCGAACTCCGGAAAAGACTTTTTAACCACGGATAGCACGGATCCCACGGATTGAATCCGGTCCATTGGCCACGAAAGGCACCAGAAGCACAGAAGGACACTGCAGTTTTTACAGGAGGTAACGGAGAGAACAGAGAACCTGACGCAAAACCTCCGTTTCCTCTGTTTCCTCCTGTAAAATGATCGGAACCTTCCGTCCCTCTTGCACCTCCTGTGGCCATCCTCTGATCCGTGTCATCCGTGAAATCCGTGGTTAAACTGGATTGAAATTTTACCCCCATGTTGAAAAACAAAACCGCCCTTGTCACCGGCTCCACCAGCGGAATTGGCCTCGGCATCGCCCGCGCCTTCGCGCAGGCCGGTGCCAGTGTCATGCTCAACGGCCTCGGTGATCCGGCCACCATCGAACGCACCCGGCGCGATCTTGCCACCGCAACCGGCGCCGACGTGCGCTTCCACGGCGCGGATATGACCCGGCCGGCCGAAGTCGCCGCGCTCATCGCGGCCACCGAAGCAGCCTTCGGCGGCTTGGATATCCTGGTGAACAACGCGGGCATCCAGTTTGTCGCGCCCGTGGACGAATTCCCCCCGGAAAAATGGACCGCCATCCAGGACATCGTCCTGAATTCCAGCTTCCACGCGATCCGCACCGCGCTCCCCGGCATGAAGCGGCGCAACTGGGGCCGCATCATCAACCTCGTTTCCGCCCACGGTCTCGTCGCCTCGCCGTTCAAGTCGGCCTACGTCGCCGCCAAGCACGGGCTCGTCGGCCTCACCAAGAGCGTCGCGCTGGAGGTCGCCGAAGCCGGCATCACCTGCAACGCCATCTGCCCCGGCTACGTCCGCACCCCGCTCGTCGAGGGTCAGATCGAGGCCCAGGCCAAGGCGCACAATCTTCCGCGCGACCGCGTCATCCGCGAGGTGATCCTTGCCGCGCAGCCGACCAAGCGTTTCATCGAGGTCGAGGAGGTCGCCGCGCTCGCGCTGTTTCTATGCGGCGACGCCGCGCGTTCCATCACCGGCGCATCCCTCCCCATCGACGGTGGCTGGACCGCGCGCTGAGGCGGGAGAGTGGTGGTCTGTGGAAGGAGCAAGCAGAGAGCACAGTTCGAACCATCGATCCCCGGATTTTTTTAACACAGAGGCACAGAGAGACGGAGAAGACCGGATTGTTGGGTGTTAGGTGTTAGGTTTGAGGAATTATTCTGACAGTCTCCGTACCTCTGTGTCTCTGTGGTAAAACGGATCGAGCTTGTGGCTTGGTTGTAGGCGCGGCTTCACGCCTCGATCGGGTGCACAACCCTGAAACTATTTAACCGCAAAGAACACAAAGTTACTGGCCGGCGTGAGTAGAGTCTCCCGCGCCCTTATAAGGGCCTCGCACGCTTCAACCGCATTTGGAGTTTTGCGTTCTTTGCGGCTAAATCAGTGTGTACCGCAGACCTCCGGCCTGCTCCGGAAATGCAGACGGGGCACCGGCGGCACCTCTGTATCTCAGTGTCTCTGTGTTGAAAAATGGATCGGGCGTTGCGGAATGGATTTGCGCAACCTCGCGGCGTAAAGCCGCTCCTAAACTGAACGTATGCGGTCTTCTCAGCCGGTGCCGGCGCCAGCCAGGTCGGAGGGCACATGCTCCTCGAACTTCCGCTGGCAGGGGCCGACCACGAGCACCGATTCCTCGGGCCGTGCCTCGACCTCGCCCTTGATCACCCGATAGGCGATCGCGTTGGTTTCGTCGGCGGTGGACAGCATCACGCTGTCGAGCACCATACCGTCCGCATTGGTGATGGTTATTCTGATCGTGTTCATGGCGGATACTTCGCCGTTGTTGGCAGTGCCTGCGTTTTCCGGATGGAAGCGGTTTGAAACGGCCGGTCGTCGAAAAAGCGGGCGACCTGCGCGTCCCTAGCCAGCGAAGCTTCTACACCC
>CAZFHG010000337.1:0-2892 GCA_964518665.1 uncultured Opitutaceae bacterium | reverse complement strand
TGTAGCCGCGACGGTACTCGAACTTCTCGACGGCCTTCATGAGGCCCATGTTGCCCTCCTGGATCAGGTCGAGGAAGGAGAGGCCGCGGTTCGTGTATTTCTTGGCGATGGAGATGACGAGGCGCAGGTTGGCCTCGACCATCTCGGTCTTGGCCTTGTGGGCTTCGCGCACGTGGACCATCGTCTGCGCCACCACGGCCAGCAATTGGGCGGGGGCGATGCGCTGGGCGGCCTCGAGCTGCTTGAAGCGGGTCTGGATGGCCTTCGTGTCGATGGCCGCGTCCTTCTTGGTCTTCGGGTGCTTGGCGCGCTCGAGCTGGGCGTTGAGGTTCTCGACCTCGGAGAGCACCGGCTGGAGCTGCTCGAGGTACTCCTCGTACACCTTGAGCTTGAAATAGAACTTGCTGAAGTTAGCGCGCAGGAGGTTCTCGCGCTTGCGATACTTGGAGAGGATGCGCTTGCGGTCGGCCTCGGTGCGGGCCTTCAGGTATTCCTGCCAGGCCTCGGCGACTCCGGCCTCGGCTTTCTGGGTGGTCTCGACCAGCTTGGGCAGCGACTTGAAATAGGCTTCGCGACTGTCGATCTTCTTGTCGATGACGATGCGGTCGAAGCGCTCCTCGCGGGTCAGGAGCTTGGCGCCGAGGGTGGCGATGTAGGCGCCGACGGCGGAGGCTTCGAAGAGGGCGGTCTGCGCCTTGAGTTCGGCGTTCTCGATGCGTTTGGAGATTTCGACTTCCTGCTCGCGGGTCAGCAGCGGGACTTGGCCCATCTGCTTGAGGTACATGCGAACCGGGTCGTCGAGGATGTCATGCTGCGACGAGCGGGTTTCCTCCTCCTCGGCCTCCTCCATGCGCTGCTTGAAATCGTCGACCTGGTCCGGCTCGAGGATCTCGATCTCGAGGTTCTGCAGGATGGAGAGGACGTTATCGATTTCCTCCTGGTTTTCGACCGACTCGGGGAGCGCCTCGTTGATGTCGTCGAAGGTGAGGTAGCCCTGTTCCTTGGAATGCCGGATGAGCTGGCGGATCTTTTCGTTGATCCCGGCCGTGCCGGCCGCGATGTCGCCGCTCGCGCCGACTTCGGCGGTTTTTTCAAGGGCAGCCTCTACGGCTTCGGACTGGGAATCGGAATTGGCGGACTTGGCTTTGCGCGGCATGGTGGAAAATTAGGCAATAACCCTCAGATATGAGTGGGCAAACTGAGCGGCTGGCGGAGCTGGCGTTGGATTTCGGAACGTTCTTTTAAGAGTGAAATTGGGTCAGAATTACTGTCCGCACCGTTGTTGGCCAAAGCAAGTTCTATTTGGCGCAGCCGCGGCTCGAGGGCCCGGGTACGCAACTTTCGCACGCCTTCACCGGCGGCCTTGAGGGGATCATCACAGTCAGGCGTATCGAAGAGCAGGGAGGCGACAAGCGCTTTTTCCTCAGGGGTTTCCAGAAGTGAGTCGAGGTGGTCGCGCCCAGGCCAGCTGTCATGCTCGAATTCGCCCAGGAAGCGGTTGAGGAGCACGCCGGCGGGGTAGCCGCGGTCAATCCAATCGTGGGGCAGAATCTGGCTCAGGGGTTTGCCGATGGCCTCGAAATGCAGGCAGAGCATCAGCAGTTCGTGCTCGGAGGTGACCGTGGCGGTGCTGCGCGGGGCCGCGGCCGGTGCGGCCGTGGCAGCGGTGCGGGCGGCGGTTTGCCGCTGCTGGCGGTTGGTCAGCGTTTGGAAATCGCGCTGCAGGGCGGCGGGTGCGAGGTGCAGCAGGCGGGCGGTCTCGGCGATGAACTCGGTGCGGGCGACCTCGGATTCCGCCGCGGCGATCAGTTCCATGACGGCGTGGGCGGCGCGGGATTTCTGCTCGGAACTGGCCCCGGCCGATTGTGGCAGCAAGGAGCGGCAGGCAAAGGCCATGGCGGACAGCGAGTCGCGCTGCAATTCGGCGTAGACGGCGATGCCCCGCTGGAGAAAGAGCAGGTCGGGATCGACTTTCTCCTGCCCGGAGAGCTGCAGGAATCGCACTTCGAGCCCGGCCTTCAGGGCCATGGGGAGAAAACGCAGGGCGGCCTTCTGGCCGGCGCTGTCGCTGTCGAAGAAGCACTCCACCTGCATGTGATAGCGCCGCAGCAGCACGAGTTGCGTGTCGGTGATCGAGGTGCCCTGCGGGGCGATGGCGGTCTTGAGTCCGACGCTCCAGCAGCGGAGGGCGTCGAGCTGCCCCTCGACCATCACGAAGGGCCGGCCCTCGCCGGCGGCAGTGCGGGCGCGGTCGAGGTTGAAGAGCAGGTTGCCCTTGGTGAAGATGGGCGTCTCCGGCGAATTGACGTACTTGGCCTCGCGTGCGGGATCGTCCTCCGGCGTGAGGTCGGTCTGGCGCGCGGTGAAGGCGACTACGCGGCCCTGGTGGTCGCGGATCGGAATCATCAACCGTCCGCGGAACCGCGGCTTGAACGAATTGAGTCCGAGCACAGCGCCTTCGCGGATGAAGAACAGGCCGCACTGGCGCAGTGCATCCTCGGAGAAACGGCGTTTCAGCAGCATCGCACCCAGTCCATCGTCAACGGGGGCGGCGGCGCCGATCTTGAATTCGTCCGCCAGTTCCGGCGTGAAGCGGCGCTGCTCCACCCAGTATTTGCGCATGAAGTCGCCCGTGGGCGTGGCGGCCTTGAACGCCTGATAATAATGCTCGGTGGCGAGTTCGTGGATCTCGAAGATCTCCTGCCGCAGGGAACGTTCCTCGCGCGAAGGGCCGCCGGAGCCCTCCTCGTATTCAATGACGATGCCGTAGCGCTGGCCCAGGGCCTCAACCGCCTCGGTGAAGCCGAGTTGCTCCGTCTCGCGGACAAAGGTGATGGCGTCCCCGGCCTTGCCGCAGCCGAAGCACTTGTAGAAGCCCTTGTCGGGATCGAC
>CAZFHG010000336.1:0-2895 GCA_964518665.1 uncultured Opitutaceae bacterium | reverse complement strand
CGATGGCCACAGAAGGCACAGAATGCTCAGAAGGATATGATCCTGTCACAGGAGGAAACAGAGAGAACGGAGATATGAATTTCAGTGCTCTGCTCCCTCTGCTTCCTCCTGTAAAATCCGGGTTCATCATGTGCTTTTTGAGCCTTCTGTGGCCATTCTCTGATCTGTGCAATCCGTGTGATCCGTGGTTAAATGGATTGGTTAAGCCGATTCCTTGATCTCCAGCAGCCGCTTCATGACCTGGCCGAGGTCGGACGTCGGGTTGCGGCCGCCGAAGGCGTCGTGGAGCTGGCGGTAGAGGGCGTAGAGTTCGTTGTAGGTTTTCTGGGCGGAAGCCCGTGGCTTGTAGGCGACCTTCTTGAGCGAGGTCATCTTGGCCTGGGCGGTGGGGAAGTCCGGATGAGCGCCGGCGAGCACCGCGGCGCTGACGGCCGAGCCGAGCGCGCAGGCCTGCGAGGAACCGGCGACGCGCATGGTGCAGCCGGTGACGTCGGCGTAGATCTGCATGAGCAGCGGGTTTTTCTCCGCGATGCCGCCGGCGCAGACGATGCGTTCGATGGGCACGCCGTATTCCTTAAAGCGTTCGATGATGGCGCGGGCGCCGAAGGCCGTGGCCTCGATCAGGGTGCGGTAGATTTCCGCCGGCGAGGAATGGAGGGTCTGCCCGAGGATCAGGCCGGTGAGGCGCTGGTCCACGAGGATCGTGCGGTTGCCGTTGTTCCAGTCGAGGGCGAGGAGGCCGCTCTGGCCGGGCTTGAGCTTGGTGGCGGCGGCGGTGAAGTTGGCGTGAGTCTTGTCGTTGCCCTGGCACACGACCTCGACGAACCACTTGAAGATGTCGCCCACGGCGGACTGGCCGGCCTCGAGGCCGTAGAAGCCGGGGAGGATCGCGCCCTTCACGATGCCGCAGATGCCGGGGATGTCGGGCACGTTCTTGTCGGCGGACACCACGCCGCAATCGCAGGTGGAGGTGCCGATGACCTTGACGATGGTGCCTTCCGCAACGCCGGAGCCGATCGCTCCGTAGTGCACGTCCATCTCGCCGATGGCGACCGGGATGCCGGCGGGGAGCCCGAGCTTTGCCGCCCACTGCGGGCAGAGTTTGCCGGCGGCGGCGGTGGCGTCGTGGGCCTCGGCGTAGAGCCGGTCGCGCAGGCCGGCAAGGGCGGGGTCGAGTTGGGCGAGGAATTCCTTGTCGGGCAGGCCGCCCCAGTCGGCAGCGTAGAGCGCCTTGTGTCCGGCCATGCAGACGCCGCGCTGAATGGCGCGGGGATCAGTGACGCCGGCGAGCACGGACGGCACCCAGTCGGCGAGTTCGACCCACGAATAGGCGGCGTCGAAGACCGCGGGGGCGATGCGGCGGCAGTGGAAGATCTTCGACCAGAACCACTCGGAGGAATAGGTGTTGCCGCACTTGGCGATGTATTGCGGGCGGATTTTCGCGGCGAGCGCGGTGATCTCGGCGGCCTCGCGGTGGCCGGTGTGGTCCTTCCAGAGCCAGCACTGGGCGGCGAGGTTCTTCGCCCACTTCTTCGAGAGCGCGAGCGGGACGTTGTTGGCATCGACCGGGATCGGGCTGGAGCCCGTGGTGTCGACACCGAGGCCGACGACCTGCGTGGCGTCGAAACCCTTTTGCTTCCGCGCCTGCGCGAGCGCGGCCTTCACGCTCTTTTCCAGGCCGAAGAGATAGTCGCCGGGATGCTGCCGGGCGAGGTTGTGGTCGCGCGGATCCAGCAGAATACCCTGGTGGCCGCTGGGATAGTTGACGACGGCGGAACCATATTCCTTGCCGTCGCGGGTGCGCACCACGAGGGCGCGCACGGAATTGGTGCCGTAATCGATACCGAGGGTGAAGCTCATGGGGGCGAAAGGATTGAAGCGAACTGTCGCCGCGAGGGAAGCCGGCGCGGCATCTTACTGTCAACTGCCGCAGACCGGCCCGAGGGTCAACGGGGTATTAGCCATGGATACCACGGATCTAGGCATGGACTCAGGAGGTACAAAAGGCACAGGAATGGAATCGCTATCCATTTTACAGGAGGAAGCAGAGAGAGCGGAGAATGGAATCCAAAGCCTCTGCTCCCTCTGCGTTCTCCTGTTAATTGAATGGAAACTTTTCGTGCATTCCGGTCATTTCGCGGTTGTTGCTTCGGGTTCGTGCCGGACAGTCCAAAACGCCGGCCATTGACGCTCCTGTCGGTTGGTTGCTTGCTGTCGGCAACGGTCCTGTCTGATCCGGCATCCCCATGAAATTGATCCCCTGTCTCTGCCTGTGGTTCTTCCTCTCCCTGGCCCTGCCCGCCTCCGCCGGTGACCGGCAGGTCAAGATCGGATTCGCCCAGACCGGGGCCGAGAGCGCCTGGCGCACGGCGAACACCAATTCGATGAAGAGCGAGGCCGCCAAGCGCGGGTTCGATCTCAAGTTCGCCGACGGACAGGGCAAGCAGGAGAACCAGATCCGCGCCATCCGCTCCTTTGTCGCCCAGCAAGTGGACGTCATTGTGCTGGCACCCATCGTCGAGACCGGCTGGGACCCCGTCCTCCGCGAGGCCAAGCGCGCGGGCATTCCCGTCATCCTTACCGACCGCACCATCCAGACGGCCGATGAATCGCTGTACGCGTGTTTCATCGGCTCCGACTTCTACGAGGAGGGCCGCATGGCCGCCGACTGGCTCGCCAAGAAGGTCAATGGCCAGGGCGCGATCGTCGAGCTGCAGGGCACGCCCGGCTCCGCGCCCGCCAACGAGCGCCGGCGAGCCTTCGCCGACGCCATCGCGAAGCACCCCGGCCTGAAAATCATCGACTCGCAGAGCGGCGATTTCCGCCGCGCCGGCGGCAAGGAGGTCATGGAGGCGTTCCTCAAGAAGCACGGCCGCGCGATCCAGATCGTGTACG
>CAZFHG010000335.1:0-2923 GCA_964518665.1 uncultured Opitutaceae bacterium | reverse complement strand
GGTCAGCGAGCTTGCTCGCGCCCAACCCGCGCCCGCCAGCGGGCTGCCTACCGCGGCCGCTGGGGCTGATTTAATTTTGCATGCACGCCCAGGCTCGCTCCCGCACAGCCGGCATCATTCATGCCGCAAGGTTTGGCTTGTCGCCGCGCGCGGGGTGGTGACCTTGTTGGGTCAACCGTGACTTTCCTCCGCACCCTCCTCCCGTGGTTCTGGCCCTTCGCCCTGGCGACGGCCATTTTCGTGGCCTCGGGTCGCGGGTCGGTAGCCTCGCCGGACATCGTCGGCATCGACAAGGTTGCCCACTTCGGCCTCTTCGGCCTGCTGGCGATGCTGGTGGTGCGCAATGGCTTCCCACCGCGGCGGGCGTGGATCGCGGTGGCGATCGTGTCGCTGTTTGGCCTGACCGACGAATGGCACCAGAGCTTCACGCCTGGCCGGTATGTGGAAATCGCCGACTGGGTGGCGGACACGCTTGGCGCCATCGTGGCGGTCACGGTCTATGTGCGTTGGACGCGCGTCCGGGGCTGGCTGGAAACCCCGCTGTCCGTCCGCCAACGCCGGATTGAAAAGACGGCGGTACTGGTCCCAAATCAGTCCGCATGACCCCCGCCGAGGCCCAGACACGCATCGCGCAACTCCGCGCCGAGGTCACCCGCCACGACGAACTTTACCATCGCCGCGCGCAGCCGGAAATCAGCGACTTCGACTACGACCGGCTGAAGCGCGAACTGGCGGACCTGGAAACGCAATTTCCGCAATTTGCCACGACCGCTTCGCCAACCACGCAGGTGGGCGACGACCGGGCGGAGGGATTCCAGACTTACCGGCACCGCCAGCCGATGCAGAGCCTGGACAACACTTATTCCGAGGCGGAACTGCGCGAGTTCCACGCCCGGCTCGTGAAACTGCTGGAGCGCGAGGAACTGGCATACGTGGTGGAGCCGAAGATCGACGGACTGGCCGTGAGCGTGACCTACGAAAAGGGCCGGCTTGTCCGCGCCGTCACCCGCGGCAACGGCGTCGAGGGCGACGACATCACGGCCAATGCGCTCACGATCCGCACCCTGCCGCGCCAGTTGCGCGCCGCCGCCGGCACGCCGATCCCCGACGTGATCGAGGTGCGCGGCGAGATCTACCTGACCCTCGCGGAATTCCAGCGCATCAACACCGAGCGCGAGGAGGCGGGCGAGGCGCTCTATGCCAATCCGCGCAACCTTGCCGCGGGGACGATCAAGCAGCTCGATGCCGCGGAGGTGGCCCGCCGCAAGCTGGAGATCGTGCTCTACGGCCTCGGTTTCTGCGAGCCGGCATCGGCTTTGCCCGCGACTCAGGCCGGATTCCACGAACGCGTGCAGGCGTGGGGTCTGCCCACGGTGGAGAAATTCTGGCCCGTGCGCGGGGTGGATGAGGTCTGGAAGGCCGTGCAGGAACTTGACCGGCTCCGCGACTCGTTTGCCTATGCGACCGACGGCGCGGTGGTGAAGGTCGACTCCCTCCAGTTCCAGCGCGAGGCCGGCAGCACCAGCAAGGCTCCGCGCTGGGCCATGGCCTACAAGTTTGCCGCCCAGCGCGCCGAGACCCGGCTCAATGCCATCACCATCCAGGTCGGCCGCACCGGCGTGCTCACCCCCGTGGCCGAGCTTGAGCCCGTGCAGCTCGCCGGCACGACCGTGTCGCGGGCGACCCTCCACAACCGCGACGAGATCGCGCGGAAGGACATTCGGGTCGGCGATTGGGTGCAGGTCGAGAAGGCCGGCGAAATCATTCCCGCGGTGATCGCCGTGAACCTGGAGCGACGCACGCCGGTGTGCGTACCGTATGCATTTCCGGAGCAGTGTCCGGTCTGCGGCACGAAGGTAGTGCAGCTCGAAGGGGAGGTGGCGTTGCGGTGCCCGAACCTCGCCTGTCCCGTGCAGGTGCGCCGCCGCGTGCAGCACTTTGCGTCGAAGGCCTGTCTCGACATCGACGGCCTGGGCGTGGCGATGGTGGACGTGCTCGTTGAGAAGGGCTGGGTGAAAAACCTCGCCGACATCTATCGGCTGCGCCGCGATGACCTGCTGACGCTCGGCAAGAGCGTGGAGAAATCCACCGACAACCTGCTGGCCGCCATCGAGGCCAGCAAACGGGCGGAGTTGTGGCGGGTGATCCACGGGCTCGGCATCACGCACGTCGGCGTGGCGGCGGCGAAGGACCTCGCGAAGCACTTTGGCAGCGTCGAAGCGCTGGCCTCGGCCCGGCTGGAGGATTTCATCCGCGAGAAGAAGCAGAGCGTGATTGACGGCATCGGCGAGACCATGGCGCGTGCGATTCTCGGCCATTTCCAAAATCCGGCCAACCGCGCGCTCATCGACGAGCTGCACGCGCTGGGCCTCGCGCCGCAGGCCCCGGTCAAGTCCGCGCCCGTGAGCGCGGTGCTGGCGGGAAAGACCTTTGTATTGACCGGCACCCTGCCGACGATGACCCGTGATGAGGCGGCGGCGAAGATCGAGGCGGCGGGCGGCAAGGTCAGCGGCAGCGTCAGCAAGAAGACCAATTACGTGCTCGCCGGTGCCGAGGCGGGTTCGAAGCTGGACAAGGCGAAGGAACTTGGCGTGCCGGTGATTGATGAAGCGGAACTGCTGCGGATGCTGAATGGGTGAATCGGAAGGTAGGAGCCTGCTGGCAGGCGATGGATTGGCATGTAGGGGCGCAGCTTGTCTGCGCCCTCGGGCGTCGACGAGCGACGCCCCTACAAATCGCCTGCCAGCAGGCTCCGGCCTTTCATCCGATGCTTGCGGCCAAGTCGGGTTTGGCGCGTCATGCAGCCGTGGTTTCAAGCGTGTGGACCAAGATGAAGGCGAAGCGCTCCGTGCTGCTGGCTGGAGCGGCCATCGTGTTGGCGGCGCTGGCGGCGTACCACAACTCATTCGGCGGGCCGTTTCTC
>CAZFHG010000334.1:0-2927 GCA_964518665.1 uncultured Opitutaceae bacterium | reverse complement strand
CCCACCGACCGGCTGCTGATCAGCGCGAACACGACCATTGCCGGACGCGAGGTCCGTCTGATGAACACCCATCTGCTTGCATTCTTCATGCTCAAGTCGAGCAGCGAGGAGCACCGCCAGCAGCGCGACCTGGTGGAGCAGGAGTTGCGGCGCAACGAAATGCCGACCCTCCTCACCGGCGATTTCAACGTCAGCAAGCATGAGTCGCTGGTGCAGCAATTCGCGACCGCCGGCTATAAGACGGCGCAGAATTCGGAAATCACCTGGCGCCGCCGTCCCTACGTTCTGGACCACATTTTCTACAATGCGCCCCTGCGCTGCGTGAGTCATCACGTCAAACCCACGCTGGCCTCGGACCATCACGCCCTGGTGGCGGATTTCGAGTTTGTTGGCTGAGACGAACTCGTAGTGCGGAGCTTTAGCCCTCACTGAAGGTGTTGCGTCGATCGCTGTGCTCTCGAACCAGTGCTGGCTGAAGCACAGCACTACGATGCAGGCTGCCGATTTCGACGCTGAGGAGAACTCGTAGTGCGGAGCTTTAGCCCGCACTGAGGGCGCTGCGTCAACCGCTGTGCTCCCGAACCAGTGCTGGCTGAAGCACAGCACTACGATGCAGGTCTCAGCGCTCCCGCCTGACCCGTTCCTTCTCCTCCTCGCGTTCCTCGGCGAGCCGCGCCTTTTCATTCGTGAGCTGCTGCCGGACCTTGTCGGCTTCCTCCGCTTTGCCTTCAGCCAGGGCCTCGTTGAGCTGTTTCTGCAGGAAAATTTCGCGCTCGGCGGTCTTGCCCTGATAGACGCGGTCAATCCCGGCCAGCCGGGCCTTTTGCTCGGCCGTCAGGGGCTTGTTGGCCGCCGGGTCGGATTTGGCCAGCCGTTCCATCGCAAGTTCGTAGGCGCTTTTCATGGCCGCAGTCTTCCGGTCTTCAGCCAAACTTCACGCCGAAAATCAGGGTCAGGGCGGTGATCACAAAAGGCGGCCACCAACTGCCGCTCTCTGGGACCCAGCGCCGGGCATAGCCATACAACATGGCCCCCAGCAGTGCGGCCAGGGCCACCGATCCCATCCGCGGGTGGACAAAGTTGGCCGGCAGGTGGGACCAGGGCACCTGCACGCTCACCTGTACGAACCACTCGATCACCAGAAGGGTGAGGGCGGCGGCGTGGTTGAAGAGCACCGCCAGCCGGTCGAGCCCGGCCAGCCCCACGGCCAGCGACGCGAAACCGCCCAGGGTGGCGAGCATGGCTCCGGGGATCAGCACCAGGTTGGCCAGCAGGGCGCCCGGAGTGAGAAGCTGGAAAAACTGCACGCCGGTCAGCAGGCTGACGAGGGTGGATGCGATGCCGATGGCCACAGCCGTGCTGAGCCAATGCCAGCCCCAGTCGATCCACCGGTGCCACCAGCGCCAGACCGCTTTCGGCAGCAGTGCAAACGGCGTCCAGCGCGCCTGCCACGCGTCACCCAGCGGCAGGCCCAGCAGGAGCAGGGCCCCCACGATGCCATAGCTCATTTGAAAACTTGCGCTGAACAATTGTTGCGGGGCGAGCAGCAGCACGCACCAGGCGGAACCGGTCAGGGCGGCCAGCGGACTGGCCGGCTGACGGAGCACAAACGCGGCCTGGAGGAACGCGGCCATGATGAACGCCCGCACCGCCGAGGCCGAGGCGCCCGTGATGTCCACAAACAGCCACAGGAGCATCAGGCTGATCACCAGCCGGATCACGTTCGGCAAACGCAGCAGGAGCAGCAGCGCCTGCAGTGCGCCCGCGATCACCCCGATGTTCAGACCGCTGATCGCAAAGAGGTGCATGGTGCCGCTTTGCATGAACAGTTGGCGCTGCCCCTCGCTCAATTCATGGGTTTCGCCCAGCATCATGGCGCGCAGCAAACCGGCGAGGGTGGGGTGGCGTTCGGCGATGCCGAGTCCGAGGATGTGCCGGCAGCGCGCCGCGATCCCGGCGCAGAATTGGTAATAGACCGCGGCCGGGCGCACCGTGGCCTGCACCTGTCCGCGGGTCAGGCGGAAGTTCAGGCCGGCGTCGGCGAGATAGGCATCAAACGAATCTGCGGGCGGGTGGTCCGGCAGCAGTTCCAGCACGCCGAGTACGCGCAGCTCCGATGAACGCACCGGCCTTGGCGCGTCCGGCGGCAGGCGCAGCGAGAAATACAGCCGCTGCCCGCGCAGGTCGTGCAGGTGGCGGTCGCTGGCCGTCACGGTGCCGATGCCGGTGAAGCGGCGCGGATCCGTGGGCGTGAACGTGCGCTCCACCCGCAGGACGAGTTGCGCCTCGCGGGACGGCAGGTTTTCCCAGGCCGGCAACCGGGCGCGATCCAGTTGGTAATGCACGCCGCCGGCCAGAAACAGCGCCGTGCCCAAGGCCATGGCCCAGAGTGCCGGTCGCCGACCAGCCGCAATGACGGCGAATATCAGGCTGAGGAACGCAAACGTGAGGCTGGCCGTGATGGACGGGGCCCAACCTGTGCGGGCGGCGGCGAGCCCCGCGGCATAAGGCAGGACCAGCCAGAGCAGGGGCGCCCGGTGTCCGAGGCTGCGACTGAGCATGGCCGCGGAAATTACCCTCCGCCACCCGCGAATCGACGCCGGAGCGTGTCATTTGATTGGTGGGAGCGCGGGCGGCCCGCCCGCTCAGGACGAATGCGGGCGAGCCGCCCGCGCTCCCAGGCCCAACCTCAGACCAATATTGCCTTCTCATTCGCGGCAATTAGCGAAGATTAACGAAACGTCATGGCCCTCTCCGATCAGGATGATTTTTTTGGCGACGCCGCCCTTCCAGCCGCACGGCCGGCCTCGGTGCACCAGCCGCTCGCCGCCCGCATGCGGCCGCGGCGGCTGAGCGAGGTCGTGGGCCAGGAACACATTCTCAAGCCCGGCAGCCTGCTCCCGCGGCTGGTCGCGCAGAACCGCTTC
>CAZFHG010000333.1:0-2945 GCA_964518665.1 uncultured Opitutaceae bacterium | reverse complement strand
GTGCGACCGGGTGGTTTTCTTTCCAAGAAGAATCCCGGCCGGTTGACGGGCCCGCGCCAAAGAAAAGCCCCGACCGGAGCGGTCGGGGCGGGGGGAGAGAGGGCGGAATCGTGCGGCGATTCTCCCGGCGCGGACTCAGGCCTTGAGGCTGGCGCGAAGGCTCTCGAGCTGGCCGGCGCTGCCGAGGAACTGGTTCCGGCTCGCGATGAACTTCGCGTATTCCTCGATGAAGACCTTGCCCGGCGGGCGGAAGTCGAACTCGGCGGGCTTGTCGCGGAAGAACTCGCGGTGCACGCGGGTCCAGACCAGTCGCCCATCCGTGTCGATGTTGACCTTCGTCACACCGAGGCGCGCCGCGGGCAGGTACTCGTTGGGATCCACGCCCATCGAATCCTTGATCTGGCCGCCGGCGCGGTTGATCCGGTCGACCTCGTCCTTCGGCACGCTGGAGCTGCCGTGCATCACGAGGGGGAAGCCCGGGAGGCGGTCCTTGATCTTCTGCAGCACGTCGAAATGGAGCGACTGCTTGCCCTTGAACTTGAAGGCGCCGTGCGAGGTGCCGATGGCGCAGGCGAGGGAATCGCAGCCGGTCTGCTTGATGAACAGTTCGGCTTCGGCCGGATCGGTGAGGGTGGCGTGGCCGTCCTCGACCTTGATGTCTTCCTCGACGCCGCCGAGCATGCCGAGTTCGGCCTCGACGGAAATGCCCTTGGCGTGGGCGCGATCGGTCACGCGCTTGGTGATCGCCACATTCTCGTCATAGGATTCGTGCGAGGCATCAATCATCACCGAGCTGTAGAAACCCGAATCAATGCAGTCGTAGCAGGTCTCCTCGTCACCGTGGTCGAGGTGGACCGCGAAGATGGACTCGGGGAAGATATCCGCGGCGGCGCGGATGATGGCCTCGAGCATCTTCTTGTCCGTGTATTTGCGGGCACCCTTGGAGATCTGAATGATGAAGGGGGCCTTGGACTGGATGCAGCCCTTGAACAGGCCCATCGCCTGTTCGGCGTTGTTGATGTTGTAGGCACCGATGGCGTACTTGCCGTAGGCATGCCTGAAAAGCTGTGCGGTGGTGACGATCATGGCGCTTGAATGGTATCGGCGCGAAAGATGGGGCAACAAGGCATTTTTTCCTCTATGACGGTAGCTTCAGCGAGAGATTAGGGCGCCGGGGCGGGGCGGGCGGGAGCGGGGTTCGCCGGCTGCGCACGCGGGCCGAGTTCGGAACGGATGCTGCGGCCGAGTTGCACGCCGGCCTGCTGTTCCTGCTGAATCTCTTGCAGGGCGGCAACCTGGGCGGGAGAAAGCACGGATTGCGAGCGCGCGACGGTCTCGTCGGTGATCAACACGCCGCCACCGGCAACCATGGCAAAGGTGGCCCCCATCTGCGGGTTGGCTCCCGCCATGGGTCCGCCCAAACTGACAGCGGGGGTGGCGGTCCGGACCGTATTGGCCTGGCCGGGCTTTCCGGTCTCGGTGAGAATCCGGACCATCTGCTGGCTCTGGGCTTCCGTCAGCGGTGCGGAACTGTAGCTGAGCCGCTGTTCGAGTTGGGAGACCACCGCACGGGTGGGCTGGGATTGCTCAAATTGCTGATACGTTGCGAAGCCATCGGGGCCCAAGGCTGCCTTGATGCTTTCATCCAACTCGGCCTGCGTACTGGCGATGAGCTGTTGGACGGCATCGCGGTCGTCGCGCATATTCAGTCCCTGGGTGCGCGCGGCGGCCAGCACATCGAGCACCGCCGTCTGCTTTTCGACGAGAAGTTCCTTGAACTGCTCCAGTTTCCGGGGATTCAAACCGAGCTGCTTGAAAAGGGCGGCATAGCGTCCGTCGAGCATGCCCTTTTGCGTGAGAGTCATCAGCGTCTGGTAATCGGGATTGTCGATGGCCCGGAGGAAAGGGCCTTCCGGCCGGCGGGCGTTGTCGGATTGGCCGCTTGACGGCTGACCTTCATTGCCGCGGGGGGCGGCGGGATTGACCTTGGCCTGTTCGGACCGGCGTTGTTCCCAGGCGCGGCGACGTTCCTCGGCGCGCGTGCGTTCACTCGGAACCGTACTCCGCAGGGTGGCGAGTTCGCGGTGCTGCTTCCACGCCAGGTAACCGGCACCCAGCGTGGTGCAGAGCAGAATGAAAATCAGGTAGTTTTTCCCAGAGCGCACGGCAGGGAGACTGCGGGAATGCGACGGCTTGGCAAGCGAGTCGGCGGTGGGTGCGTCGGAAGGGACCTGGGAGCGCGACCGTCCTGTCCTCCGTAGGCCTGGCGAAGGAGGGCCCTCGGTCGCAATCGTGCACACACTATCCAGGTCGAGAAAGAGAATGAATATGAGAACGAGAAAGATCGGATTCTGCGGGATACATAAAAGCGGGGATCGGAATCTCCGCCCCGCAAACAGGCCAGTCCGTGATCTGAAGATATGAGTACGCGTGAGTCTCCGTGCTCTCGGATGATTGACCGAGGGCGGTCGCGCTCCCAGGCGGGATTTCCTTCACCGTGCCTACGAAGCACACGCTGGAGACGCAGCCCAAAATAACCCGCGCCCAGTCAACGGGGCGGGAACTCGAAGGCGGCCTTGTCCTTCTTCGGCGAGAGCACGAGGTAGGCGCTGAAGTTCGCGCCGCGCTTGGACACAAATCCCTCGATGAGTCCGGTCTTGCCGTCCTCGACGAGCCGGCGGACTTCATCCACGCCAATGTCCTTCTGGCAGAGATTGCGCGTGAGCTTGAAGACGACGCGGTTGTCCTGGTCGGGCTTGCGCACGTAGTACGAGTCCTCGGTCTGCACGAGCTCGCCGCCGTGCAGCTTGCTCTCGCCGAGGACGACGGCCTTGGACAAGTCCGGCGGCGCCTTGGCCTTGCGCTCGATGGGCTTGCCGTCCTTGCCGATTTTCGGCGCGCGCGGCGGGAATTCCCACGCGATGCGACCGGCCTCGCGCTTGAGG
>CAZFHG010000332.1:0-2995 GCA_964518665.1 uncultured Opitutaceae bacterium | reverse complement strand
TTCGAAAACCAAGGAAGGATAATACCTTATAAGGTGGCAAGAATTTTATTGATAGATTTTTACGGGGGCTTCTATCGGTCAACAGCCCCAAAACTCCCCTCAAAGTGACTCTCTTAAGTTTCAGCCAAATCCCGGCGGGAGATAACCGGGGGAAAATTCGGTGCTCATGAACAAAAAACTCCGCCTTACCTTTCTCTGCCTGTCGGGCCTAGGCCTATTGTATGCGAGTGGCGCCTTTACTCTCTTCCTCCTGGTCAAATACCAGCAGGGGCATGCCGAGGTTGCCTTTGGCGATATTCTTCTGCCCAACCGCTGGCAAAACTTTCAAGCCGCAAAGGGCCGGTCGCTCATCGCAAGATCATTGGCCCAATTTGACTCCGGCCATGCCGCCGCCGGGTTTCACAATCTTCGACTGGGCTTGGCGCGATATCCGGCATCACGGGAAGGGCGTCTGCTGCTGGCCCAACTGTACGCCGATAATCATAGAAGCGACTTGGCCCGGGAACTGTTGGTCAATGGGTTTGCCTATCATCCGCAGGACCCTGCCTACGCCAGGATCGTGTTCGCGTATTTGCTTATTATCCAAGCGGATGAGGAAGTAATCAAGCTGGCCGACCTAATCCGCCAGTCGCCGCTCATGGCCGGATACTTGGGTGAATTGGCGGGCATGGCGGCAGCCACGGCCTGTTACCAAAGGGCTGACTATGACCAGGCCGAAAGCTACCTGACCGCGCCCGGCATGGCCAACAACCGGGACTGCCGCCTGCTCCGGGCGAAGATTCAGTGGGAACGCGGCCATGCCGCAGACACGCTGAGTCTTGTGCGCGACCTTTCGGTGGATTTTCCCGACGATGAGGAGGTTTATGCCCTTGGTTCCTCCTTTCTGCGCCAGTCCGGGCACTTTGACGAGGCGCGCCGCCTGTCGCTGATCTTTCAACTGCAGCGGCCTGATTCCGCCCTGCCCCGCATTGACAGGCTGCACGCCCTCGCCCGTGAAGGCAACGCCACCGGCCTCCGGCAAACCACCGATGAGTTTCTGCAATGCTTCGGGCAGGACGAAAAAAACCTGCTGGCCCTGGGTGATTTCGCGGCGACCACGGGTGATGCCACCCTCGCCCGTCAGGTCAGCTCCCGCCTGCCGGCCGGCGGCCAAGCCGGCCAAAGCGCTACCATGCTCACCTTGGAAGCCTTGATCACCGCAAAAGACTACGCTGCCGCGCTGACCCTGGCCGATGAACTGACCGCCGAGACTCCGGACCTGGGCGAACCGCTGCTGACTCTCTGCCATGGACTCAAGGCCATTGCCCACTATGGCCGCAACGACCCTGCCGCAGGGCTTATGGCCTACAATCGCCTCCTCGCCGGCACCCGTCTGCCTGCGGAGAACCTGCTCAAGCTCAGCAACCTTCTCTATGAGACAGGGGCAAGTAAACCGGCCCATGATCTCCTGGTCCGCACCGCTGCAGCCGATCCACAAAATCAGGCGGTGTTGAGTCGCCTGATCGAAATGGACCTGGAACTGAGCAATCTCGATGCCCTGCCAGCCCGCCTGCAGCATCTGGTAACGATGCGAAAACCCTCCCGCGAACTCCTCGCGCGGGCCGCCAGCGCGCTCGGGAGCGACCGGTGGCTGTTCTTACGCGAACGCTCTCCCGCGCTCGATGCCATCCGCGAGCATCTCCAGAAGTACCCGCAGGTCGCGACAGCGCAGTTCAACGCGGATTACAGATAGAAGCTAAGATGAGAGTGACGTTGCGCGGAGCTTTAGCCCGCGCTTGATCACCAGGGAGCGCAGGCTGAAGCACTGCGCCACGTCCGGAGCGCGTACGCCTCATCTTGGGGTAATTCTCAATAATTGAGAAGATCTGGAACGCACCCCTACACCCTGGCCGCTGCCAGCTCACGTAACAGGCGTTCGTTTTGCTCGCGGGTGCCGACGGTCACGCGGATCCATTCCGGCAAACCGTAGGACTTGACCGGACGGACGATCACGCCGCGACGCTGCAGGGCGTCAAACACGCGGCCGCCGTCCCCCACCCGCACGAGAATGAAATTGCCCACGCTGGGCACAAACTCCAGGCCGAGCCGTTTGAAGCCCTCGCCCAATTGCACCATGCCAGCGCGGTTTTCCCGCCGGCAACGGGCGGTGAATTCGCTGTCGTCGAGCGCCGCCACCGCCGCCGCCTGGCCAATGGCGTTGACGTTGAAGGGCTGCCGGACGCGGTTGAGCAGCGCGGCCATTTCCGCGCCGGCATAACCGTAGCCCACGCGAAGAGCCGCCAGGCCGTAGATCTTGGAAAATGTCCGCAGGCAGAGCACGGGCCGGCCCTCCGCGATGAGCGGGCGCAGGTCCGGCGGGGATTCCAGATATTCCGCGTAGGCCTCGTCAAACACGCACACCACGTGCTCCGGCAGCGCCCGGGCGAAGGCGAGCAGTTCCGCCTCGGCGTTGGCCGTGCCCGTGGGATTGTTCGGGCTCGGCACGAAGACGATCCGGGTGCGCGGCGTGATGGCCGCGGCAAGGTCGGCGAGCACGTGGCAATGATTGACCAGCGGCACCTCCACCGGCGTCGCCCCGAAAAGCAGCGTGACGAGCTTGTAGACCACAAAGGCGGGGTTGCCCATCACGACCTCGTCACCCGGCCGCAGGAAGGCATGGCCCACGAGTTCGAGCAGTTCATTCGAGCCGTTGCCGATCACGAACTGCTCCGGTTTCAGTCCCCACACCTCCGCCAGTTTGCGGCGCAGCACAAAGCACCCGCCATCCGGATAAAGTTCTCCCTGCAGGAGTGCCGCCTGGGCCGCCGCGATCGCCTTGGGCGAGGGGCCGAAAGGATTTTCATTGGAGGCCAGCTTGATGATGCCGGCCGGATCCAAGCCGAGTTCGCGCGCCACCTCCTCAATGGGCTTGCCCGGCTCATAGACCGGTTGCGTGCGCACTTCGGGTTTGACCATCGACTCCAGTTTCATGCCGCGGATCGAACACGGAACGCCC
>CAZFHG010000331.1:0-3012 GCA_964518665.1 uncultured Opitutaceae bacterium | reverse complement strand
TGATTGAACGCGCCCGCATCACGGCGGGTGATTTTGCCGTGGTGATCGGTCCCGGTCCGATCGGTCTGCTGGCGGCCATGGTCGCTCGCGCCGCCGGGGCGAGGGAAGTGGTCGTCATTGGCACACCCGCCGACGCGGCCCTGCGGCTCAAGAAGGCCAAGGAATTGGGTTTCACCACGATCAATCTCGGCGAGGCAAATCCCGTGGATGTCGTCATGGGCCTGACCGGCGGCATCGGCGCCGACCTGGTGATCGAGTGCAGCGGCTCACCCCGGGCGATTCCCGGCACGATCGATCTCGTCCGCAAGCTCGGTAAGATCTGCGTGATCGGCCTGACCGGAAACCGCCCGGTCGAAGTGCCCTGGGACAAGTTCAGCTTCAAGGTGGTGGAGGTGATCTTCAACCTCTCCACGAGCTACACGTCCTGGGACCGCACCATCGCCCTGATCCACAAGGGCCTCGTCCCCGCCGAGAAGATCGTCACGCACCGGCTGCCGCTGGCCCAATGGGAAGAAGCCTTCGCCGCCGTGGAGAATCTCTCGGGGCTGAAGGCACTGCTGATCCCGTGAATTATGGCATGACATTCCATCCGGGAGCGCGGGCGGCTCGCCCGCATTCGTCCATAAGCGGGCGAGCCGCCCGCGCTCCCAGGGGCTTCATTCGTACAACTTCGTGTCCATTAGTGGTTCAAAAAAACATCCCTCCCCATGGCTAAAACAATCGGATTCGGAATTCTCGGCGCCGGGCTCATCGCTCCCTTCCATGCGAAGGCCGTGCGCGACACCAATGGCGGCAAACTCATCGCCATTTGCGACATGGCGCGCGAGCGCGCCGACAAGCTGTCCGCGGAGTTCAAGGTCAAGGTCTACTACACCCTCGATGAGATGCTGAAGGACCCGGAGATCGATGTCGTCAACATCGCCCTGCCGAACCACCTGCATCACGAGGCGGTCCTAAAGTGCGCGGCAGCCGGAAAGCACGTGCTGACGGAGAAGCCCCCCGCGATGAGCCTGAAGGAAACCGATGAGATGATCGCCGCGTGCCGGAAGGCGGGCGTGAAGTTCGGCTGCACCGTCCAGTGCCGTGTGCGCAAATCCATTCAGGCGATGAAAAAGGCCGTGGACAGCGGCCGCTTCGGCAAGCTGCTGCACGCCGACGCCATCATGAAGTGGTACCGCTCCACCGAGTATTATCACAGCGATGCCTGGCGGATGTCGCGCAAGTCAGGCGCCGGCGTGACCGTGCAACAGGCGTTTCATTACATCGACCTCCTGCAATATCTCGTGGGCCCGGCGCGTCAGGTGCAGGCCCGCATGACGAATCTTGCCCACCCGGGCATTGCCCTTGAGGACACGCTGATGGCGTTTGTCGATTTCGGTTGCGGTGCGCAGGGCGTGGTCGAGGCCTCTACAGCTTTGTGGCCGGGCACCGATGTGCGGATTGAAATCAACGGCGAGAACGGCACCGCCATCATGGCCGGCGAGAAAATGCTGACCTGGAAGTTCCGCGACGAGCGGCCGGAGGATGAAGAAATCCGCAGTTATGGCAGCACGTCGTCGGCCACCGGCGCCCGGGGCGCGGCCGACCTGGGCCATGCCGATCATAAGGTGGTCATCCAGGACATGGTGGATGCCATCAACGAGAACCGCGAGGTCGTCATCCCCGTGGCCTCGGTGCGGCCCACCCTGGAGATTGTCCTGGCCATGTACCGGTCGGCGGCGCTCGCCCAGCCCGTGACGCTGCCGGTCCAGGACGACGAGAGCATCTGGACATGGAAGACTTGATGCGGGGGCGGGTTGTGTGCTTTCTGCACCACCCGCATGAAACTCGTCCGCCACCTCACTCCCACCGGCCCGGCCTACGCCGCGCTGCAACCTGACGGTTCCGCGCGCGCCGTCGCCGGCGACATCCTTGGCAGCTTTGAAGTCACCAAACAGGTGGTGACGCTCGGCAAGCTTCTCGCGCCGCTTGTGCCGACCGACATTCTCTGCATCGGGGCCAACTACCGGAAACACATCGAGGAGAGCGGTCCGTCTGCGCCCCAGGCGCCGTTGCTGTTTCTTAAGCCGACCAGTGCGTTGCAGAATCCCGGCGACCCGATCGAGGTGCCCGTCCGGCTGGCGAGCGATGAAGTGGACTATGAGGGCGAACTCGCCGTCGTCATCGGCAAGCGCTGCAAGAACGCCACCCGGGCCAACGCGCTCGAGTTCGTTCTCGGTTACACCTGTGCCAATGACGTCACGGCCCGTGACTGGCAGCAGCGCCTCGGCGGGGGACAGTGGTGCACCGGCAAGGGGTTCGACACGTTCTGCCCGCTCGGACCGGTGCTGGTCACCCGGGACGAGATCCCGAATCCGAATGCGCTGCAGATCAGAACCACGGTCAACGGCGAGGAACGGCAGAATGGTTCGACCAGCAACATGATCGCCGATGTCCCGGCGCTCATTGAATTCCTCAGCAGCAGCAAGACCCTGTTACCCGGCGCCATCATCCTGACCGGCACGCCGCACGGCGTCGGCGCCGCCCGCAAGCCACCGGTCTTCCTGAAGGCTGGCGACACCGTCAGCATCGAGATCGAACCCATCGGCACTCTCACCAATCCGGTGATGAACGAGCGGGTTAATTGAGCAGGGCAGTGCGGCCGAAGCCGTAGCGCGGAACTTCAGTCCGCACTGTTCGTTTCGCGCCGGCAGTTTGTCCTGCTGATCCAGTGCCGGCTGAAGACCGGCACTACTTGCGGTAACCTGCCTAGACTAGACCTTGCGCGGCAGCCCGTTCGGACCGGCCATGCGGTCCTCCGTAATCCCATGGAGCTGTTCTGTTTCTGCTCGCGTTCACCCGGGGGGCGGCCTTTAAGCGACCACTCATGGTCTTGTTACTGGCGGTCGATTCCGGGGGTTCGAAGTGTGAAGCTATTTGCGTCGACACTTCGGGTAACCTGTTGGGGCGTGCGCATCGTGATTTTAGAACCGTGAGCGGATCCCGCTTCATCGGTGGTTTGGGGCGGTCCGA
>CAZFHG010000330.1:0-3032 GCA_964518665.1 uncultured Opitutaceae bacterium | reverse complement strand
CGGAGCCGGGCAAAGTAGGTCGCACACCGCACCGCGCAAGGCAAAACTGTCGCGAAGCCCGGCGAGGCCGGGCTCCCCATGTGGGTTCGGTCATTGGAAGGAAGCAAACCTGACTTATTGATGCGTGGTTCAGCAGTCGATGAGCCTGTAGTTGAGGTATGGTTTCCGAAAGAGTTATCCCGCCTGACCTGTGATCAAATGATCGCCGTTGATGCCGGTGTCGCCGAACCAGGCGTCAGGTGCGAACGGCGGTCGGTCGATTAAGATCTCGAGCGATTACCGAGGCAGGAGCGTGGTGAGTTCGGGATGGTGCTGCCTAAGCCATGACAGCACATCCGCACGAAACCCTGCGGTGTACTCGATGAGTTCCGCGACGTTCTCCGGCGACACCACCCCGGCACGGTCGTAGGCGGAGGTGTTGCGCTTGCCGCGACAGAAGTGGAGGTAGTCGATGTCGGGCAGCCGATCGTCGCCGAGGATGTGACGGATGGAATCGATCGCGCGCTGATGGGAGCCCTGGCCCTTTTCAGGACGGTAGCCCGAGGCGAAGAGCAGGATGGCACACAGCTTCAACGCGCCGTTGTAAGCGATGTAATAGCGGGAATCCGCGGAGATGGAGGTGTTGGCTGCGTCCTTGAGTTCGCGATCGACGATGAGGAAGAGATCGCGGATTTCTTCGGGGCTTGATTTATGGGGTCGGATCCACCCGGCGTTGCGCCAGCTGAGCAAAGTCATGTTCGTTTCCGGTCAGGAAGAGACGAGGTTTCGAAAGCACGTCGTTGAGGAAGTGATCATTGGTTGCGATGCGGCGGATGATTTCGCCGCGAGTGTAGACATGGGGATTGATCTCGCGGCCAAGCTGTTCGCCGACCCCGCGCAGCAACTGGGCCAGGCGATACTCGGTCACAGCGCCAATGACCATCAGGTCAACGTCGCTCTCCGGCTTTTCCGTGCGGGCGGCGATGGATCCAAAGACAAAGGCGAACTCAATGTCGGGATCCGAAAGAGCCGAGGCGAGAACATCGTGCAGGCCGACGGTTTTCAGCACGATATTACGAAGATCGGAGTATAGGGGATGCGAAGTATTGGCCGAATAGTACGCGCGATTGCCGTCCTTCTCCGAAATGACCAGCCCCATGCGCTTGAGGGCGTTCAGTTGGGTTTCCACCGACTCCTTGGCAAACGGCATCAGGGCGATTAGTTCGGCCCGGTACAAACTCCCCTGTCGCAAACCGAAGAAAACACGCAGCAGCTCGGCACGCACGGGCGAGCGAACGAGGTCAGTGAGGAGGTTCATTTTGTGAAGGGTGAAGCACCCGGTGAGACCGGGTTGATCAGCCCGGTTAAGCCGGGTTAAACGACCTGGTTTAACCGGGCTGTTATCAAGGGCGGACGAATCCAGTGCAAGCTGAAATCCAACGACTTAACACGCTGACTCCCTGCAGTTCGGAGCTTGCTCACAAGCTATCGTGAATCTGCGCCATGGCTGGAATAAGTTTCAAATAGTCTGGTTCGACCCCTTTTGGTCGGGCCGTGATCACTGAAAGAAAGGGCCGGCGCCGCTGACAGTGTTCGGGCTCGCGAAATGCCGCCGGGCGGTTCCCATCACGCGGGCGCGCCCCTGCGCCTGACCATGAAATTGCCGCTCCTCACACCCTTGCTCCTCGTCCCTGCCCTGGCCCTGGCCCAGTCCGCCGGGGACGTGGTGAAACTGGACCGCTATGTGGTGGTCGCCTCGCCGATTGTCGGGGAAACGCATGTCGATTTCCTGGCCAGCAAGGTCACGGCCGTGTCCGAGCCGCAGTTGATCGAGCAGAACGCGCGCGATCTCCAGTCGGCCCTGCGCAAGGTGCCGGGCGTGGTGGTTTCGCACTTCAATCCCGTCGGCAGCTTCGGCGGCGGCGAAGGCGGCGCGATCTTCATCCGCGGCATGGGGACGGCGCGGCCGGGCGCGGAGATCCAGCTTTCGATCGACGGCGTGCCGAGCTTCAACAGCATCTGGACGCACCCGATCCTGGACATGCTGAACACCGACATCGCCCGCCGGATCGATGTCTACAAGGGTGCGCAACCCGTGCTCTACGGCAACATGGCCTTTGCAGTCGTGGATCTTGAACCCAAGCAGCAGGAAAATCCGGGCCGCAGCGCAAAGGTCACGCTGACGGCCGGCTCGTTCGGCACCTGGTCGGCGGCGGCGGAGTCGGGCTACCGGGGCGGGGCGCTCGACACCTACGTGCTGGCCAGCGCCCGCGCCTCCGACGGTCATCGCGCGAATGCCGACGGCCGCCTGCGCGCCGGGTACGTCCGCCTCGGGTGGACCTTTGACGAGCACTGGTCGGCCCGCGTCGTCTACAATGGCACCAGCAATTACGCCGACGATCCCGGCCCGGATCCGGCAATGGTGCCGCCGGCGCAGGTGTTCGGCAACGGGCGCTTTGCCGACGACAACGACCTGGTGGTGGCGACGGTGGCCCACCGTTTCGCGGCGTTCGAGGGCAGCCTCAAGGCGTACGTGAGCCAGGGTAAGCTCGACTGGACGGGCCAGTACCATGCGGCCTCCGCGCAGAATGAAAACGTCACGGTGACCGAATACGCCAACCGCGGATTCAAGGTCCGGGAAATCTTCCGTCCCGGCGACGACACGGAGATCCTGGGCGGCTTCGATCACGACACGATTGCCGGCCAATACCGCACCCTCACCGGCGGGATCGCCGGAAGTTTTCCGCGCGCCACGGTGCGGATCAACTCGGCCTACGCCGCGCTCAGCCGGAGTTGGCGGCTGGGGCAGGGATGGACAGTGCGGCCCTCGCTCGGGGCGCGGGCGCTGAGCCACAGCGTGTTTGCGGATGAATTCGCGCCACAGGGTGGGGTGGTGGTGGGCGACGGCGCCACCGAGTTTCATTTGTCGGGCGCGCGCGGCGTGAATTATCCCGGGCTTTTCGTGATGGCGTTTCCTCCGGGCAACAACCGCCACAAGGAACTGGCGGCGGAGACCGTGGAGCATTGGGAATTGGGCGTGAGCCGGCGCTGGG
>CAZFHG010000329.1:0-3077 GCA_964518665.1 uncultured Opitutaceae bacterium | reverse complement strand
GGTCGACGGCGGGCGCCGTGTAGCTGTCCGCCGGCCAGACGTCGATGTCCCAGGAGGAGCGGGCAATGCCGTCGGGGTACTTGCGGAACTCGAAGGCATCCTGGGTGGTGACGGTGGCCCGGCCGCGCAGCCGGCGCGAGGAGCGCAGGCCGATCTGGGCGGAGGTGTCCAGCAGATAGGCCTGCTCGAAACCCGGGGCGAAGCGGCGGCAGGCATCGGCGCACTCCCAGGCCTGCCGCCGGCCCTCGCGCTCGGCGCGGGTGAGGTCGAACGGATCCAGCGGATTGACCTTGAGCACGCGGCTCATGACGGAAAGCAGTTCGCCGCGGCGTTCGGTCAAACGCCACAGCTTCATGCGCACATAGTCCTGCACCCGGGTGGTCTGGGTCAGGATGGGAGAACGGTACTCACCCCGCACCACCGCCGCCTTCAGTTCGGCATCGAACCGCGTCATGGCCTCGGCATTCGGGTGATCGGCAGGCCAGCGCACGTTGCCCATGCGAAAGACCTTGGTGCAGCTCATGGCCCAGGGATTGCCCTGGTCGTCCCCCTGCTCCCACGGGACGCCCGCGGCGGCCGCCACCGCGCCATCGCCGGTGGCGTCGATCACCCGCTGCGCCAGGATGGCCCGGCGTCCGGCCCGGGTCTCCAGCAGCACGCCGCGGCAGACGCCGTCCTCGACGATGGCAGTGGCACCCCAGGCATGCAGCAGTTGCTCCGCCCCGGCGGCGGTCAGCAAATCGTCCCAGACAAACTTCACCATTTCCGGATCCACGGCGCCGCGGATCTGGCCGCTACCGAAGCCCTCCAATTCGCGCAGCCCACCGCGTTTGCGGAGTCCGCGGGCGTAGTCATGCCAGACGCCCTGGAAATCCACGCCGTTGGTGCTGAGAATGACGCTGACCAGTTGCGAGACGGTGGCGCCGCCGAGGTAGCCGTCCTTCTCGACCAGCAGCGTCCTGGCGCCGTGGCGCGCCGCGGCGATGGCGGCCGCACATCCCGCCGGGCCGCCGCCGCAAACGACGACGTCGTATTCACCGAGCACCGGGATCTCGCGGGCGGGCTCTTTAATCGTGGTATTCACGTTGTGTTCCTTTTGGAGTTGATTTCGTGGCCTCATGACTTCGTGACGCCGGACATCACCGGGTCATGAAGTCACCGCGTCATCTTTTACTTCGGGTAGGCCACCACGGCCCGCTTGCCGCCGCCGGTCTTCCATGAATCTTCCGGAAAGCGGAAACCGCCGTCGCCCGCGTCGTAATGGGCGCAGTAGACGACCAGCAGTCCATCCTGTGTCGGAGTTATGGAAGGATAAATCAACTGCTGATGATCGGGCTGATCGTCGATCAGGACCGGTTCCGACCAGGTCCGTCCGTCGCAGCTGGTGGCGTAGACCAGCGGGTTGCGCGGGTAGTAGCTCTCCTTGAAGAGCGGTACGGCGTGGTTGTAGACGAGAAAGAGCCGGCCCTGCCCTGAGCCTGTCGAATGGGCGTCGGCGAGTTTCGTCATCGTCAGCGGCGAACAGGCCGCCGTGAGCGGGGTGTCCTCCGGCGCCGACCAGGTATCGCCGCCGTCGTCCGAGAAACTGGCCTGGTGAAACCCCAGCCCGCTCCGGTAGATCATCACCAGCCGGTTGGGCGCATACTCCCCGACCACCGGCTCCTGCACCCCGCGGTCGGTCATCTGCTGCACCTGTCCGCGTGAGCGCCGCCAGGTCCGGCCGTCGTCGTCCGACAGATAGCAGAGACCGACGGTAGGATGGGCCCCCTCGCCGAATGTCTCCAGCGGAATGCGCGGGTCGCGGGCGCAGGTCGGCAGCACCAGCCGGCCGCTCGTCAACTGGATCAAGCGCTGATTCATCAGGTACTGGATGTCCTCGGGCTCATCCGTCAGCAGCCGCGCCGGCGACCAGGTCCGGCCGTCATCCGCGGACTCGCTGATGGCCGCCAGGCCGTGGGAGCCGCAATGGCGATATTTCGAGCCGTTGCGGTGCGAGATGAACAGCACCTTGCCGCTACGCGTGCGGAATACGGAGGTTCCGCCATCGCTCATGAAACCGTCAATGGACCACGGCAAGCCCATCGGCGTCGGCTCGCCCCAGGTTCGCCCGCCGTCACGGCTCTTCAGGATGACCGGATCGGTGAACTGGCCCATGTTGCCGGCAAAGTGGGTGGGCGGCCGGCCGTAGCGGGTGAACAGCCACAACTCCCCCGGCCGCATCTCGATCACATCCTGGCCGATGAAGCGCCAGTCCGCCGTGTGGCGGAGGAATATTTCCGGTTTTTCCATGATCAGTGTCTTTGGCATCGTCAGCCTCCTGTTTCACCAACACCTTGACCACGACCTTTGGTCTATGATCAGGGGTTGTTTCCATTCTTGTTCGTGCCATGCTCGCAGTCCATCACAACGCCGGCCCGCCGCCAATCAGTATGTTATGTGTTTACGGCGTGACCCCGCAGGATCATTGGGTGCGGTAAAACATGGGTGTATTACTCCGAGGAGAGTTATTTGGACTCCAAGCCAACGCGTGTCAATCGATCTTGCCCTTCGCGCAGGTGGTAGAAGGCGCCGCTCCGGGGCACGTCCACGGCGACATCGCCGAAGCCGGGCACCTTCACCGCGACCGCCTTGCGGTCTTCGCGCGGCGACTGCACGTAGAGCAGCCACTCGCGGTCGGGCGACTGGCACAGATCGTAGGCGAAGGCCCAGACCTTGATCAGCGCGTCCTCGTCATCGGGGTTCGCCTGGGAAGCGACCAGATCCCCCTGCGGCCACTTGGCGAAGGGCGGATTGATGGGCACGGTCAATTGATGGAAACGATCCTGCTTCTTCCATCGTTCCAGCCAAGGGCCGACCTTCCCCGACTTGTCGAGGTCGGTCAGCTCCCAGAGGGGATGCTTAACGCCTGTGGCGGCCTCGTAGTCCGGGTTGACCACGAGCGTACCCTTGCGCCAGAACCGCGTGAGCACAGGATCGGTCCACACCCGGTCCACGGCCCGCATCAGCGTCTGCCACTGCCGGTCGACCTGGCCGTTGAAGTCGCCCCAGCCGAACTCGCGGATGATCCGCGGCCGCGT
>CAZFHG010000328.1:0-3124 GCA_964518665.1 uncultured Opitutaceae bacterium | reverse complement strand
GGAGGTGTGGGGCGGGGATTCCTCCTTCGCCGAGCCTACGGAGGACAGGTCCGATCCCCGCCTTCTCGTCTCTTCGCTGGAAGCCAATCTTTCTCGTTCTCTTTCTCTTTATCTTTCTCGGCTTGGGCCGTTGGCGCACGATTGCGACCGAGGGCGGTCGCGCTCCCAGGCGCGTGTCGGAGATCCCGCCCTGCACCCTCCGTTGCCCATCGATGCTTGGCATCAATCGATGCGCGGCCAAGTGTCCGGGCGATGCACATTTTCCGCTCCCTGTTGCTGGCCTCACTACTGGCATTCACGACCAAGGCTCATGGGGTGATTTTCAGTCTCGTGTCCCCGTCCGAACCCGTGGCCAACGGGGCTGAGGTCAGGCTCGACCTGCTGGTGCTGAATCCCGGGGCCGAGGCATTGAACCTCCAGCTTCCCGGGATCATCAAGGGCAGCCTTTGCGACGAGACGCGTTGCTGGCCGGTCGAACTCAAGGCGGCCGCCATGTCCGGCCAGGTCCAGGTGGCGCCGGGCGGGTTTTCCGTCCGTGAATACCGCGTGACGCTGCCGCGCCAGGCCACCGGCATGCTGGTGCTGGACATCACGGAGCCGGTGACCGCCAAGGTGGCCATCGAGGCCCGGACCGGGCTGAAGTCCGGCACGCCCGTGGGCGCCCCGTTGAGCAATTTCGTGCCCCCCAAGACCGTGGAGGCGGCGATCCATCGCACCTTTGCCGGGCGGTTCAGCGCACACGAGCCGATCTATTTCATCTATGGTGAAGGGCCGCAGGCGGCGAAGTTCCAGTTCAGTTTCAAGTACCGGCTGCTCGGTACAGGCGGTGAGCTCAGCCAAAAAATCCCGGCCCTGCGCCGGCTCTTCATCGGCTACACGCAGCGCTCAGTGTGGAACATCGACGACAATTCGAGCCCGTTCTACGATACGAGCTACATGCCCGAGCTGCTTTTCGAATCTCAGGCCGTGCTGGAGGAGAAGGGCGGCGGCGGGATGCACTGGCTGGGCTACCAGGTGGGACTTAAGCACGAGTCGAACGGCAGCCCGGCGTTCAATTCGCGCAGCATGAACACGGTCTATTTCCGTCCCGGCGTGGCCTTTGGCGACCTGGACGGCTGGAATGTGATCCTCGCCCCGCGATTCCATGCCTACGTCGGCGACCTCGTGGACAACCCGGATTTGAAGGATTACCGCGGCAACGTGGAGTTCATGGCCGCGGTTGGCCGGAACGATTATTTCGCCGTCTCCCTGATCGGCCGTCTGGGTCGCAGTGGACACAAGGGCAGCATAGAGGCAGACCTGACTATCCCGGTGAAGGCCGAGTTCCTGTTGGATTTCGCGACCTATATTCTCATCCAATATTGGAATGGCTACGGCGAGAGCCTGCTAGATTACAACGTGCGCAGTTCGTCCATTCGCGCGGGGTTCTCGCTGGTGAGGTGAGGTTGGAAACGAAACCTGAGACCTGAGTTTCACTTGGGAGCGCGACCGCCCTCGGTCGCAATCTTGCGCGGGGCAAACATCGTTCGCAGACTAAAAATGCCCAAAACTGAAACCGTGACTTTGCCTTATATTCGGGAGCTTTCACCCATGCGCCCAATTGCGACCGAGGGCGGTCGCGCTCCCACTCTATTTAGCTATCTTAGAAATTGACGGTACTTTGGGTAGCGCCCGGCCTCCGGACGGGCGGATGGTGCCGCGACCGCCATTCGCGGCCCGTCCGGAGGCCGGGCCCTACCCACTGACGTAGAACAGTCAGTCGTGCCCCAGCTTGCGATAATCCAACACCGAGTGGCTGATCTCTCCCTGTTCGAGGCACTTGATGTCAGTCAGCGGCTCGGCGGGGGAGACGTCGTGAATCTTGCCCCAGAGCAGGCGGTGTGAGCCGTCGTCGGCGGCGGGACTGAAGAGGCCGGGGACATTGACGTGTGCCGGGACCGTGAGGCGGACGGCTGTGTCCGCACCGCACGGATGCGGAAAGTTCAGGTTGTGGACGGTGAAATGGTTGCGCGGCGTGCCGCCGAGGATGCCGCCGGCCATTTGCGCGGTGCGCGTGGCGGTGATCCTGAGCGAATTCAACAGGGCGCCATCGGGCTCGCCGCCGCGTTCCTTGAGGTGCTCATAAATCTCCGGGGTCACGTCCTGGGAGACGGCCATGGCCGGCAGGCCGTGGATGGCTCCTTCCCAGGCGCCGGCGACCGTGCCGCTGGCGAGGATGAAGCCGAGCGAGCAGTTGAAACCGACGTTGATGCCGCTCACCACGCCCTCGACCTTGGGTGCGCCCAGGGCTGCCGGCAGCAGGTGGGCGAGGGCGATGTTCACGCAGTCGGAAGGGGTGCCGTCCACCATCCAGGTCGGGCAGCCGAAGCCGCGGTCCACGGCCCCGGACTTGACCGGGCGGTGGCGGGTCTTCGAGGCCCCGGTCCAGCTCTGCTCGGTGACCGGCGCCACCACAAAAGTTTCATGGCCGGCGGCCTGCAGCGCCTGCACCAATTCGCGCAGGAAGAGTGTATCGATGCCGTCGTCGTTGGTGACCAGGAGTTTCATTTCGATTGGTGAATGTCGGGGAAAGTGAGAGGCAATGGATTCAAGCCGCCACGGTCGAGGCGGATTTTCCCGTCCGCGAAGACAATCCATGCGCACCAAATCTTGCGCATCGATAGACAAGATGCGACAAGCAGGACTGAGCTTGGGTCACTATGCTGCGACCATGGAAAAAGTGTATTCAGATGGCCGTGGCAGGTCGGAGACCCCGCGGACACGCTTTTTCCTGGTTGGGTTGATACCAATATGAAGCCGATCACATTCAATAACACGGTGTTACGCGACGGGCATCAGTCCCTCGCCGCCACGCGGATGACCACGAAGCAGATGCTGCCCGTGGCCGGTACGCTCGACGGCATGGATTTTGGGGCTCTCGAAACCTGGGGAGGCGCCACGATCGATTCGTGCCTGCGGTTCCTCAACGAAAACCCGTTCGACCGGCTCGACCAGCTCAAGGCCGCGGCTCCCCGCACGCCCCACATGATGCTGCTGCGCGGCCAGAACATCGTGCAGTACACCAGTTTTCCCGACGACGTGGTCGAGGCCTTTGTCCGCTGCTCCGCCAAGCACGGCATGGACA
>CAZFHG010000327.1:0-3141 GCA_964518665.1 uncultured Opitutaceae bacterium | reverse complement strand
GTCATTCTCAAGAAGAACTACCGCGGCACCGAGCTGCGCGTCGGCTACGATAACACGTTCGACAAGGACGCCGGCACGCTGACCGGCAGTCTCACCCATGGATTTTCCAAGGGGAAATTACACGGTTTGGTCACCCTCAATTGGGAAAAATCCAACGCCATGGCCCTGCGCGATCGCGATTTCACGGCCAGCTATGACCGACGCGCTTTCGGTGGCATTGATCTGCGCAGGAACAACCTCTTTGCGGGCCCTGGCAGGGTGAGCCGATCTGGATCGGTGCCGTTACCCGGTCTCACCACGACCGCCGTGGCGATTCCTGCCGGCTCTTCGGGCACAAACCTGACCACGGCTGACTATGCCGCTTCCGGTCCGATTCCTGATCTGCTCAATCTCGCTCAGTATCAGGATTATTCCTCAACCTATAAACGGCGCGGGCTGGTGGCCTCCCTGAGCTATGAACATACCCGCTGGCTGGAGCTCTACTCGGATGTCCGTTGGGCGGAGAACAAGAACATCACCGCCATCGAGCCCATCCAAGCCGTGGGTATCACCATTCCCGCCGGCTATCCTGGCAATCCTTTTGGCATTCCGGTGTCGCTCGCAAAGGCTTTCTTCAACCTACAGCCCGAACGTGAGGCTATCGATACAACTGATTCGTTCGTGGTCGGCGCCCGCGGTTTCCTGTCCGGTGACTGGCACTATGACACCTACGTGAGTCGAGTCACCGCTCACACACTCTCCAATACTGCATCTGGCACGGCCATCACTCAGCAACGACTGGACGCCGCCATCGCCGCCGGCCGGCAGCCCAACCTATTTTACGATAGCACCACCCGCGCCAACCCCAACGCTGCCGGGGTCATCGAGTCCCTCACCGACATCACCAGCGATGAGGAGAAGAGCAAGACGTTGTCCTACTCTGTCCAAGCAGATGGCCCGGTCTTCAAGCTTCCAGCCGGCAACATCGTTTCGGCGGTCGGTGCCGAGCGTCGCGAGGAATCGGTTGAGTTTCCCCGCCGACTCGCCTCAGACACTTTCAGCACCCTGCCTGCTAGTCGCGAAGTCACCGGTCTTTTTGCCGAGTTGAATGTGCCGGTTTTCGCTACTGAGCAGCATGTGCCATTCATGAACCAGCTGAATTTATCCGGGGCGTTCCGCTGGGAAGATTACTCCACCGGGGCCACCGCCAAAAACCCCCGGGGTGGCGTGGCTTGGCGCCCGGTGAGCTGGCTGCAGCTTCGCGGCAGCTATGGCGAGGGATTCAAGGTTCCTACCCTGAAGCAGACCAACAGCCCGGCGTCTACCAGCAGCAATATCGTTGGATTCCCGTATCCAGCCGACCCCTTGCGCGGTGGCGAACTAATCCAAACCGTATTGGTTACTTCCGGTGGCAATTCCACCCTGCGACCGGAGCGATCCCAGAACACCACCGCTGGCTTGGTGTTGGAAATTCCGTTCGTCAAGGGCCTGTCTGCTTCCTTTGATTACTTCGACAATAAATTCAATGACAAGGTCGGTGCCATTTCTTTCGCAGACAGGCTGGCGCTCTTCCCGGAAACGATTACGCGTGGACCAAAACTGCCGACAGATCCTGCAAGCTGGTCGGGGCGGGTGACGGCGGTGAACACGAGTCCGGTCAACGTGGCCTCCAGCCGCATCACCGGTTACGATTATGGAGTTCGATACAGCAATCGCACGCCATGGGGTGAGGTCTCCGGCAGCTTGAATGCGACGAAATACACCCGGAACGAATCCTTCGCGGTTACCGGCGGCACCATCGGTACCAGCATCACCACGGACCTGCTGCCGACGATGATTAGCGGATCGGCATTTGTCCAAAACGGACCTTGGGGCACGGGTTTGCTGGCCACCTATCGCGCCCGCAGCAAGCCCCTCATCACGACTCTATTTGTGGTGACCGATACGCCTTCGGTCATCCGTTGGGATTGGCAAGGCAACTATGACTTCGAGAAAGCCGGGTGGTTTAAGCCCCGTCGTGATACCTGGTTAGGCTGGGCGCTGCGCGACACGAAATTGAGCGTGACGATCTTCAACGTCCTCAACACAAGGCCGCCGTTCGATTACAACTACCTGCCGGACAATACGGTGGTCGATTCGCGCCTGCGCCGCTATGCGCTGTCGCTCCGGCGTCAATTCTGACGTCGGCCGCAATAACGTCTATCCTCTGGTTCCTTTCAATCGGCATTATGAATTCACCTCCAAATAGCACGCTTACGAAAGAGGCTTGGCTTGCTAAAGTAATAACTAAGCCCCTGCGGGGTCTTACCTTGGTCGCACTGAGTGTCTTGTTTTGCGCCGGTCGTGCGGCAGATGCTGGGGACTCAAGTGCGGCAGCGGCGGACGCAGCTTTTGCAGCATTTCAGAAAGAGGCGGCCGCCAAGATGCCAGAAGATACACCCAATGCCCTGGAGGCCCTGAGGTGGAAAGAGGCCGCAAAGGCAAAAATCACCACACTGGGCTGGCAGTTCATGACCGATTTTCCCACCGACCCACGTCGCTGGGACGCGGCGGTCATGCTTCTGAACCTAAGCTCGACGGTGGTGAAATCGGTGGACGAAGAAGCACTCAAAAAACTGGACAACCATACAACGAGTGCCTCCGCCTTGGTTATCGATGCCGAAGCCACCGCCAAACTGAAGGAACGGCTGGCCGAGTTGGACGCGCAATGCGCCGGTGCCACCGACATGACGCCTGCCACCCGGCGCAACTACCGTTTCGGGAAATGGTGGCGCAAGTTAATGGAAAGTTTCCAGGCAGGTAAGGCCGATCCCAATCCCGCCGCGTTGGGACCGATGACAGAAGAACTCATTGCTGCCTATCCTGCGGACAAGGAAATCGTAAGGATTTTCACGACCTATGCCTCGCGGTTCCGCAACAGCAATAAGCCCGCTTACAAGGCCTTGCTGGAGCAGCATGTCGGCTCGGCCAGTCCCGGAGTCGCCGCCGCCGCGGAGGAGGGGCTTGCTTTTCTCGCGGCCGAGGAGCGACCACTAGACTGGAAGTTCACCGCTGCTGACGGGCGCGAGGTCGATTTCGCCAAGTTTCGAGGCAAAGTGGTGTTAATAGACTTTTGGGCTACTTGGTGCGCCCCCTGCGTGGCCGCGCTTCCGCATGTGCTGG
>CAZFHG010000326.1:0-3148 GCA_964518665.1 uncultured Opitutaceae bacterium | reverse complement strand
TCGCTGGACGCGAGTCTGGGGCAGGCGCGGCGGAACACCTATCTGGCGGTCAAGACCTGGGCCGGCTATCTGGCGGTGGCCCAGATGCTGGAGACGCACGAACCGGGCCGGTGGAGCCAGGAAATCGGGGAGTCGCAGGCGGCGGCCCAGCGGTGTGCGGCGACCGTGACCCAGGCGTTCAGCCCGGCGTTGGGGTATGTGCCGGCCTTGCTGGAGAACGGCGACCACTCGGCGATCATCCCGATTGTCGAGGGGCTGGTGTACCCGCACCAGCTCGGGCTCGCGGCCGCCCTCGCAGTCGACGGTCCCTATGCGGAATTCATCGCCACGCTCCGCAAGCATCTGCAAAAGGTGCTGGCCAGCGGCGTCTGCCTGTTTCCCGACGGGGGGTGGAAACTCTCCGCCAATAATGACAACTCCTGGATGAGCAAGATCTTCCTCTGCCAGTATGTCGCCCGCCAGGTGCTGGGCATGAGCGGTGACGATATCACTGCAAGGGCCGATGCCGCCCACGCCGACTGGTGGCGGATCGGCTGCGCCGGACACTCCGTGATCGACCAGGTGATCGCCGGTGGCGCACCAGGCGAGGGAAGCATTTATCCCCGCTGCGTGACGGCGATCGTGTGGTTGGAGGAGGGCGGTGACGTCGGCCGCAGTCCCTGGAAGCAGGAAGAATAACATGGGCAGCACATCTCATCATCAACCTATCATCCACCCCGTGCCGGTTGCCGGCCCGGCTGAGAATGTGGCCAAAGACCAGGAGACGCAGTTTTGGTGGGGGGGGCAGCGGCTGCTGCCCGCCCTGAAGGTCGCGCGGCCGGACGGGCAGGTCGTGACTGGTGCGGAACGCTGGGACACGACGTCACGCGGTCTGCGCTGGACGGTAACCCTCCATGACGACGGACCGGCGTGGACGGCGACAATTACGCTGACCGTTCGCCTCCCGCTCACTTCGACCACTCAGATGTGGTCGGCTTGGGCCGATCCGCGTCCCGAACCGAACGCCACCACCCTCGACGCGCGGGGGATCGCCGACGGCATCCTGCCGATAAAGTTTACCGGCCACGACTGGGCTGACCCGCTGGAACCGCAACCCTGGGCAAACCGCCGCTTCTGGTACGGCGCGCCGTATTATACCTACGACAACCCCCGCATCGCCTATTGCCCCTTTCGCCGTGATGTCATTTGCATGCCGTTCCTCACCATCCTGGAGCCGACTAGGGATGAGGCGCTGACGGTGGCCGTGGTGCTGGACGGCATCCTTCTCGACCTTACCCTCGACGTGACGGAAGACGGCACGGCGGCGTATACCCATTATTACCATCGCCTGGGTGAAGGCCGCACGGTGACCTTTGCGCTGGAGTTCGCCACACATGCGGCGGATGTGCGCGCGGCGCTGGGCTGCGTGGCGGAAGCCTACGCGCCCTGTCTCACCGCGCCGCATCCGCAGGCGCATTTGATCAGCGGCACCGGGGCATACTCTGCGCAGGAAGCCGGTTACGATGCCGATGAACTGCGGCGCATGGCCTTCGGCGTCAACTGGAAAGCGAGTTTCGATTTCCCTTACATGGGCTTGTTTATCCCCCCGGTTGGCGAGGAGGTCGTCTGGAAGGCGTTCAGCGGTGCGCCGGCGTCTATCAGGAAACTGCGCGCATACAGTCAGGCCATGCGCGCAGATGGCTTTCACGTGCTCAATTACTTTAATGTGACCGAGTTCGGCACGCGCATGGCCGACCCTGCGCCCGACCCTCTCCCGAGCACCGGCCCGGACTGGAGTGATCCGTATGCCTTTCTCGCGCGTCATTTCCCCGACGCGGTTCTCCGCATTCCGGACTTGGAAGTCGCGCATGACCATCAGTTTTACGGTCGCACGCAGCCGGGGGCGCCGTACGGGTCGTGGGAAGGCGCACTGGTTACGGACTGCGGGGAGTTGGCCTACCAGGAATTTCTGCTGGAGCAGGCCCAGCGGCATGTTGACCTGCTTCCGGAATCCGACGGGCTGTGCATCGACCGCCTGGACTGGCTGCGCATGTATAACCACAACCGTGCGGATGGGGTGAGTCGGATTGGGGAGCGCGATGTGGCCTCGTTGGTCGTCTCCTGGCACGCGTTGCTGGCACGCCTCGGCCCGCTGCTTCATGACGCCGGCAAGGTGCTGTTCGTCAACAATCATACGAAACGGCTCGATGTGCTGCGTCATGTCGACGGCATTTTCGATGAATTCACCTATGCGGGAAGTCCGCTGAATACGACGGCGCTCCTGACGCTGTTCAAGCCTGCGCTGGGCTGGACGGGCGCGGCTTCGGATCTGCAACCCGATCCCGACGCCTTCTTCCAGCGGTATCTCTACCTGGGGGTCTTCCCGATGGCGCCCTTTTCCGGCAACGACCACGCGTTGCGTCCCGACCCGTGGGTAACGGCGCAGTACCTGCGTTACGGTCCGCTGCTCAACGCCTTGCGCGGTCGCCGTTGGGTGCTAACCCCGCGGGCGATCACCGTGGAGGATCGTCGGGCAAAGGCCAATCTATTCACCGTACCCGGGGGTTGGGTGGCCCCCGTCACCTTCGCCGGCGACGCCGACCATGTCGTTCTCCACCTCAAGGGGTTGCCAGCCAGCGGGCTTGCCGCCGACGTGCTTCTCCCCGATCAACCGGAACCGCTCATGGCAGCACTGTTACCCGATGGCGATGGCTACCTGCTGACCGTTCCGGTACGTAAGGGCTGTGCAATGGTGCGGATTGTTCAAGAGACTAGTCCGGTAAAATGAGAGATAGGCAAAAACGGATGACATGCGAGCGAGATGATCAATCGACTAAACCTGATCGAACAAGGACACAGACGATGACATACCAGGGGAAATGGCATGGTGATGAACGCTACTTCGGGTTACATTACGATTTGCATGCCGGGGCCAATGACACCGACCTGGGCACCCGTTGCAGCGAGGCCGAGTTGGTGCCGATGTTGGAGCTGATGGCGCCGGATTTCGTGCAGACCGACTGCAAAGGACATCCCGGTTATACAAGCTGGTTCAGCAAGGTTGCTGACGCCTCGGTGCCGCCGGCTCTGAAACAGGACGCGCTGATGCAGTGGCGGCAGGCGACCCGCAAGCTGGGACTGCCGCTGCATTGCCACTATTCAGGCGTCT
>CAZFHG010000325.1:0-3182 GCA_964518665.1 uncultured Opitutaceae bacterium | reverse complement strand
TGTAGGGCCGGGCGCAGCCGTTGGGGCAGCCGGTGGAACGGATGATGATTTCCTCACCGCCCAGGCCGAGTTCTCCGCCGAGTTTCTCGATGCGGTCGATCAGGGCCGGGAGCATGCGCTCGGATTCGGCGAGACCGAGTCCACAGGTCGGCAGCGAGGGGCACGCCATCGAGGCGGCGTGCAGGATGGAGGTCTGGTTGTCCACCTTCACGCCGTGGCGGGCGAGGAGGGCGGTGATGCCGGCGCGATCCGCATCGGGAACGTTCGCGAGGATGACGTTCTGGTTGGCTGAGAGACGAAACTCGATGTGCGGAAACGCCTCGGCGACCTGCCGCAGGGCGGTTTTCTGCGCGAGGCCGGCGACATCCTTGATGCGGCCGGTTTCGACGAAGAGGGTGAGGAAAAGTTTGCCGTCCACGGCGCGGTGCCAGCCGTAGAGGTCTCCGGTGGAAGTGAACGCGTAGGGCCGCGCAGGCTCCAACGCTACCCCGGCACGGCGCCCGACCTCGGCTGCGACCCACGCGGCGCCACGTTCCTCGACGACATACTTGAAACGGGCATGCTTGCGGTTGGTCCGGTCGCCAAAGTCGCGGAAGACGGTGAGCACTGCCTTGGCGACCTCGATGACATTTTCGGGTTGGATGAAGCCGATGACATCCGCGAGGCGCGGATAGGTCTGCACGTTGCCGTGGCTGCGGCCCATGCCACCGCCGACGGCGACGTTGTAGCCCAGCAGTCGGTCGCCTTCGATCACGGCGATGAAGCCGAGGTCGTTGGTGAAAACATCCATGTCGTTCACCGGGGGAATGACAAAGGAGGCCTTGAACTTTCTCGGCAGATAGGTGCGGCCGTAGAGCGGGTCGACGAAGTCCTTGTGGGCGGGATCGTCCAGATTCAGCTGCACGCCCTCGATCCAGATGGAATGGTAGGCCTTCGTCTTTGGTGCCAAGGCGAGCGCCATGGCGTGGGCCTGGGCGTAGACCTGCTCGCGCACCTTGCTCGTGGCCGGCGTCGGGGAAGCCGTGACATTGCGATTTACGTCGCCGCAGGCGGCGAGGGTGGAGAGCAGCGATTCGTTGATCTTTTTAACCAGCGGGCCGAGCCCGGACATCAGCACGCCGTGAAACTGGATGCACTGGCGGGTGGTGACGCGCAGGGTGTTGTTGCCGTACGAGGTCGCGAGGTCGTCAAAGGTGATCCATTGCCTTGCCGTCATCACGCCGCCGGGGATCCGGCTGCGGATCATCATCATGAACTTCTTCGCGGTTTTGCGCAGGTCACGGTCGTCCTGCTGGTAGATGCCGTGAAACTTGATGAACTGCTGGTCATCCTCGGAAAAACGGTCGGCCGCCGGGTCGGCGATCGTGGCGGCAATATTGCCCGCGAGGGTGGGGATGGCCGCCTTGATGACCTCGTTGTGGCTGAGCTTGGCTGTGGTGGTTTCGGACATGACAAACTTTTAAGTTGATTAAATAAGTAAATAACTAAGGTATGAAGAAACAGGATGAGTAAAGCAGGAAACACAGATTATGACAGGCAAGCGGCCGGCGGACGCGTGACGCTCGTCGGGGCGGGTCCGGGCGCGCCGGATTTGCTGACTTTACGTGGGCAAAAAGCTCTGATTGAGGCGGATGTGGTGATCTATGACGATCTGGCCAACGCGGAGTTGCTGGGGTGGTGCCGTCCTGACGCAACCCGGATCTATGTCGGCAAACGGGCCGGCCAGCATTGCATGCCGCAGGCGCAGATTGATGCGCTGATCGTGCGTGAGGCGCTTTTGAATCAGCATGTCGTGCGTCTGAAAGGCGGGGATCCGCTGGTTTTTGGCCGCGGCGGGGAGGAAATGGCGGCGCTGGCGGAGGCCGGAATTCCGTACGCGGTGGTGCCGGGAGTGACCGCGGCGGTGGCGGCGGGGGCGGCGGCGGGGATTCCGCTGACGTTGCGGGGCACGGCCTCGGCGGTGGTCTTTGTGACCGGGCATGAGTGCGCCGGGAAGAACGACGGCGCGGTGGACTGGACCGCATTGGCGCGGACGGGCGCGACGTTGTGCATTTACATGGGTGTGCGGCGGCTGCCGGAAATCACCCGGGCGCTGAGCGCCGGCGGACTGGACGGGAGCACCCCGGTGGCGGTGGTGGCGAATGCGACGCTGCCGGACCAAAGCGTGCACCTGGCCACGTTGGAAACCGCGGAGCCGCTGAGCGCGGTCCTGGCCGGCCAGCCCGCGCTCATCATTGTCGGCGAGGTTGTGCGCTGGCCGCAACTGGCGCGGGCAGCGATCGGTCAGCAACTGTTGGCAGGGGCATGAGCATGGCCCAGCCAGCCCCGGTCGTGTTGCTGATGGACAACGGCTCCCTCGAGCCGGCGGCGATCATGCGCCTGCGGGCGCTGGCGGACGAGTTGAGCGGGAGATTACACCGTCCGATTCAACCTGTTTCGCTGTTGCACTCCGACCGGGTGCCGGCCGGGCAACTGGGCGGACGCGCCGCGGAGACACTGGAGACTTCACTCCGGCGTCGGTTGGCATCAGGTGAACAAGAATTTGTCGTCCTGCCTTTGTTCATCGGCCCCACGCGGGCGCTCTCGGAATTTCTGCCGGAGATCGTGACTCGGCTGCGTGCTGAGTTTCCAGCCCTGCAGGTGCGGGTGGCGCCGCCCCTGTATGCCGACCCTGACGAGCGGCTGGTGCAAATCCTGGCTGAGCAGGTCATGGCGACGATGGCCGGGGCGGGTGCAGAGACGGCGTCGATCCGCGTGGCCGTGGTGGATCATGGCAGCCCGGTGCGCGCAGTGACGGAGGTGCGCAATCACCTGGCCGTCCGACTGGCCCACCGGCTCGAAGGGCAAGTGGCGGCGGTGGCGCCCTGCAGCATGGAGCGGCGACCCGGGGCCGAGTATGATTTCAATGAACCGCTGCTGGCGCACCTGCTGACGACCCGGCATTGGAATACAGGCGTGGTCGTGGTTGCGCATTTATTCCTGCTGCCGGGGCGGCACGCGGGTGCGGGAGGAGACGTTGCCAGCATTTGCCAGGAAGCGGAACGCGCGGCCGGCGGCCGGCTGCGTACCGTTCGCGCCGGTCTGTTGGCGGATCATCCGCTGCTGTTGGAAATTCTTCACGACCGCGCCCGAGCGTTGGGGTTGTAGGCAGCGCTGCCCCCGAGCGCCTGCAAGCAGGCGGC
>CAZFHG010000324.1:0-3201 GCA_964518665.1 uncultured Opitutaceae bacterium | reverse complement strand
AGAACATGAAGTCAGCGTTCATGGCTCAGTGGGCGTTGCCGTGCTCGGCGGCGGTTTTCTTCCGGTCCCATTTGAAATGCGCATCGGGGAGCGTGCCGCCGAGTTCGTAGAGGCGGGCCTTGTCGTTGACCATCTCGGCGCGGGTGTACCCGGTCATCGAGAACTGGTTCTGGAGGAAGATAGCCTCCTCGGGGCAGACTTCCTGGCAGAGGCCGCAGTAGATGCACCGCAGCATGTCGATCTCGAAGGCCTTGGGCGCCTTCTCGACGTGCGCGGTGGGAGCATCGGCGGGAATCTCGCCGGGGGTGATGCGGATGGCCTTGGGCGGGCAGACGAATTCGCAGAGCTGGCAGGAGACGCACTTCTCGCGGCCTTGGGGATCGCGCACCAGGGTGGGCACGCCGCGGTAGCCGGGCGGGATGGCGGGCCGCTGCTCGGGATACTCGAGGGTCTGCTTCTTGCGCACCAGATGCCGGATGGTCACCCACAGTCCGCCCAGGACTTGGGGGATGTAGGTGCGCTCGGCGAAGGTGAGCGGTTTGCGTTCGAGAGGGATGACGGCCATTGGTCGGGAGATTTTTTAAGCGCGAAGACGCGAAGGCGCGAAGGCCGGAGCAAAGCCAATCCATCCAAAGTCCTTCTGGATCGACCTTAGCGACTTGGCGTCTTTGCGCTGCAACGTTTTCATTTCTGGATGATCGCGATGGCGATGGCGTAGAAGATCAGGTTGCCGATCGCGAGAGGGAGGAGCTTCTGCCAGCCGAGCTTCATGACCTGGTCGTAACGGAACCGTGGCACGGTCCAGCGCACCCACATGAAGATGAAGATCAGCGCCAGCACCTTCACGAGGAAGATGGCGATCGAGAACAAGCCGACGGCCAGCGGATGCACGAGCCAGGCCCAGCCGGTGAGGTCGTGGACCCAGCCCACCCAAGTGGCGAGTGACACCCACGGCAGCGGGTTCCAGCCGCCGAGGAAGAGGAGCGTGAACACGGCCGAACCGACGATCATGTGCGAGTATTCTGCCACGAAGAAGAGGCCCCACTTGAAGGCGCCGTACTCCGTGTGGAAGCTGCCCACGAGGTCGGCCTCGGACTCGATGGTGTCGAAGGGCTGGCGGTTCGTCTCGGCGTAGAGGGCCACCATGAAGATGAAGGCCGAGAGGGGCATGAGGAAGATGAACCACATGCCGCCGAGGAAGCCGGACTGGCTCTGGAACTCGACCACGCGGGCGAAGCCGAGGGTGGCATCGCGACCGGGGGCGTTGATCCAGAGGAAAACCGGGAGCACCGACAGGGTCATCGAAAGCTCATAGGAGATGAGCTGCGCCGAGGCGCGCACGCTGCCAAGGGCGGGATACTTGGAGTTCGAGGCCCAGCCGGCGAGGATGAGGGAATAGACGCCCAGCGAGGCGACGGCGAAAACCGCGAGGATGCCGACGTCGAGCGGGGCCAGCCCCAGCGGCACGATCTCGCCGGTGGCCGCGAGGTAGGCGCCGAAGGGCACCACGGTGACCGTGGTGAGGGCGGGGATCATCGCGAGGATGGGCGCGAGGACGAAGTAGAACTTCCGCACATGACCCGGCAGCGAATCCTCCTTGAAAAGCATCTTGCCGCCGTCGGCCAGGACATGGAACACGCCAAGTCGCTGGAGAAACTTGCCGAGGAACGGAATCCAGGCAAACCACGGCACAATGGCCCGGTTGGGGCCGGGACGGTCCTGCACCCAGGCGGCGATCTTGCGCTCGGCCATCGAGCAGGCGCCGGCGATCGGGAAGATCACACAGATCACCGCCAAGCCCTTCAGCAGGCCTTGAATCAGCGGGGGGAGGTTGAAGAAGAAGTCGAACATGTCAGGCAGCGGTCGTCTTGGCGGCCGGTTTATAATGCAGGGTCTCGCCCTCGATGAAGGGCAGCGCGGCGAACGGCATGCCGTCGAGCAGCAGTCCGGACTCGGGAATGGTGGCAAAGGTGGCCGTGCCGAGGGCGGGTACGCTGGCGGCCAATGCCTGCCAGACATGGTTCAGATCTCCTGAGGCCGAAGTCGCACCGGCGGCGGTGGCGAGCTTGGCGAGAACCACGAGGTCGTCGGTGGCACCGGCCACGCCTGGCACGGCCTTCTGGAATTTCTGCAGGCGGAACTGCTGGTTCACAAACGAGCCGCTCTTCTCGAAAACCGTCAGGGTCGGCAGGACGACCTTGGCTGCGGCGCTGGTGGCGTTGGCCTGGGTGCCGAGGTAGACGACGGCGACTTTGGCCAGTTGCGCGGCAGTCAGACCGGCGACGGTCAGGTCTTCACCGACGGAGATCACGGCCTTGATCTTGCCGTCATCAATGGCGGCGGCGAGCTCGGTGAGCTTCGGGGCCGGCAGCGCGGAGATCAGGCCGGTGACGAGAGCGCCGCGGACATTCGGGTTGCGGTCGGCGGAGAGCAGGAGCTTGTCGCCCTCCCCCACCCGGCTGACGAGAACCGCCGGAGCTTTTAGCGCAGCAGCGAGCTGCTTGGTGAGAAACTGTTCCTCGACGGAGCTGCGGCCGGATCCGACCACGGCGATGGTGCCGGCGGCGGACTTGAAAAGGTCGTTGGCCGCGTTGACTGCGCTATCGAGGGCACTGTCGGCGCCGTTGACCTTGACGGCCGTGAGACGGTCGGGCGACTGCACGTGCTTGAAGAGGGCGCGGCCGGAGTCAGTCATCCACGTGTCGTTCACGGCATCGTTGCGGCGCGGGGTGATGCGGTAGATGACGCCTTCGCGCGACCAAACCACGGTATTGGCGCCAACGCTCGACTCGGGGTCGATGCTGTTTGTCTGCTTCAGGAACCAGACGCGCATCTTGAAGCGGAAGTCGGTGCTCGTGAGCGCGCCGACGGGGCAGATGTCGACGGTGTTGAGCGAGTAATTGTTCTTCAGCTCCTTGCCGGGATAGCAGGTGAGCGTGCTGTAGCTGCCACGGTCGATGAAGCCGAGAACGTCGTCCTTGGCGATTTCCTTGGAGAACCGGATGCAGCGGGAGCAGAGGATGCAGCGCTCGTCGTCGAGCATGACGCGCGGCCCGAGTTGGGTGCGCTTGGGTTTGACGTTTTTCTGCTCGATGAAGCGGGAGTAGCCGCGGCCGTAGCCCGTGGACTGTTCCTGAAGCATGCATTCGCCGGCCTGGTCGCAGATCGGGCAGTCGAGCGGGTGGTTGATGAGGAGGAACT
>CAZFHG010000323.1:0-3216 GCA_964518665.1 uncultured Opitutaceae bacterium | reverse complement strand
TATAACAACTCCGAGTTCCCGCTGCTCGCCGGCGCGATGAACGTCTTCCTCGACGGCACGTTCGTCGCCACCAGCAGCCTGCGCACGGTCATGGCCGGCGAGAAGTTCGACCTCGCGCTCGGTGCCGATGAGGGGATCAGCGTGAAGCACAAGCGCGTGAACAAGTTCACCGAGGAAACGGGCCTCACGAACTCCGGCAAGCGCATCACCTACGAGTACCTCATCACGGTCCAGAACAACAAGAAGACCGCCGAGCGCGTGATCGTCGCCGACCAGGTGCCGCTCTCCCGCAACGAGAAGATCACCGTGAAGCTGCTCTCGCCTGATGCGAAGGAAGTGAAGCCCACCGACGAAGGCACGCTGAAGTGGACCCTCGACCTCAAGCCCGCCGAAAAACGCGAGCTCACCGTCAAGTTCACCGTCGAGTACGCCAACGACGTCAACGTAGCCGGGTTGGAGTAGCCCAAGACCCTCTGTCGGCCTCACGCGGAGCCGCGGAGGCCGCGGAGTTTTGAACCACTGATTGCACGGATTTCACGGATAGGATCCAAATCCCAAAATCGGATTAACCACTGATGTACACTTATGAGCACTGATCGGGATCAGTGAAGATAAGTGCAGATAAGCGGTTCTTCCGGTTTGGATCCGTGCGATCCGTGAAATCCGTGGTTAAAAGGTTCGGCGCATTTCCTTCGTGTCATTTCGTGTCCATTCGTGGTTAAACCTTCAGCCATGGACGCAGGCGGGCAGCAGGAACTCCTTGGGTTGCTGGCCCCGGCGGGCGCGGCTCCGGCTGCGACCCCGGTGGAAAACACCATCGTGTTCCAGCGCAGTGCCACCGCGCGCAATTACCGGCTTACCCTCAAGCGCGACGGCACGGCCGTGGCAACGATTCCGTCGCGCGGTTCCGAGCGCGAGGCCCGGCGTTTCGTGGAGCAGCATCAGGAATGGCTCGAGCGCGCCCGGGCGCGGCAGGCGCGGAAACCGCGTGGAGCCGAGGTGTGGGTGGTCGGCACCCATGTGCTCTGGCGCGGCGAGATGACGGAAATCCGCCGGGCCACGCTGCCCGAGGCCGAACGCCCGCAGGTCTGCCTCGCGGCCGACGTGTTTCGCGTGCCGTCGTTCGACGGCGACCTGCGTCCGACCCTCGAGGCGCATTTTGCCCGGCGGGGCAAGGTCGAGCTGCCGGGCCGCACTTGGGAGCTCTCGGCGCTGACCGGCGTGGAAGTGAAGCTCGTGACCGTGCGCAACCAGCGCTCGCGCTGGGGCTCGTGCTCGGCCGGCGGCACCATCTCGCTCAACTGGCGACTCGTGCAGACCCCGGATTTCGTCCGCGACTACATCATCTACCACGAGCTCATGCACCTGAAGGAGATGAACCACTCGAACCGCTTCTGGACCCGCGTCGAGGAAGTCTGCCCCCACTGGCGCGACGCCGAACGCTGGCTCAAACGCAACGGCAGCCTCCTGGGGCTCTGAGATTTGAACCACGGATTTCACGGATTACACGGACTCAATCCAAGAAACCACTGATGATCACTTATGAACACTGATTAGGATCAGTGAAGATCAGTGTAGATAAGTGGTTTATCCGGTTTGAATCCGTGTCATCCGTGAAATCCGTGGTTAAGAATTTTTCCCATGCCTAATCCGATCAGCATCATTCCGCTCCCCGTTTCCTGTGTCGCCACTGGCGGCGCACCGTTTGCCCTGACGGCACGCACCGTCGTGGTCGCTCCGGCTGATGCGGCCCTTAAGTTCGCCGCGGCCGAAACGGCCCGCCTCCTGGGCGTCGCAGTGGCCGAGCGTGCGCCGGCGGGCGGCAACGCTGTGATTCTGACGATCGATCTCGCGGTGACGTCCGCCCTCGGTGCCGAGGGCTACCGTCTCACTGTAACGCCACAGACCGTAGCCATCGTCGGCGGCGGCGCTGCGGGCGTCTTCCACGGCGTGCAGACCCTCCGGCAACTACTCCCGCCCGACCTCGAGCGCTTCGGCTGGCGGGCTGATGGCGGGCGCGTGACCGTGCCGGCGGTCGCGATCGAGGACCGGCCGCGCTTCAGCTGGCGCGGCGCCATGCTCGACGTGAGCCGGCATTTCTCGCCAGTCGCCGAAGTGAAGAAGTTCATCGACCTGCTCGCCCTGCACAAATTCAGCGTCTTCCATTGGCACCTCGTCGACGACCAGGGCTGGCGCGTCGAAATCAAAAAATACCCGAAGCTCACCGAGGTCGGCGCCTGGCGCGACGCGACCCTGCGTCAATTGGTCGAGGAGGGCGGGGACGGCATCCCGCATGGCGGCTACTACACCCAGGCCGAGCTGCGCGAGGTCGTGGCCTACGCCGCCGAGCGCGCGATCACGGTGGTGCCCGAGATCGAGTTGCCCGGCCACAGTTCGGCGGCGCTTGCCGCCTACCCGGAGCTGGGCTGCACCGACGCCCCCGGCTACAACCCGCAGGTGCAGACGCGGTGGGGCATCTTCCCTGAGACCTACGCGCCGAAGCCCGCGACGCTGAAGTTCCTCGACGACGTGCTGACCGAGGTGCTCGAGATCTTCCCGAGCACGTTCATCCACATCGGCGGCGATGAGGCGATGAAGGACCAGTGGGAGGCCTCGCCGTCCACGCGTGCCTTCATGGCGGCCAACGGACTCAAGGACGGACACGAGTTGCAGAGCTGGTTCGTCCGCCGCACCGAAAACTTCCTCGCCGCCCGCGGCCGCCGGCTCGTGGGCTGGGACGAGATCCAGGAGGGCGGCCTCGCCCCGGGCGCGACCATGATGGCCTGGCGCGACGTCAAGTGGGCCATCGAGGCCGCGCGGCTCGGGCACGATGTGGTCATCGCCCCAACTTCGCACACGTATTTCGACTATACCGAGGGCAGCGGCGAGGAGGAGGGCATCCCGATCGGCGCGCAGAACACCGTGGCCAAGGTTTACAGCTTCGAGCCGATCCCGGACGGGCTCGAACCGCAGCACCATCACCACGTCCTCGGTGCGCAGGGCCAGTTGTGGCGCGAGCGGATTTACAGCCTCCCCGTGATCGAGCGCCGCGGCTTCCCGCGGCTGACCGCGTTGAGCGAGGTCGTGTGGTCGCAAAAGGAAAAGCGCGACTACGCCGATTTTCAGCGCCGTCTCCCCTGGCTCCTCGCCCGCCTCGACCGCCTAGGCGTAAACTACCGCCGCCCGCGTCCGGGCGAATGATCCAACCTCGCAAAC
>CAZFHG010000322.1:0-3241 GCA_964518665.1 uncultured Opitutaceae bacterium | reverse complement strand
TCGCGGAAACCAAGCCGGCGTTCCGGCTGATCAAGCCTTCGGAGATCAAGCGCACTCTGGATGATTTCGTCATCGGCCAGGACCACGCGAAGAAGGTTTTGTCTGTCGCGGTCTACAATCATTACAAGCGGCTGAATTTCAGCGCACGCCAGTCCGGCAAGGATGGCATCCCGCTGTCGGCCGAGTTCAACGAGGTCGAGGTCGAGAAGAGCAACATCCTGCTGCTGGGCCCGACCGGTTCGGGCAAGACCCTGCTGGCCCGCACGCTGGCGAAGATCCTGGACGTGCCCTTTGCCATTTCAGATGCGACTACGCTCACCGAGGCGGGCTATGTGGGTGAGGACGTTGAGAACGTCGTCCTGCGCCTGCTCCAGAATGCTAACTACGACGTCAAGCGCGCCGAATGCGGCATCATCTACATCGACGAAATCGACAAGATCGGGCGCAAGACGGAGAATGTTTCCATCACGCGCGACGTATCGGGCGAAGGCGTGCAGCAGGCGTTGCTGAAGATTCTTGAAGGCACGGTCTGCAATGTGCCCCCGCAGGGCGGTCGCAAGCACCCGAACCAGGAATACGTCCAGATCAACACGTCGAACATTCTCTTCATCTGCGGCGGCGCCTTCGTGGGATTGGACGGCATCGTCCAGCGCCGGCTGGGCCAGCACAGCCTCGGCTTCGCCTCCATCAAGGCGCAGAAGGACCAGACCCTCGCGCCGGAGCTGATGATGAAGTCCATCGCTCCCGAGGATCTGATCCGTTTCGGCATGATTCCGGAATTCATCGGCCGCCTGCCGGTGATTTCCGTGCTCGACCAACTGCAGATCGCGGATCTCGAGAAGATTTTGCTCCGCACGAAGAACGCGATGGTGAAACAGTATTCGAAGCTCTTCGCGATGGACGGCGTGCGGTTGAAATTCACCAGCGATGCCGTCAAGGCGATCGCCCTGAAGGCCATCGAACTCAAGACCGGCGCCCGGGCCCTTCGCTCCATCATGGAAAACATCATGCTCGAGGTGATGTACGACCTGCCGCAGCGCGACGACGTGACCGAGGTCATTGTTGATTCCGCGGCCGTGGCGGGTCGCCGCAAGCCGACGCTCAAGCGCGGCCCGAAGACCGAGGCGAAGCAGAACGCCGCGTAGGCAGCCCGCTTGCGGGCGCTCATGTGGCGGACGAAAGTATTTCAAGCGCGAGCAAGCTCGCTGCCTACTGGGGCGTCGATGGCAAAGGCAGGGTTAGGGGTGTGAAGAGTAGGGCGGGTCTATGACCTGCCATTTGACGCTGTATCCGCGGTGAGGCGTGCGAAGGCAGGTCAGACCTGTACTCCGTAGGCCCGGCGTAGGAGGAGACCTGCCCTACTTTCTCACCAGTGCGCGTAGTCGCCCTTTTCCAGGGCTCGTGCGAAGGCCACCAGCAACTGTACGCAGCGCTCCACATCCTCGAGGTCGACGAGCTCGCTCGGGGTGTGCATGTAGCGCAGGGGAATACTGATCAGGCCGGTGGCGACACCGCCGCGGCCCATCTGGATGGCACGGGCGTCAGTGCCGGTGGGCCGGGGGTCGGCCTCGAACTGGATCGGAATTTTGGCCTTCTTCGCCGCGGCCACGAGCTTCTGGTAAACCTTGGGGTTGATGTTGGGACCGCGGCAGATGATGGGACCGCCGCCCAGTTTGGTTTCACCGAACTTGCGGTTGTCGCAGTCGGGGTGATCAGTCGCATGGCCGACGTCAATGGCGATGGCGATATGGGGGTTGACGGCATACGTCGCGGTGATGGCTCCGCGGGTGCCGATTTCCTCCTGAGAGGTGGCGACACTGACGACGCGGGCGGCAAGAGGCTTTTTCTCCTTGGCGAGACGGATGAGGGTTTCGCCCACAATGTAGGCGCCCACCTTGTTGTCGAAGGCCCGGGCGGCGCCGATGCTGCCGTGGATCAGCTCCAGTTCGTGGTCGTAGGTGGCAACATCGCCGATAGCGACCCGGGTCAGGGCGTCTTTTTTCGATTTGGCCCCGATGTCGATCCAGATTTCGTGAATTTCCGGCACCTTCTTGCGGTCGGCTTCGTCCATGAGGTGGACGGCGCGCTTGCCCGTTACACCCTTCACCGGACCGTTGGCGGTCTGGATGATGACCCGGCGGCCGGAAATGACCGTGCGGTCATGTCCGCCGATCGTGTCGAAATAGATGAACCCGTCCTTGTTGATGTAGGTGATGAGCAGGCCGAGTTCGTCCATGTGTCCGGCGAGCATGAGGACCGGGTCGCCGGCGGGATTGAGCGTGGCGATGCGGTTGCCGAGGGCGTCATTGGCGTAGGTGGCGGCGGCGGGTTTGACGTGGCGGTCGAAAACCGCCTGCGCCTCGGACTCGTAGCCGGAGGGGGAGCGGGCATGGAGCAACTCGGAGAGGAAGGCGGGAGTTTGGTATTGAGCCATGGATTTAGTCTCGCGCAATGACCGCCGGGCGCAAAGCGTTTTTGCGCATGACCATCTATCCCGCCATCGACATCAAGGGCGGCCGCTGTGTGCGGCTGACGCAGGGACGCGCCGACCAGGAAACCGTGTACGCGGAGAACCCCGCGGCGGTGGCTGCGGAGTTCCGTGCCGCCGGCAGTAGCTGGGTGCATGTCGTGGACCTTGACGGCGCCTTCGCGGGCGAACCGGCCAACCTGGCGGCGGTGCAGGCCATCGTGGCCGTGGGCATGAAGGTGGAACTCGGCGGCGGCCTGCGCAGCCGCGAGGCCGTGGCGCGGGTGCTTGCGGCCGGCGTGAGTCGGGCCGTGATTGGCACGCGCGCGGCCGAGAGCGAGGCGTTCGTGCGCGAATCGGTCGCCGAATTTGGAGACAGGATCGCGATCGGCATCGATGCCAAGGAGGGCAAGGTGGCGGTCAAGGGCTGGGTGGACACGACCGCGTTGGGCGCGGTGGCATTCGCGCAGCGCATGGACGCGCTGGGTGTGGCCACGATCATATACACCGACATCGGCACGGATGGCATGTTGACCGGGCCGAATTTTGCCGCGCAGGAAATCATGTTGCAGTCGGTGAAGGCCCGCGTGATCGCGAGTGGCGGCGTGAGCCGGCGCGAGGATGTTGTGAAGCTGGCGGAGCTGGCGCGCCGTTACGCGAATCTAGACGGGGTGATCGTCGGCAAGGCCCTCTACGAAGGCCGGGTGCAATTGCCGGATCTGCTGGCGATCACGCGCGGGTGATCCTGTAGGGGCGCACCTCGTGTGCGCCCTT
>CAZFHG010000321.1:0-3245 GCA_964518665.1 uncultured Opitutaceae bacterium | reverse complement strand
TCGGATTCAACGGCGTGCCCAGCAGCGCCGGCAGATCGAACACCGGATCCTGCGCCAGCGCCGGCCTGGCGAGACACCCAAGCACCACCGTCATGACCGCCGCTAGAATCGTCTTGTTCGTAAGCATTCGCGTCAAGATATACCCTCATTTCGACCACAACAAGCTACGGTCACTTTGGGGCGACCGCCACGCCGTTGTAACGCGCCCTCGTGACCTGACATTCGGGATGCGACTTGACTTCGGGATGCAGATCCTTGGGCCCCACGGCCTCGACGACCACCCCGCGCGGCGTGCGCTCCCATTTCACCGAGATCGGTCCAAAGGGAGTCGGCACGCTGCCGGAGGCGCGGGTGAAGCCATCGGCATAAGGGTTGATCACGAAGCGCCGGAAGCCGGGTTCCCGCGGCCGCACGCCGAGCACCCACGCCTGGTAGTAGTACACCGGCAGGGCGCTCCACCCGTGGCACAGGCTTCCGGCATCGCCGAAATCGTCGCCCCCAAGTCGCGTCTCCCAGAAACTGGTGGCCCCGGCAAAAACCATCTTCGACCACTCCGTGCGGATGGTGTCGGCCACGAGAGCGCGGCTGCCCGGCGTGTGCGGCATCATCGCAAGCAACTGGTAAAGCCGGGAACTGAGCGTCATCGGAACCAGGTCCCCCTGCGCGAAGCGGGCAAGCAACCTGGCTGATGCCGCGGTCGGCACGATCCCGGCCTTGACCATGAGGGCCTGGACGAGTTCGGCATAGTTCCGCTTTTTACCTGAGCACAGGTACGTGGCGTACGCGCCGCGTTTCGCATCCCAGAAAGCTTTGTGAATGGCGCGCCCGAGTTCCTGCTGTCGGCGGCGGAACAGCCGGGCCTCGCCGCCGCGCCCGGCCTGCTTGAGCATCCACGCGTAGCTGCCGATGGCTTCGTGCAAAAAGAGGTTGTACGGCGCATGCAACCGCCTGCCCTCCTGCGGGTCGCCCAACACACCGGACAGGCCTTCCTCCCATTCATAGAACTGCCACATGTCAGGCCCGACCGGGTGCCGATAGAGCCCGGACGCCGGGTCGAGGCGTTCGAAGACCGTGGCCAGCATCAAACCGATCTGCCCCTGGAACTGCTCGAAGAGCACCGGCCGGCCGCTGTGCAGCCAGTGTTCGGCGAGGGTCGTGATCCAGACGAGCGAAAACATCGGCATGTTGATGTCGACGAACCCGACGCCCGAGCGGATCCTGGACCGGCCCGGAGCGTTAAGGGAAAGGAGCCCATCCTCCTGCAGGCCACGTCCGAGCAGTTCGAAACTGGCGGCGGCGAAATCGTAATTGCCGAAGGCATAGTAGCCGTAGAGGGCCTGGTTGCGGGAATCGAAGGCGTAGAGCGCCTGCTCGCGCCAGGGGCAATCCTCGTAGTGCTCGTGCATGCAGAGGTGGAGTGTGCGAACGCCGATGGCGTAAACTTTCTCCGCGAGGGGGTCGCTGCTGGTGAAAGCGCGGGCAAGATCCACCGGCAGCACGGCCGGTTTGAGGCCGATGTAATTCAGCCGGATCGGGCGCTGGTAGCCGGAGAAATGAACCTCGAGGTACCGCGCCCCGAGGCGGCGGAAGGGCAGCGTGAATTCCTGCGCGCCGTCTCGGCAAACATAGCGATCGGCGAAGTTGCGGTTGCCGATGGCGGCCCGGACGCGACCGTCGTCAAGGTGCTCGCCGTGTGCCATGTCGAGAATGGCGCCGGCGGGGGCGTCAAGCGTGAAGGTCAGCAAGCCGACCTCCTCGCGGCCGAGGTCGATGACGAGAAAGCGGCCGGTCTTGCCGGGCTCGGGCGTCTTGAGGATCAGCCCTTCCCCACCGGACTGAAGGTAATCGGCGGGGACGGGGACGCGGGGCGTGTAGTGCGCCGGAACGGCCTCCGGCGGTATTTCGAACATCTCCCAGGGCCTGCGAGTAACGAGTGCGTCGGCACGCATGGTGCGGGCAATGGTCTCGGCCTCGGCGCCGCGTATGAAATCGCCCTGGACGGCAAGCGTAATCGAAACCGGCGGCTCAATCCGAAGCGGCGGCACCGGGCGCGGGAAGAGCTCGTTCCAGTATCCGGCCGTGGCGGCGGCGATCGTCTCGGCGGCGGGCCAGGCCGAATCATCGAACTCCGGTTGCTGCCAGGGAATATCCCGGCGGGCATCGAACTCGGTCGTAAAGCCCATCTGACTGCTCACACGCGGCATCGGGCCAAAGCGGAAGGCCGGGTGCGGCAGGGTTTTCCAGGAACCGTCGGTGGCGACCGGCGTCTTGCCGACCTGCAACGCGGCGATGAGGCCGGGTCTGCCCGTGCAGTAGTCCGAAAAGTCCTCGCCGCGATAGTAGGCGAGGATGGCCAGCACATTGCGCCCGGACTTGAGAAAGGGGCCGACATCAAGTGTGGTAAAACTCTTGCGCTGCGGCCAGTCGCTGAACTGGCCGCGTCCGACTTCGCGGCCGTTGATCCAGCAGACGAAGTCCGAGTCAACCGAGATCTGTAGCCGGGCCCGGCGCGGCCGGCAGGCGAGACTGAAATGCTTGCGAAAACACTGATACTGGTGCGGGGCGGCGCCTGCGCCGGGCGCCCAGATCCAGTTCGCGCCATTAATGGGCAGCGCCAGAGCCCATGCGCTCGTCCGCCCGGTATTATGATCGAAAGGATGTTGTGGTGTGCTCATATTATTCAGCGCTTTTTTCATATTTCGATGGTGACGGCGAGCGTCAACATACAGGTTTCTTGTACATGCAGGCGAATGCTCAGACATTCCACTTCCCGGCCCTCAAGCGGAATGGTGTACAGCAGGAACTGATACTGCTCGCGGGCCACGTCTTTCACAAACGTGAGGACCTGCGGCGCATGCATGGCCGTGGACTGCGTGCGCGTGGCACCCGAGATCAAATTGGCGGCCGCAACCTCGTAGCCGTGGCGCAGGGGAATGACCGCGACCTCGCCGTCGGCATATCGCACCGTATAGTGACCAACCGTTTCACCTAGCCGGCCGAGGCCCGGATACCCGGTTGGCAGCAGAACATTACCCAGGATGTGCAGGCGTTGGCCCTGCATGTGGATTGGAATTTCGAGCTCCGGCGCGGCGGGCGAGGCCACCAGCGGCCGAATGTGGCGGCCGACTTGCGGGATCACGAACCTGATATCGCCGACTTGAATCTCTGGAACTTCCCAGAGCAGGAGCCGCTCGCCGGTGCGTTTCCAGTGTTGCTGCCCATGCGCGGCCCAGAAGTGCTGCTGC
>CAZFHG010000320.1:0-3274 GCA_964518665.1 uncultured Opitutaceae bacterium | reverse complement strand
AGGATGTGCGCCTGCACCGACGCGGGGAACTGGCTCAGGCCGGCGAAGTAGTGGTGGCCGTTGCGCTCAATGCTCGTGATCCCGAGGCACGCCGCGGCCGCGAGATCCTGGAGCAGGGCGACGGGGCCGATGTTCGACAGGTCCTCGCCGCTGAGCATCGCGGGCAGTCCGACCGCGCGGCGCCGGGCGAGGAGACAGGCGTTGGCCACGCCCTTGAAGATGCCCTTGCAGTTCTTGTGGCTCGTGCCGGCGTAGCCAAGGTTGAGCGCGGTAGGCAGGCTGGTGAGTTCGGCGTCGGACTCGTCGATGATGATCGGCGGCCGGTCGGGCCAGGCGCGGGCGAGCGCGCCGATGGCGGGCGTGAGCGCCACGTCACGATGCCAGGGTTGCTCGATGAAGAGCAGGTGGGACCAGAAGGCGGCGTCACCGACGCTGGCCCGAAGGTCGCGCACGTAGTCGGCGAAGGCCGCGACCTCGTGGAAGCTCTCGTTGCCATCGAGCGAGAAAGCGTACCCGGCGCGACAATCGCGGGCGAAGATCTCCGCCATCCGGGCGAGCCGGGCGCAGTCGCGCGGGGCGTCGCCGTTGATCTTCAGCTTGAAATGGCTGAGCCCGTAGAAGCGGATGCAGGCGACGAGGGACTGCGGCAGTGCGTCGTGCACGCGCTCGTCGGCGGGAATCTCCTCGTCGGTGATCGGATCGGACAGGCCGACCGTGTGGCGGGCAAACACCTCGGTCGGCGGCGTGGCCGGCAGCCAGTCGTGCGCCGTGGTTCCCGCGAGGGTGCTGTGCAGGGAGCCGAGATCGAGGCCGATGATATTGCCGTGGAGCGCGGTGGCGAGGGTGACGCCGCGCATGCGGCAGAATGCGTCCAGCAGCGCCCGTTCGACCAGCGAGGTGCCGAACTGCGCGAGCAGCGGCGGAATCTTCTGCGCGGCGCCCCAGGCCGCCTGCGCGTTGTAGAGTTCGCGCCAGAAGGCGAAGGGGGTCGCGGCCCTGATCACACGCGCATGCCCGACGGCGGCGCGGATGACGGCGAACATCTCGTCGATTTCATCGTTCAGGGCGCGTTTGGGATCCTTCGTGAACCATTTCGGCGGAAGATGGTCGGCCGCCAGGCCGGTTTCGGTGCGGCCGGCAAAATCGAATTCGAGGCGCAGGAAGATGTGCGTGACCTCGGTCATCGTCGCGATGCCGTAGCGGAAGGGCATGCGGGCCTTGAGCGGGATATGACTGAGGACGGCGGAGCGAAGAGCGATCATGGACGGGGGAAAAAGTAGTGAGTAGCGGGTAGCGAGTAGCGAGCATGGAGTGGATTGGGGGGAGTAGCGAGTAGCGGGTAGTGGGTAGTGAGCATGGCCCGAAGGGCGTTGGACATAACAGCCTGGGGCGTTGCCCCAGGCTGTTATGGGGTGCGCCATTGGCGCTGCTGAAATCCTACTCGCTACTCGCTACCCGCTACTCACTACTCGCTACTACCGCCGCGAACATCTCCTCGGGCAACGGACCGGCCTCGAAATCGGCCAGCGCGGTTTTCAACTCTGCTAAATTGCTGGCCCCGATGACGGTGCGGTCGATTTCGCCGAGGCTGAACATGAAGCGATGGGACAGTTCGCGGAGAGTCAGGCCGTTTTTTTCCGCAAGGGCCTGCAACCGGATCGCGCGGTCAATCTGCGGGCCCCACACCCAGTCCGGCCGGTCGCGGACGAATTCATCGTACCGCGAACCCAGCAGGCCCATGTGCAGTGGGCTCGCGCCATAGACGAGCACGCCGGCCCGCCGGAGACGCGGGAGGTCGGCGGCAAGCCCGTCAAAAATGACAGGGTCGAGGCGCCGGAAGAGCATCACGACATCGAAGACGCCGGTTTCCAGGATGCCGTCCCAGCCCTCGCCGAAGCCGCCGGCGAGACCGAGCTTGCGCGTGAGACCGTCGGCCTGCAACTGGCGCAGCGCCTCGACGACACGCGGACGCACGGCGGGCTCCACGTATTCCGGCTCATGCAGGTAGAGGAGGTCAACCTGGGGCAGGTCGAGGATTTCCAGGCTGCGTTCAAGGCTGGCGCGCAGGCCGGCGGCGGTATGATCGAAGCCAAACTCGTGCGCGTCACGGGCAGGGAGCCGGCCGACCTTGGTGCTGATGATGGGGCGCGGACCGCGCCACTGGGCCAGCGCGCGGGCGAGGACTTTCTCCGCCTCGCCGTAGGCCGGGGCCGGGTCAAAGGCGTCGATGCCATGCTCAAGCGCATGGAGGACGGTCGCGACCGATTCCCCCGAGTCCACCGGACGCCACGCACCGCCAAGGCCGGCGAGACCGAGCACGAGGCGCCCGCGGCCCAGGCCGCGGGCGGCGAGTTCGGGCGGGACGGCAAAGTCGGTGCGGCAAGTGGGACGGAGCATGGATGGGAGGAGAAAACGCTGAACTCTGAACGTTTAACGCTGAACGCTCAAGGGATGGACTCCAATCCGTCAAACCGGGCTAACCGCAAAGAACGCAGAGAGCGCATAAATCCCAATCCACGCATCATGATCGATTCTTTGTGCTCTTTGCGTTCTTTGCGGTAAAATGGCTTGGGACTCACTTGCCCACGCTCCAGCCGCCGTCGGCCATCAGGGAGGCGCCGGTGACCAGCGCGGCTTCGTCGCTGGCGAGGTAATGCGCAGCGGCGGCAATTTCCTCGGGGCGGCCCATGCGGCCGATGAGCTGGGTCGCGCTCATCTCGCGATAAGCCTGCGCGGGATCCGGATATTCCTTCAGCCGCGCCTGCACGAACGGCGTTTCGACGCGGCCCGGGCAGATGCAGTTGAAGCGCACGCCGTCGGCCGAGTGGTCGAGCGCGAGCTGCTTGGTCAGGCCGACGACGGCGAACTTGGTGGTCACATAGGCGAGACGGTCGCGCACGCCGATGATGCCGCCGATGGAGGCGATGTTGATCACGCTGCCCGATTTCCGCGCGAGCATCGCGGGGAGAAAGGCCTTGGTGACGTTGAAGACACCGCGGACGTTGACGCGGTAGAGCCGGTCGAGGTCGGCGGCGGTGGTCTGCAGAATGGTGCCGACGTGACCGATGCCGGCGTTGTTGACGAGGAGGTCGAGCGGTCCGAGCCGGGCGGCGAGTGCGGCCGTGGCGTTTTCGTCGGCGACATCGAGCGATACAAAATCCGCGCGGCCGCCGGCCGCGGAGATCAGGGCAACGGTTTCGTCACCGCCCGCGGGATTCAGGTCGGCCACGTGGACCGTCGCCCCCGCCGCGGCAAACCGCTGGGCAATCGCCCG
>CAZFHG010000319.1:0-3287 GCA_964518665.1 uncultured Opitutaceae bacterium | reverse complement strand
CCGAGACCACCCGCATCGTGAGGGCCACGGCGAAGAGGATGTGGAAGGCGAGGAGGGAGCCCTCCAGCCAGGCCAGCAGGCCGGAGGCCGCGAAGAGAAAACCCAGGAGAGAGATATAGAGCAGCCGGTTACGGCGCCCGAAGAACTTGCCCCGGAGCCGGAGCGGCACCGCACCCTGCATCCAGGTATTCCACGCCACGCCGTTGATCGCGGTTGAAAGGGCGATGAAGGAGAAAATCGCGATGAAGGTCACGCGCGTGGCCGCGTGATCGCCGGAAGGCAGGAAGGGTACGACGCCGATGAATGCCAGCCAGCCGAGGATGTGCATCCATGCGCTGACGATGCAGAGCGACCGGGCCGAAAGCCGCTGGGCCAGCATCGGAGTGAGGATGACCTGGAGAAAATTGAACCAGAAGGGCAGCGAGGTGATCAGACCGTAGGTCCGCGTGGACAGCGCGAAGGTGCCGGTCAGCAAGGTGGCGACTACGGCATTGCCGGGCTGGCTGAGCACCGTCAGGGGGACGGCCATGATGCCATCCCAGGTGCAGAGTTTCAGGTTGTTCCTAAGTGAGGGCCCGTTCCCGTGATGGGCTGGTGTTGCGTCCACAGGAGGTGAGCGTAAATCAGCGCGCATCGTGGAAGTCATGCCTGAAATTGTCGCACCAGAACACTGGCGGCAGCGCGCCACTGTCCGGCATGCCCGTAATTTGCTCGGAAAATACCTCGTACGGACTGTCGCCGGACGATGCGAAGCCCGCCTGATCACGGAGGTGGAGGCTTATGACGGAGAATGCGACCTGGCCTGTCATGCCGCCCGCGGCCGCACGCCGCGCACTGAGGTCATGTATGGCGACGCGGGGCATTGGTATGTCTATTTATGCTACGGGATGCATCAGATGTTGAATCTGGTGGTGGGTCCGTGCGATTGGCCGGCGGCTGTCCTGATTCGCGGGGTGGAGGGTATTTCGGGCCCGGGTCGCTTGACCCGAGCCTTGGCGATCAACCGGCAGCTGAACGGCAAACCGGCCATGCCGGCAACAGGGCTGCATATCGAGGACCGCGGCCTGCGTGTGCCAACGCGATTGGTGCAGGCGACTCCGCGCATCGGGGTCGCTTATGCCGGAGCGCATTGGGCGGGGAGACTTTGGCGTTTCACTTTTGATCCCGCAGCATTGCCGCCACGGCTTCGCGCACCATTGGCTCCTTGATGTCGGCCATGGTCAGGCCGGATTGCAGGACCCGGACTTGCGGATAAGGCGGCGCCCACCTGCCGGGATCGGTCGGACCAAAAAGCAGCAGACTCGGCGTGCCAGCCGCCGCGGCGAGATGACTGATCCCGGAATCGTGGCCGATGAACAGGCGGCATTGCGCGAGCCGGCCTAGGAGATCAATCAGAGGGAAATTGCGCCAGGGTTCGCCACTTTCCAGCATGAGACTGTCTGGCTCCGCGTCGCCACTGATGATGAACAGTCGAGCGGCGAATTGCTCCTTCAGCCATGCGGCGAGGTGGCGCCATTGATCCAGCGGCCAGTTCTTGGCCGGGGAACCGCTCCCGGGGTGCAATGCGATCCATGCGGGCTGGGCTTCGTGCCGGGCGAGCAATTGGCCGTAGTTGGTGCTTTTCAGTCCCAGCGAACGCAAGGGTTCGCAGAAATGTGCGGCGGCGGGGGAAAGCACCGGCAGAGCGGCGGCGGAGAGAAATGTCTGCGCCGGATGAATCGGGAAATGCCGACTGAGTATACCGTCGGGATCGGGCCAGTAATTGATCACCAGATCATAGACCGCCAGGCGCGCGGTCAGTTCGGCGGGAAGACCGGCATCGGAGTATAGCGCAGCCCACTCCCGACCATGCTGCGAAGCGGCGGCATCGATCAGACCGGCGTGCACTCCGAGCGCGGCGGCGGTGGCATTACCCACGAGTTCAATGCGGGCCTGCGGCCAGTGCTGTCGCAACCAGGCCAGCGCGGGCAAGGTGACTAGGAAGTCGCCGAGCGCGCCGCCCCTAAGAACCAGGATTCGACGCATTCTGGACGGGTATGGAGATATCGGCCGCGGCCGCCCCCGGGCTGGTCGGCTCGGGCGCAGGCTTGATCTGGTGGTCAATCAGCGTGGCCACGCCGGAGCCGAACTTGAATTCGACCTCAAATTTGACCGGCAGGTTTTTTCCATCCTGTGAAATCCACACATGCACGGCCGAGCCGCGCTTGAACATGCCCTTCGGCTCGGTCTTTTCCATCCGCGGGGTGAGGCGCAGGGTCTTGAACTTTCCCATCGGGGTGCGGACTTCCTCGTACGCGTCGGCATGGATGGTGAGTTCGTAGAAATCATCATCGAAGATGACGAGGGCGTCCTGCTTCTCACCGGGCTTGAGCTGCCAGGTCCGCGTTTGCACGAGACTCATGATCAGGTCCATCGGATTGCCAGCGGGGAGTTCGAGCTCCTTGCTGCGCTCGGGGCGGACGTCGTTGACGTAGGCGGCCTTGCGCTTCGTGTAATCAAAGGTCAGCGACTGGCGGGTCTGCTTTTTCTTGGAGGTGCTTTCCTCGGTCGAATTCAGCAAATGGCCGGTGCCCAGGTCGAACCAGGATTCGCCCTTGGCTTCGAAGGGGAAAAAGCTGCCGAGGAAACCGCGCGTGGCGGTGGTGGTGGTCACACGCAATCGGGGCTCGGGCTTGTCCGTCTCCTTGCGCGCTGAAATAGCGATCTCGCCGGCATGGATGAAAATTCCCCAGCCGACGCGGAAGGTCATGGCCTCGCCATCACTGAGCGCAAGCGTGTCGGCCTTGAGGGCGGTGCAGATCAAACAAAGGCAGGCGGCGGCGCGTAACAGCATGAAGGGAGGTGATGAGCGGAGGTGTTCAGGACAGACCGGGGGAGTCTCGCGTGGTTCCGAGAGGCAGTTCAAGCTGATTGGACCGGCCCAACGCCCAGGCTTCGACGCCACGGGCGCGGAGCACCTCGGCGAATTCACGGGCAAAGCCATGGACGGTGTAGACCCGATGCGGCTGCACCATCGCAACCAGTTTCAAAAGGTCGGCGTAGTCGGCGTGGTCGGAAAGCGGGAAGGCCGCATCGCAGCGGTTGCGATAGATCGCACCGGCATCGAGCGCCCAGCCGGTGATGACGGCTGTGCGCCGCGCCGGCAGATGGCGGAGGATTCCGGGACCGTTGTGTGGCGGGGGGCAGATGACGATGTGGCCGTTCGCCTCTCGGGCGTCGAATTCGCGGTAGGCGGGAAATTGGTAGCCCAATTGCTCATAGACGCGGGTGAGTTGGCAGGCCGCGGC
>CAZFHG010000318.1:1341-3330 GCA_964518665.1 uncultured Opitutaceae bacterium | reverse complement strand
CTGGCCGCGCTCCTTGATGATGGCGACGGCTTCCTCGCGGGAGACTTCCTTGCGGATGAAAGGCTGGTTTTCGTCGGCGATCTTCTTCATCTCCGCCTCGATTTTCAGCAGGTCGTCGGCGGTGAATTTGTGGTCGAGGTCGATGTCGTAGTAGAACCCGGTGTCGGTCGGCGGGCCGATGTCGAGCTTCGCCTCGGGAAAGAGGCGGAGGATGGCGGTCGCAAGGATGTGCGAGCCGGAGTGGCGGAGTTCTTCGAGGGGAGTCATTTTGAAAAGTAGTGAGTAGCGAGTAGCGGGTAGTGAGTAGGGTGGCGGGCGGATGGTAAAGGTTGGCGGGAGGGGGCGAGGGTAGCGGAGGTGGCTTGTGGTCTGGTCGGATCGGTATGCTCGCTACTCGCTACCCACTACCCGCTACTTCTTCATCGGTTCGAGGGAGTAGCCGTCTTTGCGGTCGAGCATCGACCAGCCGGCGGCGGTGAGGTCCCTGCGGAGGGCGTCGGCGGCGGCGAAGTCCTTCGACTGTTTGGCGGCCCAGCGCTTGGCGGCGAGATCGGCGATGTTGGCGGGGATGTCGGCCTTGGGTGCGGCAGGTTCGTCGAGCTTGAGGCCGAGGACGAAGAGGACGCGGTCGAGGGCTGACTCGCTGACGTTCGCCGGTCCGCGATTGACGAGGGTGAACAGGGCGCCGAGGGCGCCGGGAATGTTCAGATCGTCGTGCAGCGCGGAGAACACGGGGGCAAACACTGCTTCGTCGCCGCCCGACGGCGGGAGGGCGGCGTGGAAGGCGCGCAGGTGCTTCAATGCGCTCTCGGCGGCGTGGAGCGAGTCGAGAGTGAAGTTGAGCTGCTTGCGCGGATGGCCGGAGAGGAGGGCGTAGCGGACGGCCATGGCGCTGTAGCCCTTGTCGGTGAGGTCGGAGAGGGTGTAGTAGTTGCCCTTGCTCTTGCTCATCGTGGTGCCGTCCACGAGCAGGTGCTCGCTGTGGTACCAGTGCTTCGCAAAGGTCGTGCCGTTGCAGCACTGGCTCTGGGCGATCTCGTTCTCGTGATGCGGGAAAAGCAGGTCCACGCCGCCGGTGTGGAGGTCGATGGTCTCGCCGAGGTGCTTCTTGATCATCGCGGAGCACTCGATGTGCCAGCCGGGGCGGCCCTCGGAGGCGCCGGCGGGGCCGGACCACTTCACGTCGCCGTCCTCCTCGGGCTTGTAGGCCTTCCAGAGGGCGAAGTCGGAAACGGAGTCCTTGTGGTCGGCGTCGGCGACGGCATTGGTCACCTTGAGTTCGCGTTCCTTGATGCGCGAAAGGGCGCCGTAACCGGGGAAGGAGGTGATCTTGAAATACACCGAGCCGTCGGCGGCGCGGTAGGCGTTGCCCTTCTGCATCAGGCACTCGATCATGTCCACCTGCTCGCGGATGTGTCCGGTGGCGGTGGGCTCGACGTGCGGCCGCAGGCAGTTGAGGGCGTCGCAGTCGGCGTGGAACTTGTCGGTCCACTTTTTGGTGATCTCGGCGAGCGGACGTTTTTCCTTCTGGGTCTGGCCAATGGTGCGGTCATCGACGTCGGTCAGGTTGCGCACATGCTTCACCTTGGCGGCGCCGTATTCGAGTTCGAGCAGCCGGCGGATGACGTCGTTGACGACAAAGGTGCGGAAATTGCCGATGTGGGCGGGGGCGTAGACCGTGGGTCCGCAGTTGTAAAAGCGGAACACCCCGTCGGGTTGCGACGGCTGGAGCGGTTGAAGCGAGCGGGAGAGGGAATCGAAGAGCTGAATGGCCATGAAAACAGAAGGTTGAGGGCTAACAGGTTTTCCGCCGGGGCGGAAAGGGTTTTTACAGGGCGGCACGCCGCGGTGCCGGCTGTTGCGGTTGCTTAACGCAGACAACAGCAACCCGTAGTTCGCGGGGACGTCGTCCGGCGAGCGAGATTGCAAAAACGTATGGCGGCCAGCAGCATGGCGGTTAAGTTTTTCAAACTCACCGCTTATGGCCTC
>CAZFHG010000318.1:0-1331 GCA_964518665.1 uncultured Opitutaceae bacterium | reverse complement strand
GGCCATGAAAACGGATGGTTGAGGGCTAACAGGTTTTCCGCCGGGGCGGAAAGGTGTTTTTCCCGCCTTCGCCAAGCCTACGGCGGGCTAGACGGGCTGTTGCGGCGCTTAGCGCAGACAACAGCAACCCGTAGTTCGCGGGGACGTCGTCCGGCGAGCGGGATTGCAAAAACGTATGGCGGCCAGCAGCATGGCGATTAAGTTTTTCAAACTCACCGCTTATGGCCTCCGACTTCAAGCTCGATCTGCCCATCCGTCCGCGGCGCCTGCGCCGCACCGCCAGCCTGCGCGCCATGGTCGAGGAGACCGTGCTGCGGCCGGCGGATTTCATCGCGCCGCTTTTTGTGGTCGAGGGCAAGGGCCGGCCGGACCCGATCGCCTCGATGCCCGGGGTCAACCGGTTCTGCATCCGCGATCTCGTCAAGGAATGCCGTGAATTGTACCAGGTTGGCGTGCCGGCGGTGGCGCTTTTCCCCAAGCTGGACCCGAAGCTGAAGAATGACGAAGGCACCCAGGCCCTGAATCCAGACACGCTTGTGCTGCGCGCCGTGCGTGCGGTGAAGGATTCCGTGCCGGAGTTGACTGTCAACGCCGAGGCCGCCCCCGATCCCTACACGAGCCACGGCCATGATGGCGTGCTCAATGCCGCGAAAGACAATGTGGCCAACGACGCCACTGTCGCGATTCTCCGCGAGATGGCCGTGCTTCAGGCGGAGGCGGGCGTGGACCTCGTGGCGCCGTCGGACATGATGGACGGCCGCGTGGGTGCGATCCGTCAGGCACTCGATGCGGCGGGGTATACCGACACCGGCATTCTGGCCTACTCGGCCAAGTACAATTCCGCCTACTACGGTCCCTTCCGTGATGCCGTTGGCAGCGCACAGGCCGCGGGCACAAAATTGCTGAGCAAGGCGACCTACCAGATGAATCCCGCCAACCGCCGCGAGGCGATCGAGGAGGTCCTGCTGGATGTGGCCGAGGGGGCGGACATGGTGATGGTGAAACCCGCGGGGCTGTACCTCGACATCATCCGCGAGGTGCGCAATGCGACGAACCGTCCGGTGGCGGCTTATCAGATTTCCGGCGAGTACGCACAGATCCATGCCGCAGCCAAGATGGGCTGGCTCGACCTCGCGCGCTGCCGCCACGAATCACTCCTCGCGATCAAACGCGCCGGCGCCGATTTGATCCTCACGTATTTCGCGAAAGAAATGGCGAAATTGCTGCGCAGCTGAGCGAGGCCTCCGGAGGTTTTTTAACCACGGATTTCACGGATGGCACGGATCAGAGGATGGCCTCATAAGGTTCATAACGCTCAGGACCAATCCGGC
>CAZFHG010000317.1:0-3338 GCA_964518665.1 uncultured Opitutaceae bacterium | reverse complement strand
CGCTTGTAGCGCGCCTCCCAGTCCCGGCGGCTTTTGACTGGGTAATCAAGGTAATGGGGGATGGTGCTCTGCCCCTCGGCGATCCTGGCGAATTTCACGCCGTCGCCGTCGAGATGCACGGCCACGCCGTCCTCCATTCCGAGGAATTTCGACTCGAAGGGCGGCGCCAGCCGCAGATTCCCGCCGGGGATGTAGAACCCCTCGTCGAAATGGAACCCCTCGATGCCGAAATGCCGATAGGCCTTGATGGTCGTGTCGACCGCCTTGGGCAGCCCCTGCTGGTGCCATGCGGGCAGCGTGGTTTCCCAATACGTGAACTCCCAGTTGGGGCACGGCAGCGTGGGATTCGCCGACATCTGGGAGAAGAAACGCTCTCGCATCGTCATCATCACAATAACTCCTTATCTTTCTTTGTATTTCCCGAGGGCATGCGCTGCCTCGTACATAGCCAGGACATTCTCCGTCGGCGAGTTGTCCTGTAAATCATGCGTCGGGGCGAAACAGTAGCCGCCGCCGGGCATCATGATTTCGAGCGTGCGCCGGCAGTAGGCCTCGACGTCGGCCACTGCGCCGGTGGCCACCGGTCCCGCAGTGGAGATGCAACCGTGAAAGACCAGGCGGCCGCCGAAGGTCTTCTTCAGATATTCCGGCGCCATGTTTCTGGCCTCCGGCTGGAGGGTGTCCACGGCCCGAATGCCCATCTCGATGAAGTCGTCATAGGCCCAACTGCTGCAGCCGCAGGTGTGAATCATGACCGGAATGCCAAAAGACTTCGCCAGGTCGATGAACCGCTGATGGAGCGGGCGGAGGTGCTTGCGATAGATCTCCTTGCTGATGATCGGGGCGATCTGGGTGCCAAGGTCCTCGCCCATCCAGAGGAAATCGATGCCGCCCTTCGCCGCCTCAAGTGTCCGTTCAAAGATTCCGAGAAGGATGTCGCAGCGGCGGCGCGCCAAGAGCAACCCGGCGGGATCGTCGGTGATCAGGTCAACGAGCGTCTGTTCCATGCCGCGGTACATGCCGTTGCCGTTGATGATGTCGCCCCCGCCCGCACCGCCGGTGAAACAGGCGAATTCCCGGTTCTGGCGGCAAGCCTCGGCGATGGTGGAGTAATCGAAATCATCCGGCGAGGGCATCGGCCAGGCGGCGACATCCGCTTCATTCGCGTCCTGAAGGGGGAAGTCGCAAAAGTCCCAGTAACCGCCGCTTTCGTGTTCGATCCATTTCCGGTGGATGCCCCAGTTATCCACCTTGACGCCGCGCTCGGGGATATCGGGATGAATCTTGCGCCCGGTGTAGGTCGTGTGGATGCCGCGAAAATCCACGCCGAGAGCCAGCTTAAGCCCCTCGTGATCATCCTGCTGGAGACCGAAATGGGCCTTCAAGCGGCGATCAATGCCGGGATTGGCGCTGTAGTTGATCGGCACGCGGTCCGGGATGCCGCCGGAGAAGACGGCTAATACGCGTTCCTTGGATGTCATGATGTTTCCTTTTGCTTTCTTTTTAATCTTACTTTCCTTTGCCATTCCTGCAGGCTAGTGCGCTAATACCGCACCATCCGCGGCTGTTTTTCCGGGCCGGGCGTCAAACAAACGATGGCGCCGTTTACGTACCATATTTCAAACGGCTGAAGGTCGGCAACCTCGTAAGGGCTCGGTTCGATCTGATCGGAATAGACCTCGACGGTCAATTGTGGGAAGGGACCTTCGGGCAGTCGGTTGCACTCGGGGATCATGGGGATCATGGCGCCGTCGCGCACCCAGAGCGGGTAGCGGTCCAAGGGGCACTCCAGATCAAGGAACACCCCGCCTGAGACCTTTTCCTTTGTCCAGTAGTCGAACCAAACACCTGGCGGCAGGTAGGCCTTGCGCCGGCCGCCCGGGGCCAGGATCGGCGCGACCAGGATGTGGCGGCCAAACATGTACTGGTCATGAATGCCGGCGCAGACCGGATCGTCCTCGAAGGCCAAGGGCATGGCGCACATCATCGGGCGCATAGCCGCGCAACAGAACTTTGCCTCGGAGACCAGATAGGGCAGCAGGCGGTAGCGCAACTTAACGAACTGACGGAAGCAGTCAACAGCCTCGTCGCCGAAGTGCCACGGCTCGCGCGACATGTTGCCATGGACACGCATGTGCGAGTTGAAGGTGCCGAACTGCAACCAGCGGATATAGAGTTCCGCATCTGGCTGGCGGCAGCCGCCGAACCCGCCGATGTCGCTGCTCCAGAAGAGGCCGCCGCTGAGCCCGAAAGAGAGCCCGCCCCAGAGGCTGCCGGCCAGATGCGGCCAGAGCGCGCTGGGATCGCCGCCCCAATGCACGGGCATCCCCTGGCACCCGACCGTCGCGGAACGGGCCCAGGTGATCGGCTCCTGCTCATAGCCCTCACGGATGACCGCCCATACCGCCTCGTTGTAGAGTTTGGGGTAAAGGTTGTGCATCAGGTTGCCGGCGATGTTCCGGTAGTAAGCCTTGGAGTGGGCGTTCTCGCCAAAATCAGTCTTGATGCAGGAGACGCCCATATCAAGCAGGCGGCGGATCTTCTCCTGGTACCAGCGGCGCGCCTCAGGGTTGGAGAAGTCAATTACCCCTTCCATGGGAGTTTCAGCGCCCCTCCGAGTATTGCCGTAGAGGTTGCCGTTCTCATCTTTTGCAAAATAACCGCCCTCACGTCCCTCGGCATAGGCGGGGTTTGGGTGGCCGTTCTTGCTCTCGCAGACATAGGGAAGCTGCCAAAGGCTGACGCGCAGGCCGTTGCCGCGCAATTCGCGGATCATCGCCTGAGGCTCGGGAAAGCGTTCCCAGTTGAACCGCCAGTCGCAGAGCCAGTTCTCGTCGAACCAGCCGGTGTCGATGTGGATGGTGCTCAACGGCAGGTCCAGTTCGTCGAAGCGGCGGACGACCTCACGCACCTCCGCCTCGGATTGATAGGTGCATTTGCTCATCCACAGGCCGAACGTCCAGCGCGGCGGCAGAACTGGGGCATTGGTCAATTCCGCGTAGGTCTGCAGGATCTCTTGCAGCCCGCCGGGGATGAGCAGGTATTCGGCGCGGTCGTCATGGACATCCACGCCGATACAGGAGGTGTCGTGCGAGCCCACCTCGAAACGCATCGGGGCCGGCGAGTTGAAGAGCGCGCCATAGCGCCGCGTGGAGAGATAGAACGGGATGTTCTTGTAGCCGGCGTCGCGGAGGCAGCCGCAGGCGTCGGTGTGCCAGATGCGGATGTCGCGGCCGCGCTTGTCGAGGTGATGGAACTTCTCGCCGAATCCGTAAATGCGTTCGTCGTGGGTCAGGGCGACGCATTCCCGGAACCAGCTCTTGCCGCAGTCGTGGTCG
>CAZFHG010000316.1:0-3374 GCA_964518665.1 uncultured Opitutaceae bacterium | reverse complement strand
GTTCCTATTGGAAACAGCGAAAAACCGGAGTCGGTCTGCCGCCGGCCAAACGGGAACGAGGGACGCGCCAGTGGCCGGGCTCGCCTGGGATGTTCAGCCATTACGCGCCGCCCCACCCATTCCCCGTCGAGCATGGCGGTGACGGTGGGCGGCGCCTGCGGCCGAGACGTCTTCACCATCGACATCCCGTGATGTCAGGCGCTGAGTCTGCCCGCGGATGCGCGTCCCAGATCCGATCAACCGTAGGAGCCGACCATGAAAACCACCAAGACCAAAGCCGCCGGTAAAACCGCGCCAACGCCGAGCGGGGCCCAGGGTATCGTAAGGGCGGAGACAGCCGGCCCGACCGCGGTGGCGCCGGCGAGCGCCGAACTGGCCGCCCCGGAGGCCGCTCGGTTTCCGATCGTCGGCATCGGGGCGTCCGCCGGGGGGCTGGCGGCCTTTGAGGCGTTCTTTTCCGGCATGCCTGCCAACACCGATCCGAACATGGCCTTTGTGCTGGTGCAGCACCTGGCTCCGGACCACAAGAGCATCCTCGCCGACCTGGTCCGGCGTTACACGCGCATGCAGGTTTTCGAGGTGGAGGACGGCATGGTGGTGCAGCCCAACTGCGCCTACATCATTCCGCCGGGCTGCGACATGGCGTTTCTGAACGGCACGCTGCAATTGCTGGAACCGAGCTTTCCGCGCGGCCAGCGCCTGCCGATCGACTTCTTCTTCCGGTCGCTGGCGCAGGACCAGCATGAGCGGGCCATCGGGATCATCCTTTCGGGCACCGGCAGCGACGGCACGCTGGGCGTGCGCGCCATCAAGGGCGAGGGCGGCATGGTCATGGCCCAGAACCCCGCCTCCACCGAGTTCGACGGCATGCCGCGCAGCGCCATCGCCACCGGACTGGTCGACTACGAGCTGCCCCCGGCCGAGATGCCCACCCAGCTGATCGCCTATGCCGTGCATGCGTTCGGCCGGCCGGCCGAACCCAACACAGTCCCGACCCCCAAGACCGAGACCGCGCTGAAAAAGGTCTTCATTCTGCTGCGCGCCCAGACCAGCCATGATTTTTCCCAATATAAGCCGAGCACGATCCACCGCCGGATCGAGCGGCGCATGGCGGTCCACCAAATCAGCGCGCTGGGCGACTACGTCCGGTATCTGCAGCAGCATCCGGCTGAGGTGGAGGCGCTGTTTCGCGACCTGCTGATCGGCGTGACCAATTTCTTCCGCGACCCGGAGGCCTTCGCGGTGCTTGAGGCCCAAGTCATTCCGCGGCTCTTTGCCGAACAGCGGGCGGACGCCGTGATCCGCGTCTGGTCGGCGGGGTGCTCCACCGGCGAGGAAGCCTATTCGCTCGCCATTCTCATGGTGGAGCGCATGGAGGCGCTCAAGCAGAGCTTCACCGTGCAGGTGTTCGCCACCGACATCGACAGCCGTGCGGTCGCCACGGCCCGACTCGGCGTCTATCCGGCCAGCATCGCCGCCGACCTCACGCCGGAGCGGCTGGCGCGCTATTTCACGGCCGAGCCCGGCGGCGGCGCCTACCGCATCCACAAGGGCATCCGCGACATGCTGGTCTTTTCCGAGCAGGACATCATCAAGGACCCGCCCTTCTCGAAGCTGGACCTGATCGTCTGCCGCAACCTCCTGATCTACCTGGGCGCTGGGCTGCAGAAGCAGCTCATGCCGCTCTTCCACTACGCCCTGAAGCCCGCCGGCTTCCTGTTCCTGGGCACCTCGGAGGGCGTGGGCGAGTTTGACGCGCTGTTTTCCGGCCTGGACCGCAAGGCGAAGCTGTATCAGAGGAAGACGGACACGCACGGCCTGCAGCGCGCGGCCCTGAGTCGGTTTCTGCCGCGCGCGACGGCGATCGCGGAGGCCCTGCCCGCGCGCGGCGCCAAGCCGGGCTTCCCCGTGAAGCTGCCGCTGCGCGAGCTGACGGAACAGGGCTTGCTGCAGCAGCTCGTCGCCGCCGGTGCCCTGGTCAACGAGCGGGGCGACATCCTCTACCTGCACGGCCGCACGGGGATGTTCCTGGAGCCGGCCGCCGGCGAGGCGGGGATCAACAACATCGTGAAGATGGCCCGGGACGGGCTACGCCACGAGCTGGCCACCACCCTGCACAAGGCCGTAGGCACCAAGGATGCCGTGCATTGCCCGGGCCTGCGCGTCAAAACCAACGGCCACTTCACGACGGTCAACCTGACCGTTCGTCCGGTGACGACGGGAACGGGCGCCTCGCCCGAGGCGCCGTTATACCTGGTCATCCTGGAGGAAGTTGCGGCCGCCACGCCGGAAGCTGCGCCCGCGGCGACCGCCCTGGAGACCACGCCCGCCGCCGGGCTCATCGCTTCACTCCAGCAGGCCTTGCGGGATAAGGAGGAATACCTGCAAAGCGCGCGCGAGGAGCTCGAGAGCAGCACCGAGGAGCTCAAAAGCTCCAACGAGGAGATGCAGTCGGTGAACGAGGAACTGCAGTCCACCAACGAGGAACTGGAAACCTCCAAGGAGGAATTGCAGTCAGTCAACGAGGAGCTGGCCACGGTCAACAACGAGCTGCAAACGAAAGTGGCCGACCTGTCGCGGTCCGTCAACGACATGAATAACCTGGTGTCGGGCACCGGGATTGGCACCGTGTTCGTGGACCATCAGCTGCGGATCCTGCGCTTCACCACCGCGGCCAGCGCGATCATCAACCTGATCCCCAGCGACGTGGGGCGGCCCGTGGCGCACATCGTCTCCAACCTGGTGAGCTACGATCGGATGGTGCCAGACTTGCAGGCGGTGCTGGCCACGCTCCAACCCTGCGAACAGGAAGTGCAGAGTCTGGCGGGCACCTGGTATACCATGCGGATCCAGCCCTACCGCACCCTCGAAAACGTGATCGAGGGGGCGGTGCTCACCTTCGTGGACATCACGAAGGTGAAGCTGATGCAGCTGGCGCTGGCGGCGGAGCACCAGAAGCTGGAGACGACGCTCAGCAGCATCACTGACGGGCTGCTGGTGCTCGACCGGAACTGGCGCTACACCTATTTCAGTGCGCCGGGGGCGAAGCTGATCGGCATGAGCCCGGAGGAGCTCATCGGCCGGTGCGTCTGGGACCTGTTTCCCCACGCCAAGGACACCAAGTTCCACGAGTGCTTTCATCAGTCGGTCGCAACCGGCCAGTCGCTGGTCTTTGAGGAGTATTATCCTGCGCCGATCGACAAATGGCTGGAGTGCAGCTGCTATCCGTCGCCGGAGGGGCTGTCGGTCTACTTTCACGACATTTCTGAACGCAAGCGGGCGGAGGAAGCCTTGCGCAAAGCCAATGAACAGCTCCGGCTGGCCGTGGTCGTGCGCGATGCGCACGACGCCGTCACCGTGCAGGACCTGGACGG
>CAZFHG010000315.1:0-3400 GCA_964518665.1 uncultured Opitutaceae bacterium | reverse complement strand
GCGACGACCTCGTTGTCGCTGGCCTCCAGGATCAGCTTCCCGTCGATATAGGCGCGAATTTTCGGCCCGTCGTTTTCCACCTTGAGCGTGTAGTAGCGCTGCGTGTCGTAGGTGAACGGCGCCGCGCCGAGTTCCCGCCAGTTGCCCACGTGAATGGCGTTGTCGATCGGCAACCGGAGCCGCAGCACTGCTTCCTTGCCGCCGCGGAGTCCGAAGACGTAGAAGTGGCGGTTGGTGCGGTAACGAAACGCCACGCCTGCGATGTCCTTGAAGCTCAGCGGCCTCATCTGGACTTCGTAGGTGTAGGAGTGCCAGGCTGGGTCACCGGTGATGAACAGGGGTTGGAACAATCCGGGACGGTCGTCGGGGAACGCGCCGGAACGTTCGGTGGTTAAGAGCTGCTGTTCGACGTAGGTCATGCCGTCCTCGTCGCTCACGGTCCAGGCGTCCTGATGGACGATGGCGTTCTCCCAGGGCGCAGTCGGCACGCCGCGGTGCGCAAGGTAGTGATACTCCTGAATCGCGCCGCCCAATTGGTCCACCGGCTGGCTCAAGTGCCCCGGAGGCAGCTTCGAAAAATCGTCCTTGAACAGATTGCCGGCGAAAACGGAGGCGGCGAGGGGCAGGGCGAGTAAATAACGCATCATAAATTGCGGGTTGGAAATTCGAGCTTCAGGGGCATCGCGCACAGTTTCACGCGTGCCATATTTGCAGAGAGACCGCGCAGCCGGAAGTGAGGAAAAACCTGATTCAAAAAGCACCGGGGATTATTGATTCTGAGGAGAATCGATTATCAGGGAAATTGGATCCGTGAGGGGCTCGCCGCCCATTTCTTCCAGCGGAAAGACTGCGAGGTGCAATCTCCTGCATCGTGTCTTGAAAGACCTGCCATCAGATGCGCACGAAGATTTTGTTCCGATACATCCACCAGGCGACCAGCCAGAAGGTGAAGCCGATGGCGGGGTATCTCAGCACGGATTCCCACTCGGGTCCCGCGATGAGGAAGGCATCCCGCCCCAGATAGCGACGCCACAGATCGGCCACCCACGGCTTGAGCAACTGCGACATCATATAGAGCGCGATGGAGTTGGCCCCCGCAACGATGAAGGGGAAGGTCCAGCGCCGCCAGCCTCGCATGTCCACGATGTAATAAAACGCGGCGAGCATGAGCACGCACATGCCGGTGCAGACGAGGCTGAAACTGGGCGTCCAAATGCGTTTCACGAGGGGGCAGAGGCCGCTGTGGCCGAGGATCTCGCCCGCGACCACGAGGGCTGCGCCGGCGATGAGCAGCACCCGCAGGATGCAGAGGCTCGCGGTGTCGCGCTCGCGCACCCAGCTGGCACACATGATGCCAGCGATCATCGTGGCGAGGGAGGGCAGGAAACTGAGCGTGTGATAGCCGCCCTCATTGGCCGTGAAGGGGGCGTTTTGCGGGAAAAGATTCAGGAACCACACGTCAAAGGCGTGGGCGACATTCGAGTTCTTCCACCAAGCCTGGCCGAGGCCGGCGTGGTTCACTGCGGCCCACTCTGGCGTGATGCCGGGGCCAAGCTGCGGTGATCCGCCGTGCAGCACGAACAACAGCCATGTGCCGATCAGCGACACGGCTGCCACGATGGCCTGCACGCGATAGCCGCGGCCCACGCACAGCGCGGCCAGCGGATAGCACAGCCCGATCTGCGCGAGCGTGTTCGTCAGGGTCCAGGCTTCCCGCGGTTTGCCGTGCGAGGCGAGGAAGATGCCGAGGAGGACGAGTACGCCCGAGCGGATCAAGGTGTGGCGGGCAATCTGGCCGCGCGTCTGCCCCTCGCGCTGGCGTCTGGTCGCCGAGAAAGGCATCGCCATGCCGACCATGAACATGAAAGCAGGCATGATGAGGTCCCAGAAACCCCAGCCAGCCCATGGGCCGTGATCGAACTGCGCATGGAGGAACTGCCACCCGCCCGAGTCGGGATGAGTCCGCAGCTTCAGTTCGGTGAACTTGCCCAGGCCAAATCCGCCCCAGGTGAGGCAGATCATGATGAAGCCACGATAGGCATCGAGCGACCAGAGGCGTCCGGTTGTCATGCTCGCTTCCGCTGAAGTGGTCGCAGTGGTCATGGTGGTGTTAAGCAAACGCGGCGTACAGGGCGGTTTTCCCCTCGGCCAAATCGAACGCCAGATGCGTGCGTCCGCCTTTCACGAGGAAGCTGCCACTGCGGAAGTCACGGATGGATTTGACCTCGCGGAGATCCTTCCCGCCGAGCCGCAGCTGTTTCGCCTCACGGTTCAGCGCGAGGGTGAAGTTCGTTGTCGGGAACTTCGTCACGATGCTCACGCCTGCTTCGTCTGACTTGGCTCCGGGCGTGATGGCGATGTCGCTCAGCTTCTTCGCCATCTCGTAGCGTCCGATCTCGCTCGTCTTCATCCACAGCGTGCGGGTGCGGTCAGGGTCAAGCGCGTCGAGGCGGCGTTTTACGATTTTCAGGGTCTTGAAGCCGGGAGCGCCATTGGCGAAAAAGCACGGCCAGTGGCCCAGCAGGATCGTCGGCCGTTCCTCCTGCAGCAACTTCGGCACCCGACCGTGCTCCAGATCCTCCGTGATGAACTTGTCCGGCTCCGACGGATCGTATCCCGAGCCTCCGAACCAGTCGCCCGTGCCCGGCATCACGCTGGCGATCGCGCGTCCCTGGGCCTTGTCCACATGCCAAAGCGGCGTTTCGGGGTTCTCCTCGGCGCGCACCCAGACGAAGTAAAAGGGCCGCGTATTTCCGGTGACTCGCATGGACGCCTCGAGCGCGGCGCGGGCATAGGCCTCCTCCCTCTTTTTTCCAAAGGCGCCGGGGCTGGTCATGCCGTCACAAGCGAGGCCGGCATTTTTCAGCAGTTGCATCGCCGCCGTGAGGTAGTCGGTCAGCGGCTCCACGGGTGGATCCACCCACTCGTATTGTTCCCAGGCATCGGTGAGCTTCCACGTCTTCAAATCCACCACTGCGGTGTGCGTCAGAACCTCCGGCGTGAGGTCGAAGTTCGGCTGGATGATCTCCCGCGTCACGCGTAACCACTCGCGCAGTTCGCGCTCGGGATGACCCGGAAAGTTCTGATCAATGCGCCCCACACCGGCGGGAAACGGCACCATGCTGAACTTGCCACGAATGCCCTGCTCCCCGCACCACTCGCCCCACTCACGGGCGAAGTCCGCCGGCACCGTGCTCTCCATGGTGCCCAGCTTGTCATGCAGCCGTTCCCATCCCGCTGCCGCTGTGCCCGGATGCAGCCTCAGGCGCCAGTCGTGTCGCGCCTTGATCCAATGCCAGCCTAGGTTGATCACCGGACATGAGTCATCGATGAGCAACGCCAGCGGCGCGCGCAGCAAGGGATTGCGCACCGTGGCTGTCAGCCCTCCCGCCGCCGCCCG
>CAZFHG010000314.1:3125-3401 GCA_964518665.1 uncultured Opitutaceae bacterium | reverse complement strand
ATACACCGAGGTCAAGCACCCGACGATCCGGTTGCCCAAGCGGGTGTATCACCCCTACTATTCGCGCACCCCGATCCCGGAGGAAATTTTCATTCCGCAGGTGTACTAACTTTATCCAGGCTCGCTGAGCCCGGAACGGGGTCGGCCACGCCGGCTACAATGGTCAGGTCAGCGCGCTGACCTACTTTTTCTTGTACACCGTCGCGGGGTCGAAAACCCGTCGCGCGGTGAACTCGAGCTTGAGGGATGCGGCGTCGTCAGCCTTTGCCCCGGGTG
>CAZFHG010000314.1:0-3115 GCA_964518665.1 uncultured Opitutaceae bacterium | reverse complement strand
GCGTCGAGGTCGGCGAGTTTGCGGTAGAAGCAGGATTTGTAGCCGTTGTGGCAGGCGGCACCGCCGACGTTTTCCACGCGGAGCTGGATCACGTCCTGGTCGCAGTCGGTCAGAATTTCCTTCACGAGCTGGGCGTTGCCCGACTCCTCGCCCTTGACCCAGAGTTTCTTGCGCGAGCGGCTCCAGTAGGTGGCTTTGCCGGTGCGCAGGGTGTGGGCGAATGACTCCGCGTTCATGAAGGCGAACATGAGCACCTCGTTCGTCGCATGGTCGCAGGTGATGCAGGGGATCAGGCCGTCGGCGTCGAACTTGGGCTGCAGCAGCGCACCGAGTTCGATCTCGGCGGTGGTGGTGCGGGCGGGGAAGACATAGGTGCTCATGTGGGGAAAAGTTAGAAAATGTCAGTCGGCTGTAGGGGGCGCAGCTTGACTGCGCGCGAGGGCGTTGACGAGCAACGCGCCTACATCTTTTCGGCGAGGTTTTTCAGGTAATCGTAGGCGTAGAGCCCGGTGCGGTGGCCGTCGCTGAAATCGAAGCGGATGGCGTAGTTGCCGATCTGCTCCCAGCTCTTGACCTGCACGCTGCTGTAATCGTGCTTGCCGCCGCCGCCGTACTGGGTGCCGAAGATGTCTCGTTCGCCGGCGGTCTCGGCGCTGGGCGAGGCGGCGCGCAGCTTCGCAAACGGGTAATAGCTCTCGGTGCCGTCATCCCAGATGATGGCGACTTCCTGGCCGATGAGCTGAATGTTGACGGGGGCGTGCATGACGGAAGGCAGAGTCAGCGAATTTTCCGGCGGGTTGAACAGGAAAATTGTCCCTTTCGACCTCCTCCGGTCTGTCTGCCTGCGGCGGCCCGCTGCAACGCCGGCCTTGCGAATGCATTCGGCGGGCACTAAGCGATTGCCCGGTCAGCAATCTCAACCGGTCGGCTGGAAAGGTCTCCCCATGAAAGCCCATGAATGCGGTGGTCTGGTGCCCAGGGTTTTGGCAGGTGCGTTTGGACTGATGCTGGCGGTTGCGATTACCGCATCCGCAGTTCGCGCAGCGGATGCGATCAAGGTCGTGCGCACAGTGCATCTGGCGCAAACGGACGTGCTCGAGGAAGCCGTAGTTGGGTGGGTGGGGTACGTAGCGCCGGACAAGAACGTCCTCATGGAGGTGATCACGTTTGGTGGGCAGCGTGGTTACTATTTCACGGCCCATGGCCAGAGCGCGCGTGACCATCATCCCCGCGAACCTCTCATCCGTTGGAGTGGAGACAATGGCCGCACCTGGGAGAATCGCGATACCTGGAAGGCTGAGAGCCCGATCCAGGGAAAATGGAAACTGTACATCGAGTCTCCCAATTTCGTGTTCAATCCGAAGACCGGTACGCTGCTCCGCCTGTATCGAACCACGGAGGCCGTCACCGGCCTGCTGCCGTGGGTCAAGGGCGCGCCCGCCAGCCGGACCGGGTTGCTGTGGACCCAGTATTCCCGTGACGGTGGCAAGACCTGGTCTGAGCCCGAGCAACTGGTCTGCCAGGGTGCCGAGTTTGATCCGACGCATTGGGCCCCCGACATCACGTACGGCCGCAACAGCGGCGGAGTGCAGGGAGTGGATGCCGTCTGGCTCGCGGATGGCCGTTTTCTGCTGCCCTTTTTCAGCACCGAGGAGGCGCAACTGCACAAGTATCGGAGCGCGTGTTTGATTGGCCGCTGGCGCGCGGAGGACGACCGTGTTGAATGGAACCTCACTGCCAGCGCCACTGTGCCCGCCGAGGCCTCCTACAGCGGCGGCGATGAGCCGTCGGTCGCCGTTCTGGCCGACGGACGCTGGCTCATGACGATGCGCGCCTACACTCCGTCCAATTTTACCTTGGCCATCCCCAGCGGGAAATTCTACGTCACCTCGGCCGATCAGGGCCGGACGTGGAGCGAGCCGACCCTCCTGCGTTTGGCTGACGGCCGGCAAGCATACGGTCCCGCCAGCCTGACGCACGTCTTCCGCTCCTCCCGCAACGGCCGGCTCTATCTCATCACCAACCTCCTCGATCGGCCGACGGTTGCGTGCGATCCCCGCAGTACGCTCCAGATCGCGGAACTCGACCCGCAATCCTTCCGGGTGAGGCCGGAGACCGTGACGGTCATCGAGACCCGCGATGTCGCCGCCGGCCAGCCGGAGAATATCCGGTTCTCCAACTGGCGCCGCTACGAGGATCGTGAGAACGGCCACATCGTCTTGCTGATGACCGGATGTCCCGGCGATGTCGGGCGGCACGAGACCTGTGGGGTTCCGCCGCACAGTTATCGCTACGAGATCACGCTGCCCGAGTAGGGCGGGTCTGTGACCCGCCTTTTGGAGGCTGAATCGTGACTATACTCCAAAAGGGACTCTGATCTGCCATGTGCACGCAGCATCTGTGGCTGGGCGTTAATATGGCAGGTCGGAAAACTGCCTGACTTTGTTTTCGTGGGTAGCGCCCGGCCTCTGGACGGGCGGTGTGGCAAGCGCATGGCCAACGCGACCCGTCCGGAGGCCGGGCCCTACCCACGAACCCTATGACGGTGCATAGGTGTAGTAGCCGTCGGCGGTGGGTCGTGGATTTTCCTGCCACCAGCGGCGGACCACCCAGGCCTCGACCACAGCCTCGACCCCGGCGGGAAGGTTGGCGTGCACGGCGAAATGCAACGGCTTGTGTGCCCAGGCCGGGTTGAGTCGCACGCGATACGTGAGCCACGAACAACCGTAGGACTGCGTATTCCCGTGCTGCCGGCCGTCGGGCATGGGAATCAATTGGACCTTCTGGTCGCCCACCCGGGCGAGCACCTGCACGATTTGCACGACCGTCGGGGCGTATTTCCATTCGGCCGCACCCTGGCGCAGGCGGATCACAATGGTAAGAATGGGTTGTTCACCGACGAGGGCTGGCAGGGTTGCGGCGTAGGTGTTGGTTTGGCGCACGAGGTTTTTTTGCGCGAATAAGGCGGCGTCGACAAAACGCACATCGAGCCGCGGATCGGGTGCGACAGGGCGCAGTGGGAGTGCGAGGCCGAGCTTGGCGGCTTGCGCGGCGGTGAGAGTCCGCACCGGCCAGTGCGCACCGGAGCGCAATGCCGGGGTGATTTCCAACATCA
>CAZFHG010000313.1:0-3402 GCA_964518665.1 uncultured Opitutaceae bacterium | reverse complement strand
CATGGGACCGGGCTCGTTCTTTTCCACAAAGCTCTTCTCCTTCCGCACCAAGGCCGCCATCTTCGGCGAATTGCTCAGCCGCCGGAAGGAGCGGACGGAGGATCTCAGCCTGGCCGACCTGGTCAGCGAGCACTTCACCCCGGAACTGGTCGACTACGCCCTGAATCCGCTCATTGCCGGCATCTACGCCGGGGATCCCGCGCAGCTCTCCGTACGCCACGCCTTTCCGATGTTGTGGGATGCCGAGCGCTCACATGGCTCGCTCCTGCGCGGCATGATGGCCGCCGGCAAGGCCAAGCGGGCCCGGGGCGAAGGCCGCGCCTCGCTCGTTTCCTTCCCCGACGGCCTGCAAGCCATCACGGACACTCTGGCGGCCAAGTTGCCGGCCGGGGCACTGCAATGCGGCACCGTGGTCCAGGCCGTTGCGCCCGGCCCCCGGCACCGGCTCACCTGGGAAAAATACGGCCAGACCGCCACGGGTGAATTTGACCGCGTCATCCTCGCCGTATCGGCCGGCGCCCTGGCGCAATTGACGATAGGCCCCGACCACGAACGTCCGCTCGCCGGACTCGACGAAATCATCCAGCCGCCTGTTTCCTCCCTTTTTCTCGGTTACCGCCGCGAACAGGTGGGGCACTCGCTCGATGGCTTCGGCGGCCTCGTACCCGCCGTGGAACACCGCTCCGTGCTGGGCATGCTCTTCTCCTCCACCCTCTTTCCGAACCGGGCGCCGGACGGTCATGTGGGCCTGACCGTCTTCATTGGCGGACTGCGCCAGCCCGACCTGGCCCGGTTGCCCACCGAGGCCTTGCTCGCGCAGATTGCCCGCGACCTCCACGATCTCGTCGGCGTCAGCACTCCCCCGCTTTTCGTGCGCCACAGCTATTGGCCGCGGGCCATCCCGCAATACACACTGGGCTACGGTCGCTTCCTCGAGATCATCGACCGCCTGGAGCAGTCGGCGGACGGCCTCTACGTCGGCGGCAATGTCCGCGACGGCATCTCCCTGCAGGATTGCATCAAATCGGGCGAACGCCTGGCGCGCCGCGTCGCGGGGACCTGATTCGTAGGGGCGCACCTCGTGTGCGCCCTTGGGCACCTTTCGCCCGACGATCCAACCGGGCGCAGTCGAGCTGCGCCCCTACTGCCTCCGGGCAGGTCAAAGACCTGCCCTGCTCCACTCGCAAGTCTCGCCACTTGACTACCCCCTCTGCTCCGGTAGCCTCCCGCACTTTTGTAGCGATGGCCACCGACCTAAAAGACACTCTCCTGCTGCCAAAAACCGACTTTCCCATGCGGGCCGGTCTGGTGCAGCGCGAGCCTTCCCGGCTCGCCCACTGGGAGAAACTCGGCCTTTACGCCCGGATCCAGCAAAACCGGGCCGGGGCCCCCGCCTTCGTCCTGCACGACGGTCCCCCGTTCACCAACGGCGACGTCCACATCGGCACCGCGCTCAACAAGACCCTCAAGGACATCGTCAATCGCTACAAGTCCCTGCGCGGCTACCGCACCCCGTACGTTCCCGGCTGGGACTGCCATGGCCTGCCCATCGAGCAGAAAGTCTCGCGTGAGATCCAGGAACAGAAACTCACTCTGACCACCGCCGAGATGCGGGCCCGGTGCGACGCCTTTTCCGAGACCTGGATCGAGCGGCAGACCACCCAGTTCAAGCGCATCGGCGTGCTCGCCGACTGGAAGAACGAATACAAGACCAAGGCCCCCGCGTTCGAGGCCGACATCCTCCGGACCTTTGCCGCCTTCGTTGAACAAGGCCTGGTTTACCGCAGCAAAAAGCCGGTCTATTGGAGCATCCCTTTCGAAACCGCCCTCGCCGAGGCGGAAATCGAATACCAGTCCCACGTCAGCCCTTCCATCTGGGTGAAGTTCGCCGTCCCGGCCGCCGAGGCCGCGAAGTTCGGACTCCCCACCGACAAGCCTCTGTTCGTGGTCATCTGGACGACCACGCCTTGGACGATCCCCGCCAACCTCGCCATCGCCGTCCACCCCGAGGTGGACTACGTTGTGGCCGACCTCGGCGCGGAGCGCATCATCGTCGCGGCCGCCCTGCTCGGTTCGGTCGCCACCGCGGCCAAGCTGGAAATCCAACCCACCGTCGTGCACACGCTCAAGGGCGACGCCCTCGAGCAGTTGCAACCGCGTCATCCCTTCATCGACCGCGCCGCGCCCGTGGTGCTGGCCGACTACGTCACCACCGAGAGCGGCACCGGCTGCGTTCACACTGCACCCGGCCATGGTTCGGAGGACTATCTCACCGGCCTCAAATACAAGCTCCCGATCTACTGCCCGGTCGGTGACGACGGCAAATACCTCGACGACGGCCAGATCCCGGCCGAACTCGTGGGCCTCACCTGCCTCGAAAGCGTGGAGGACCTCAAGGCCAAGAAGACCTCTCCCGCCAACATCGCCGTCCTGCGCAAGCTCGACGCCGCCGGCGCCCTCCTGGCGAAGCAGCGCTACGAGCACAGCTACCCTCATTGCTGGCGCTCCAAGACCCCGATCATCTTCCGCGCCGTCGACCAGTGGTTCGTTTCCCTCGACAAGGCCGGGCACCGTCAGGTCGCCCTCGGCGAGATCACCAAGATCGCGCAGTCCCAGGGCTGGATCCCCGCCTGGGGCGAGGCCCGCATCCGCGGTGCCGTAGAATCACGGCCCGATTGGTGCATCAGCCGCCAGCGTTCCTGGGGCGTGCCGATCATCGCCTTCTACGGCCCGGACAAACAAGCCTACCTCGACGCCGCCGTCATCCGCGCCGTGGCCGACAAGATTGCCACCCATGGCACCAATTTCTGGTACGACTCCACCGCCGCCCAGGTCCTGGAGGGCGTGACACTGCCCGCCGGCTGGCCCGCACCCGCCGACCTCGTCGGCGGACGGGACACCCTCGATGTCTTGATTGACTCCGGATCCACCCAGGCCGCCGTGTTGAAGCGCGGCCAGGGCGGCACGCAGTGGCCGGCCGACCTCTACCTCGAGGGCAGCGACCAGCACCGCGGCTGGTTCCAGTCCTCGCTGTGGTGCAGCGTGATCGCCTGGGGCGCCGCGCCCTACAAGGCAGTCCTGACCCACGGCTTCATCGTCGACAAGAACCGCCAGAAAATCTCCAAGAGCTCGACCTACCAAAAGCCGCAGACGGCCGACGCCTACATCGCCCAGCACGGGGCCGATGTCATCCGCCTTTGGATCGCGTCGCAGGATTTCCGCGACGACATCCCGGTGGATGACGAGATCCTCAAGAACGTCGGCGAATCCTACCGGCTCTTCCGCAACACCTTCCGCTTCCAGCTCTCCAACCTGTTCGATTTCAGGATTGCGGAGCATGCCGTGCCAGTGGCGCAGATGGATGCGTTGGACCGCTGGGCCCTGCACCAGACGGCCGTACTG
>CAZFHG010000312.1:1297-3440 GCA_964518665.1 uncultured Opitutaceae bacterium | reverse complement strand
AGCCGGCGCCGGGCGAAGTCGGCGGACGGATGCACTTGCAGGTGGAGCCGGATGGAGGGATCGAGGAATTTGACCAGCAGGTGTGGCTCGGAGCCGTGCCGCGTCGCATGGGTGGCACCCAAAAAATACTCCGGATCGCCGGTGAGCAGGGCCGCAAAATCCTGCGACACGCCACCGACCTGCACGCGCGAAGGGCCTTCGATAATCTCTTCGCGGCCGATGTTGACCGCCCGGGTGGTCGAGGCGATCCAGTCCTCGGGGAAATGGCTGTCCCCTGGTGCGGCGGCCCGGGCCATCTGGTCGAGGGTGCGACCGCCCGTGTAACTGCGCCAGACCCGGTTGGGCGGCAGCAAAATGACTTTGCCCCGCGCGGTCATGCTTTGGTCGCGGGGGCGGGTCGCCGGGCCTGCTTCACAAGCAGCCAGCCGACGAGCATCACGACGCCGCCGCAGAAAACAAAGGCCAGGCGGCCGACGGGGGGGTTGGGAATCAGGGCCATGAGCGTGACCACGGCGCCGTAGGGCAGGCACAGCCAGCCGATGAGCCAGGATTGCTTGTCGTCCGTGGCGACCGCGCCTTCTTCCGTGGCGTAGTCCACCGGGGTCGCCAGGTTGCGGCAGTACAGGTCGATGTCGGCCTTTTGCGCCGGCTTTTCATAGCGATAAAACAGTTTGGTGAAAAGGAACCAGGCGATGCCCGCACCCAAGATGGTGAAGACCCCGATGCCCTGCTCCCAATTCTGCCGTTCCCAGTTCGTGGTGCCGTCGGCCACGCCAAAGGTTCGCACGGCCCAGGCAATGTTCAGGTAGCGGTCGGTGAGAAAGCTGACCACGAAGCCCACCACCACGGTGGACCAGCCCGACCAGCTCGGCGTGCGCTTGATGATGATTCCGAGCACCAGCGGCACGATGTAGGGCAGCGAGACCAGCACCTGGAACTTCACCATCAGCTCAAAGAGCGTGAGGTTCTTCAACTGGCTGTAGAAGATCGCGACGCCGATGACCGTCAGGCCCAGCACCACCGTGGTGACCTTGCCCGCCTTCAGGAGCTCGGATTCCTCCGCCTTGGGCCGCAGGATCGGCTGGTAGAAGTTCTTGATGAACACTCCGGCATTCTTGTTTAGGCCGGAGTCCATCGAGGACATGGTCGCCGCGAAGATCCCGCTGACCAGCAGCCCGAGCATGCCGACCGGGAAGGTGGCCTGGGCGATGGCGAAGAACGATCCCTCCGCCGGCTCATTCAGCCCGGGATACTGGGAGGACAGGTCCGGATGCGTGATCGTCGCCGCCATCGGCGGGAGGAACCAGACGACGATGCCGCCAAGGAACAGCACACCGGCGAGGATGGCGGCCTTGCGCGCATGCTTGCTGTCCTTGACGCAGAGGTAGCGCGAGGCGTCGTTGATATTGTTGGTCGAGAGGAACTGCTTGAAGAGGATCGCGACGCACCAGAAAAGCAGGAAGTCGTCGGTGAAGACCTTGCCCAGGTTCAGGCTGGTGGCCGACAGCTTGTCGATCATCACCGACCAGCCGCCAATATGGGCGACCGCCAGGAAGGTCGCGACGACTGTCACCGGCATCAGGATCAGCACCTGGATGAAGTCGCTGGCCACCACCGCCCAGCTTCCGCCGATGAGCGAGATCAGCAGGACGGAAACCCCGGTCACCAAAATGGTCAGCCGCACGTCGAGTCCGAACGCCGCGGAAAAGAACACCCCAAGGCCGTAGAGCCAGATGCCCGCAGTCAGCATCTGGAGAGGCAGGGTGATCCAGGTGAAGGTCTGCTCGCTGGCCCGGCCGAAGCGCTGGCGCACGGCCTGCATCGAGGTGATCACGCGCAGCTGCCGCATTTTCGGGCCGAAATAGGCCGCGTTCATGAAGAACCCCACCGCATTGGCCAGGTAGATGACCATGATCGGCCAGCCGTCGCCGTAGGCCCGGCTGGCAGCACCGGTGAAGGTCCACGCGCTGAAGGACACCATGAAGGCCGACCCTCCGGCCATCCACCACAGGACCTGTCCGCCGCTCCGGAAATAGTCGCTGACGTTGGTGATGAAGCGCCGGAAGACCCAGCTGATCACCATCATGAAGACGAAGTAGAAAGCGATGACGGCGTGGTCGTAGACAGTCATGGGGAGGGGAAC
>CAZFHG010000312.1:0-1197 GCA_964518665.1 uncultured Opitutaceae bacterium | reverse complement strand
ATCTTCGCTAATCTGGCGCTGATGGGAGCCAATCCAACGGCATGTTCTGAGATCAGCGCAAGATTAGCGTTCCTCTACCGGTTTGTGGTTCCGCTGATTTGCTGGGTGCCGCGGGCGGGTCCGGTGCTCTGGCCAACGTAGAGCTGGGCGGGCAAAATCAGGTCATTGAAGATGCCATCGGTGTCGGTCGTGGACTCCAGCAGCAGTTTGGCCGCGGCCTGTCCCAGTTTCTCGGCTTCGCAGCCGGCGGCCGTGATACGCGGCTCCTCCTGCTGCGCCAGCGGAGAGTAGTCGGCCGCGGCCATGCTGATGTCGCCCGGCACCGAGAGGCCCGAGCGGATGATGGCCTGCGCCGCACCAATGGACATGTGCAGATTGTAGGTGATGAAGGCGGTGGGAAAATCCTTCCGCGTCCGCAGCGGCAGCAGGCGCAGGATCGCCTCGGTGCCCTCGGCCCGGTCGCCCTGTTTCAGCAAGACCGCATAGCGGGGATCGGCCTCGAGTCCGGCCAGCTTGAGCCCGGCCTGGTAGGCCTGGTAGCGCGCCTCATGCCGGCCCAGCCCGGTGTTGCCGCCGAGCCAGCCGATGCGACGGTGGCCGAGTTCATGCAGGTGTTGCACCAGCGAGGCCAGTGCCTGCGGTTCATTGCCCACGACGGAGTGGCAAAGTCCCGTGTGGCGGGCCGAGACCGCCACGATGCGCGGCTCGAATTGCCGCAACAGGTGCAGGAAGGCCGGGGCGACCTCGCCGAACAGCACGATGCCCTGCAGCGCGTGGCCCGTGGGAAAATACTGGCGCAGCCGTTCCTTCTTCAGCGTGTCCTCCGAGCCCAGAAAGACGGCGGCGTAACCCCGCTCGGCGAGGGCCGTGTGCAGGCCGTGGAGCACGTGGTTGAAGTAGCTGCCCTGCGTATGGATGTTGAGGCCCGAGCGCAGGACAAAGCCCACCTGGCGCAGCCGCGACTCTCGCGGCGAGCGCTCGAATTTCATGCCCTTCGGCTGGTAGCCCAGGCTGATGGCATGCTCCCAGATGCGCTTGTAGGTGTCCGGGTTGATGCCCTCCTTGCGTCCGTTTAATACCAATGAAACCAGTGCCTGGGAAACGCCGAGATCCTTGGCGAGTTTGGTTTGTGAGATCCGGACGGGACGGGCCATTGGGGCGAATCCACCGCATCCGGTTGGCAAACTCAACCATGGA
>CAZFHG010000311.1:0-3473 GCA_964518665.1 uncultured Opitutaceae bacterium | reverse complement strand
TGCCGCCTACCGGGGGTGAAATGCGACCGGAGGGCATGGGCGAGGAACAGCAGCATGAAGGCGGTCTCCATGCCGTTGATGGTGAAATCGACGACCTTGGCGTCGGTGATGATGAAGAGTGCGAGGAAGCAGGAGGCGATCAGCGGATACCCGGACCTCCGGGTCAGGTCGAACAGCAGCGCCGTGCCGCCACCCAGGGCGCAGAGACACATCAGGCGGAAAATCCAGAGCGTACCGGTATCCGAGCTGTTGCCGGTGAGCAGACTGGCGGCGGCGGGCAGGAGCGCGCCCAGCGGCGACGTGAAGGTATGCAGGCGGTCGCCGTGATTGAAGACCAGGCCATGACCCGTTGCCAGGTTTTTGCTGGAACGGTAGGTGATGTAGTAGTCTTCCCACACATGGTCGGTGTGGAAGGCGAAGAGCAGCGCGAAAATGAAAGCCAGGCCAAATACAAGCAGCAGCGTCGGGCGCGGTTTGAACCGGTTCATGCGTTGGTATTTGTGATGGGTGGCAGTTTCTTGCCGATTCACTGGTGTAGAATCAAGTATCCAGTCCTGCCCGATGGACGAAAAAACAGGCAGGGACAGAGGCTCGGGTAAAATGACAATCCAGCCGGGCAATCCCGCTACTGGGTTGATCAAATCAGCGGACGGCCTTCAAGTCGCGCCAATAGCTCCACGCGCTGTTGAGGTGCCCGGAAGGGGGTGGATCGGTGCGCAGGATGATGCGGCCACCGGGGGTGGGCGGGAGGGGCACGGCGAGGATCTGGGCACCGCGGTCGTCGGCATTGCCCAGGGGATTGAGATGGCGCCGGAACAGCACCTGGTGTGCGCCGGCGGCATCCACCGCTTCCACCACGAAGACCACGCCTTCGGTGGCATTGGCCCCGGTATGCGCTGCGCGCATGACGCCATATTCGGCTTCCAGCCGGTTCATGCCCTCCTGCCAGTCATAGACCAGGGTGGCGGGCGCATGGGCGAACAGGCAGGGCCGGCCGTCTTCCTCGGTGTTGTAGAATCCGAAACGGGCTTCGCTGGCGGCGGCAGCCGGGATCAACCGACCGTTGACCAGCAGGCCGGTGCGAAGTGGCACGACCTGCATCTCGCCCCAGAATGCCCGGATGTGACCGGCGCTGCCGGCCGAAGGTTTGGTGGAAAAGCGCAGGGTTCCCGCCAAGGGTTGCGGCAGGCTGAGGCGGAAGGGGCGGAAGCCGCGGTGGTCGGGCTGGTTCACCGGATCCAGTTGCTGCTGCAGCAGGATTTGGGCGGTGCCGTCCGGCTTGATCAGCGCGACGGTGAATTCCACCGGCTTGATCTTCTTGGTCCCCACCCATTCCTCGTCGAGCAGGCCGTAACCGCCGGTGAGCTCCGAAAGACCGGGGGTGAGCGGGAACTCAATGGTCGCCGGCGCACCGGTGACCGTGATCTCGTGCCGGTTGAACTCAGTGTGGTAGGCCTTGCCCGGCAGTTGCATCCGGCCGGGACGAAGCCGGACCTCACCGCGCGCGAGGGTGACAGGTGAGCGCTCGGCCACCGGGATCCGCCGCTGACGGTACACGATGAAGTGCGCGTCGTGTTCCAGGTAGGGACGGCCGTAGACGGACAGTTGCGCCACCGCGACCGAACTGTCGAAGGCCTGCATGAGCTTGTAGCTCTCGGTCAGCAGACGGGGTGCGCCCAGGCTGATGCGCTCGGCTTCGAACGGCCGGAGCACCAGCCAGGTCGGCTCCAGATACTGGATGAGTGTACTCCAGTTGCTGCCGACCTGCTGGCGGGCCCGGACCATTTCGAGCGAGGACATCCCGGGCCAGTCATAGGTTTTCAATCCGGAGAAAAATCCGATGTAGCCGAGCGGCTCCATGAATACCGTGTCACCGGGCGCCGCCTGTTCGTGCAACCACTCGCCGATTTTTCGGCGCGTGCCATCCTCGACCAGCGTCTGCTGGGCCTCGACCTGGCGGGCCGCCTGCCAGAGGGTCCAACCGTTGGCGGCGAGCAGCAGGCCGGAGAGACCCCAGGCAGCGAATCGTAGCCGTTGGAACTGCGTCCCACGGTTCAGCAGCCAGTCAATCAACCCCGCCAGGGCGACGAGTGCGAGAAGGGTGGTGCTGGGAATGTACCAGGGAAAGGGGAAGTACGGGAAGTAGGTCAGGTAGACATGAGCGCCAAAAAACGCGAAGGACGCGGCCCGGCTCCAATGGCGGATGAACGGCAGGACCCACAGCAGACAGCAAACTGTGGCAAGGACCCTGGATGCATGTATCAGGAATGAGGGCCAGCCACCGATCATGTAATAGGACGGCAGGAAAGTCAGTTCCAGTGACGAGGTTTTGGCCCAGGCCAGGAAAGGCAGCTGAATCGCGGTGCCCAGCAGACCTATGAAGCTGTGCGTTCCGCCGATGTCGCCCTTGGCCGTGATCGTGTGCGGTATCGGCGTACCGTAATAGGCCCAAGCCCAGATCAGCCACGGCAGGTAGAGCGCGGTGGTCAGCAGGCCCGCGCGAATATAAAGCACCAGCAATCCGCGCCGGTTGGTCGCCGATTGCTTCTCATCATTGAACAGCCAAAACCCCGCGGCGATCAGCGCGACGTAGATGAAGCTGTCCGGTCGTGTCCACATCAGTCCCGCCCAGGCGGCGCCCAGGATCTTCCACGACCGGATCCCGGTTGCGAGGTGGCCCCACAGGGCGCAGGCCAGGAACAGCAGCATGAAGGCGGTCTCCATGCCATTGATGGTGAAATCCACCGACTTGGGGTCCGTGATCAACCACGCGGAGAGCAGGCCGCCGATGACCCAATTACCATGCTGGAGCCTTGCCATCCGAAATAACAGCATCGCCGCTCCCCCGAAGGCCGCGGCGCACATGATCCGGAAGATCCAGAGCGCGCCGGTGTCGCTCGTATTGCACGTGAGGAGATGGGACAGCGCCGGCAGGAGGACGCCGAGCGGGGAGGTGAAAGTGTGCAGCCGCTCGCCCACATTGAACACCAGGCCATGACCAGTCGCCAGGTTCTTGCTGGAGCGATAGGTGATGTAGTAATCCTCCCAAACGTGGTTCGTGTAGAGGGCGAATATGAGGACGACGGCGAAGGCTCCGAGAAAAATGACGGGTTCCGGGTGTGAGCGGAGGCGGTCTCGGATCTTGGCAAGGGACATGGCGACGGATGCGGCTGAATGAGAAGTGGTGGGGATTATCTGGCAAGCTTGCGCTCCCTGCGTCGCTCCCAACCGGGTGCGGCATTTGTGATGTCAGCTCCCGCTACACGATGACTCTGCCATGGGAAGCGCCCAGCTGGCGTCTTGGAACCGCAGGGCCTTTGAATAGGCGGTGGGGGTAAGGGACTTGCCGCTGCGTTCCTTGGCGAGGCAGAGCTGCATCATCTGGGACAGTCCGACGGCGTCCCCGGGCTTGACCAGATAGCCATCCTGCCGCTGACCGATGAGCTCGGCAATTCCATGCACGTCGGTGGAGA
>CAZFHG010000310.1:0-3499 GCA_964518665.1 uncultured Opitutaceae bacterium | reverse complement strand
CGCTCAAGCACACCCCCGGCGCCGCCCTCGGCACCTGCCGCTACAAGCTCAAGAAACAGGCCGATTTCGAGCGCGTCCTCGAGGTCTTCAAGGCCCACAACATCCGCTACTTCTTCTACATCGGCGGCAACGACTCCCAGGACACCGCGGACAAGATCTCCAAGCTCGCCCAGGAACAGGGCTACGAGCTCCGGGTCATCGGCGTGCCGAAGACCATCGACAACGACCTCGCCGTCACCGACCACTGCCCCGGCTACGGCAGCGTGATCAAGTACATCGCCACCACGGTCCGTGAAGTCGCCTGCGACAGTGAGTCCATGGGTCAGGGCGACCTGGTCTCCATCATCGAGGTCATGGGCCGCAGCGCCGGCTGGATCGCCGCCGGTGCCTCCCTCGCCAAGCGCCGCGACCACCCGCACGATCCCCCGCACATCATTCTCCTGCCCGAGATTCCCTTCGACCAGGCCAAAGTGCTCGAGGACGTCAAACGCGTCCTGAAGCGCGAAAAGTTCTGCTCGATCGTCGTCGCCGAGGGCCTCGTGGACGCCGACGGCAACTACGTCGCCGCCGACGGCAAGACCGACGCCTTTGGCCATGCCCAGCTGGGCGGCGCCGGCGACATCCTCGCCGAAATCATCGGGGCCAACCTCCCCGGCGTGAAGGTTCGCGTCGCCAAGCCCGGTCTCGTCCAGCGCGCCGCCGCGCATTCCGCTTCCAAGACGGACGCCGACGAAGCCGCCCTGGCCGGCCAGGCCGCCGTGCTCGCCGCCATCCGCGGTGAGACCGACAAGATGGTCACCCTCCTCCGCGGCGATGCCGACCACTATACCGTCGAGACCGGTCTCGCTCCGCTGAGCGACATCGCCAACGGCGTGAAGAAGCTCCCCCGCGAGTGGATCAACGAGGACAACGTTTCCATGAACTTCCAGTTCCTGCGCTACGCCCAACCCCTCATCCAGGGCGAAGTGACCCTCCCGTACGACAACGGCATTCCAGTCTATGCCCGCCTCGACAAGTCGCGCGTCGAAAAGGTCCTCCCCGCCTACGGCGTCGGCGAATAAAGCCGAGTCTGAGTCCTAAGTTTAAGTTAAAGAGCCCCGGATTTTCCGGGGCTCTTTTTTTGTAGGAGTCTTTTAACCACGGATGCCACGGATGAATGCCAAGACAATGGCCACAAGAGGCGCAAAAAGCACAAGGACCATACCATTCAAAAGAAGGTAGCAGAGGACCGCAGAGTTTTATTTTTGCTACCTCCGCTTCCTCTGCGTGCTCCTCTAAAATGGTTCGTGAATGGTCCTGCGCCTCTTGTGCCTTCTGTGGCCATCCTCAGATCCGTGCCATCCGTGTAATCCGTGCCTGCCCTCCATAGGCTTGGCGAAGGAGGGGTTAAAAATCTCAGCTCCGACCGTCGCGCCGCACTCCGTTCACCAGGAAAGGTTCGGCAAAGGCCGCCAGCTTGCCATCGGGCCTTAGCAACGGCTCGGCGGAATATTGCGGCAGGTAAACCCGGCGCCAGTGCGGCGTCGTGTTGAAACCGCTGCGGTGCAGCACCGTGCTTGAAAAACAGGCGATGCTTCCCGCCGACGCAATCACGGCATCCCCCGGGTCGGAGCCAAAGTAGCCCTCCAGATCGTTGCTCACCGGATTTTTCTTATGCGGCACCACCTCGCGCGTGCCGGCCCGTGAATACGGCAGGAGATAAACCGTGCCATTGGCTTCGGTTACGTCGTCGAGCGTCACCCAGCAGGTGAGATACGGCCGGTGCGGCGTACCGACATAGGCGGAATCCTGGTGCCAGCTGAACTTTGATCCCTTCTCCGGTCCCTTCACGACAAACTGCTCCCAGAACAGATACGCATTGTCCCCGAGCGTGGCCCGGCAGACCTCCGCCATCAGGTCGCTGTAGATGAATTCCGCCAGCCGCGTGCCCTTGTGCCGGTTGGCGATGAAGTACCGGTTGCCCCGGATGTTGATGCCTTGCTGCGTGACGCCGGCCGCGTCCATCTCGGCGTCATGGGCGGCGATGAACCGCATGCACACCTCGCGCAGCATCGCCAGGTGCGCTGCCGGCACCACGCCTGGCAGCAGAAACCAACCTTCATCCCGAAACTGCCGGCGCGCCTGTTCGGAAATCAAAGCGGTGTGCGGGGTGCTCATGAGGCGGACGGGGTGAGAATTAAGCGCAAAGACACGAAGGGGCAAAGGTCACGCGAAGCAGACGGTTGGCCCTGAAACCAAAAACCATCCCACCTCGCAGAGACGGTTCCAGACCTTTGCGCTTCCTTAGCATCTTTGCGTCTTCGCGCTTAATGCCTTGCCTGTTCAAGTCGTCACGGCGACGTAGGGCTCCTCACGGAGGTCCGGGGCCCGCTTCCCGGCCAGCAGCTGCCACCACACCCGCGCGCACGTGATCACCACGGCGGCCACGAGGACGAGGAAGGTGCCGGTGACGACGGCGTTGACCTGGTTGTTGAACATCAGCTGGCCCCATTGCTTGAGCTGCGCCGTGGTGCCGCCGGCCTCGATCTTCGCCGCGAAGTCCCGCGCCGCGCTCAGGAAGCCGAGCCGCGGATCGGCGCTGAATATCTTCATCCAGCCCGCCGTCATCGTGACCGCCAGCAGCCAGGTCAGCGGCGCGACGGTGACCCAGATGTAGCGCGTGCGACCCATCTTGATCAGCACGGTCGTGCCGAGCGACAGGGCGATGACCGCCAGCAGCTGGTTCGCCACGCCGAAGATCGGCCAGAGCGAATTGATACCTCCCAGCGGGTCCACCACGCCCTGATAGAGGAACCAGCCCCAGGCTGCGACGAAGAGGCTGGTGCCGAGGAAATTGCCCGCGAAGGACCGCGTGTCGGCCAGCGGCCGGTGCAGGTAGCCCAGCATGTCCTGCACGATGAAGCGCCCGACGCGCGTGCCGGCGTCGATCGTCGTGAGGATGAACAGCGCCTCGAACATGATGGCGAAGTGGTACCAGAGCGGCAGCAGATGCTTGCCGAGCACGCCCGCGAAAATCTGCGCCATGCCCATCGCGAAGGTCGGCGCGCCGCCGGCGCGGCCCACCATGGTCTTCTCGCCCACGCTCGCGGCGAGATCGGACATCTGCGTCTCGGTCACCGGGAAGCCCAGTGCCGTGACCTTGGCGACGACCGTCGCGGCCTCGCCCTTCATGTTGATGGCGAAATACTCGCCAGGGATCATGGCGCACGCGGCGATGAGCGCCATGATGCCCACGAGCATCTCGGTCACCATCGCGCCGTAGGCGATCACGCGGATGTCCTTTTCACGGGCGAGGAGTTTCGGGGTCGTACCCGAGGCGATGAGGGAGTGGAAGCCCGACACCGCCGCGCAAGCGATGGTGATGAAGCAGAACGGGAAGACCGGCCCGGCGAAGACGGGACCGGAGCCGTCAATGAATTTGGTCAGCGCCGGCATCTTGAGGGTCGGCGCGAGGATCACGATGGCCACGCCGAGCGCGGCCACGGTGCCAATCTTCATG
>CAZFHG010000309.1:0-3500 GCA_964518665.1 uncultured Opitutaceae bacterium | reverse complement strand
GCGCAAACCTTTCGATCCGGTGAGAACGCTAATCTGCGCTAATCTACCGCTTATCACTGAATCTGAATCCCTGTAGCCTTGTGCCCAATCAGCGCTGATTAGCGTTCACAAAGTCCGTATTTGAGCGTTCAGCGTTCAGCGTTAAACGTTCAGCGTTGAGCGTTCGCACGCGCCGTCGCGGCGCGCGCGATCTCTTCCGCCCGCCGATATTGCTCACGGAATGACGCGCCGAGCGCGTTCGCCAGGCGGATTTCCTCCACCTTGTTCTTCGCATTGAGCGCCTGCTTGATGTTCCCCAGGACCTTTTCGTACGTCACGGCGTCCATGTCGCCCATTACGGCCAGCGCCGCTGGCGGCGAACCCGCTGCGGCCATGGTCCGCCAGGCTCTCACCAATTCCGGCTGTGTGTCCATGGCCATCACCCGGATGATAAATGCCATCTCGCGAAAGATATCGCCTGTCCAGGCCGGACGATAGACCAGGTGCTCCGCGACATCGTATGGATCGGCTTCCGGGTCGGAGCGCAGATCGGTCCACTCCTTGCGGGCATAGAAATCCCGCCGGATCGGCACGCGGCGGAGCGAAAACCGCACGGGACCGCCGGGCGCGCCGACTTTGAAGTTCCACAGTTTCTGCCCGTCCATGGTCAGCGTATATTCGATGAAGTCCTCCGCGACTTCCCGGTGGGGAGCGCCACGCAGGAGGCCGATCGGGTCCACCGAGCTCACCGTGCCTCCATGCGGGGTCACAAACTCCAGACGCGCCGAATCATCCCGCCGGCGCACGGCCTCGGCCTGGTAGCGGCCATAGAAATCGATGCAGATGCCCACGGCCGAATTGCCCTGCGCAACATCGATCGGCGGCTTCTGTGACGAATCGGTGAAATACCGCGAATTCGCGCAGATCAGCTGGATGATCTGCAAGCCCCGCACCCAGCCTTCGCGCACGGCTTGGGCCTCGGTTTCGGCTGCGGGACGACCGGAATTGGCCGCCTGCAGCGCGGTGAGGCGTTCCTGCATCTGCTGCTGGATGAGATTCTCAAAGGCCTTGGCGATGGAACTGCTCTTCGTCGGATCCGCGAGGGCGATTTCCCCGACGTACCTTGGGTCGGTGAGATCCTGCCACTGCGAGGGCGTCTTCGTGATGCCGAGCCGTTTGAGCGCATCGTGGTTGCAGAGGATGCCGTAGCTGCTGAGCACATTGCCGATCCAGCGGCCTTCTGCGTCCCGGAACGGCTCGCCGGCGTAGCTGGAGGGAATCACCTCGTCCGTGAACCATTCGGGCCTTGTCTGCAGGATGCGCGAGGGCACCAGGCGGCCGGCCTCGGCCTGTCGGATGGCATCGTAGCTGCCGCCGCCAAAGAACAGGTCGATGCCGCAGCTCACCTCCGAGGCGAGAAACACGCGGCGTGCTTCCTGTGCCGCCGCCGGTGCGTCCGCGGTCAGCCGGCCATTGGCAAACGCCGCCATCACGTTCGCGCTCCAAGGCTTGCCGAGTTTGCGCACCCACAGGTTCTGGAACGACGCGATATATTCCGACTCGAGGAACCGGGCGATCTCGCTGGTGCCGCCAATGACTCGCCAATCGATGAACACGTCCTTGCCGGTGCGCCCCTTGTACCACTGGCGGAAACCCAGGCCGTATTCGTGCCGGATGGCCTCGTTGTGCGACGTGATGATTACCAAGGTCGCATCCGCCTTATTGCCGGCGGTCCGCTCCGGCCGCAGCATGAACGGCAGGGCAACGATGCCGACCAAGGCCAGAATGATGACCGCCCGCTTGATCATGCGGTGTGTCAGTCGGCCAGCACCACGACGTCCTCGGGATCGGCGGTGGCATAGAGCTCCCCACGGGCCGCGCCGTCCACGAAGCGCGGATTGCGTTCGTATATCTTCAAGTCCGTGCCGTTGCCGGTGATGAAATCATACTGGGCCACCTCGCCCAGGTACACCGATTCACCGATCGTGCCGCTGATCGCATTGCGGGTCTGTGGGCTGCGATGCAGTTCCCAGCACTCAGGCCGGATCGACAGGGTGACGGCGGCGCCCTCCGGCGGCGGACTTCCGGGATTGCCTGGCACGCCGTCGAAACGTCCCACGCTGGTCTCCACGGTCATGTAGTTGCCAGACTTGCCCACGACCCGGCCGGCGATGAAGTCTGTTTCACCAATGAAATTGGCCACGATCCGGTTAACCGGCCGCGTGTAGACCTCCCGCGGCGTGCCCACCTGCAAAATCCGTCCACCGTCGAGGATCGCCATGCGGTCCGAAATCGACAGCGCCTCCTTCTGGTCGTGGGTCACATAAACCGTCGTGAGCTTGAACTCCTTGCAGACCCGGCGGATCTCGGCGCGCATTTCCAGCCGCAACTTGGCATCGAGATTCGAAAGCGGTTCGTCGAGCAGCAGGCAGCGGGGACGGATGACCAGCGCCCGGGCCAGTGCCACGCGCTGCTGCTGGCCGCCGGAGAGCTGGTTGGGCTTGCGCCCGGCATACTGGCCCATGTGCACCGACTCGAGGGCCTCTACCACCCGGCGGTTGATCTCGTCCCTGGTCACTTTCCGCTCATGCAAGCCGAAGGCCACGTTTTCCGCCACGGTCATGTGCGGCCAGAGCGCGTAGCTCTGGAACATCATGCCGGTGTTGCGCTTGTGCGGTGCGAGGGTGGTCACGTCTTCGTCGCCGAAAAACAGCTTTCCCTCATCGGGGATGTAGAAGCCGGCCATGCAGCGCAGCAGCGTGGTCTTGCCGCAGCCGCTGGGACCCAAAAGGAAGAAGAGCTCCCCCGGATTGACGGTCAGGTCGAGCCGCTGCAGGGCGGTGACCGCCCCGAACCGCTTGGTGAGTTGTTGAATCCGGATTGAAATCATGCCGCGCCGAGGCAGGTGCGAGGCAAGTTTTCAGGCGGGGTTAAGTCAAAGGAATTGGGCGCATGGGCCCCTCTACCGTATTGCCACCCACTCCACCGTTTGTCTGGCTGGGCCTAATCCTATGTCCGCTCCCGCCCTTCATCCCGACTTGGAAAGCATCTTGGTGACCGAATCCCAGATTCAAAAGCGAGTGCAGGAGCTGGGCCGGCGCCTGAAGGAAATCTACGGCAACGAAGAGTTCACGGTCATCTCGATCATGAACGGTGCCATCCTCTTTACCGCCGACTTGCTGCGGCAGGTGGACAATCCCATCCGGCTAGATTGCATCCGCACCACGAGCTACGGCAACACCACCGAGTCGCACGGCACACCCAAGGTCATCCATGGCCTCACGCTCGACGTGACCGGCCGCCATGTCCTGATCGTCGATGACATCCTCGACACGGGGAAAACCCTTTCACTCATCGCCGGCATGATTCGCGGCATGAAACCCGCCAGCGTCCGCGTCTGTGTGCTCCTCGACAAGAAGGGCCGCCGCCAGGTCCCCTTCGAGGCCGACCTTGTCGGCTTCGATATCCCCGACCGTTTCGTTGTCGGCTACGGCCTCGATTTCGCCGAGCGCTACCGCAAT
>CAZFHG010000308.1:2483-3510 GCA_964518665.1 uncultured Opitutaceae bacterium | reverse complement strand
GCTTTAGCTTAGCCCGACAGCAGTTTGCGCAAACGGGCGACGTCCTGAATCTGGATATGCTTCTGATGCACTGTAATCAAGCCTTCTTCCTGGAAATGCGAGAACGAGCGACTGACCGTTTCCAATTTCATGCCCAGATATGAGCCTATTTCCTCTCGCGTCATGCGCAAGTGGAATTCCGACGCCGAAAATCCGCGCGCCTGAAAACGCTGGGACAGGTTAAGCAGAAAGGCGGCGAGGCGCTCTTCGGCACGCATGGTGCCGAGTAACATCATCACGCCCTGATCACGAACAATCTCTCGGCTCATGACTTTGTGCAGATGACTCTGCAAGGACCGCACCTTGCTTGCCAGAGCTTCGAGTGCTGAAAAGGGAATCAGGCAGACTTCGCTGTCTTCGAGAGCAACCGCATTACAGGTATGGTTATCGCTGCTGATGCCGTCCATGCCGAGGATTTCTCCGGCCATCTGAAATCCGGTCACCTGATCGCGGCCATCCTCGGTAATCACGTCGGTCTTGAAGAAACCGGCCTTGATGGCGTATATGGCCTCGAAGGTGTCGCCGGAGCGATAGAGATGCTGACCACGCTTGATCTTGCGCCGGTCGCCGATCAACGCATCAACCCGCTCGATTTCATCGGCAGACAAGCCAACGGGGAGGCAAAGCTCGCGAAGATTGCATTGCGAACAAGCACTACGGAGTTGTTGCTGATCGATGACTAGGCTCAGTTCGGTTCTGGCGTGCACTATCTCATTGCCTTTCGTTACTCACACACAACATATTCAGGCACCCGTTCAACATACGGCAGGCCGCGAATTCACTTTGATCTGTGTCAACGTGCACTGTTACAGATTGCGGCATCCTCCGCCCCTATGCGTAGCCCGATCACCATCGACACCCAAGACCTCATTTTCGATCCCGACCTGATTCGTCGATTCGACATCAATGGGCCTAGGTACACCTCTTATCCGACAGCCGATCGATTCGTTGAGGCGTTCGGCGCGGACGAGTACTCCGGATGGCTCGG
>CAZFHG010000308.1:2050-2473 GCA_964518665.1 uncultured Opitutaceae bacterium | reverse complement strand
ACGCGGCATTAGTCGACCGCTGTCATTATACGTTCACGTTCCCTTCTGCAACACCATTTGCTACTACTGCGCATGTAACAAGATCATCACCAAGGATCATGGACGTTCTGCCAAGTACATCAAATACTTAGGTAAGGAATTGGCACTGCAGGCGGCGGCTCTCGAGGGTAGTCACGACGTTATTCAACTGCACTTCGGCGGTGGCACGCCCACCTTCCTGTCGCACGATGAGATGCGGCGGCTGATGGACCTGATTCGTTCGCACTTCAATTTCCTGCCCGATGGCGAGTATTCCATAGAGGTCGACCCGCGCAAGGTGGATCGTGAGACAGTGAAATTGTTGGCCGAACTTGGCTTCAACCGGATGAGTGTTGGCGTGCAAGACTTTACTATTTGCATTATCAACAACCCGACAGCTCCTAT
>CAZFHG010000308.1:0-2040 GCA_964518665.1 uncultured Opitutaceae bacterium | reverse complement strand
AGAGACCAAACTGGTGATCGATTCGGCGCGCGAATTCGGTTTCAAGGGCATTTCCGTTGACCTGATCTATGGTCTGCCCAAGCAGCATGTGATCAATTTCAACCATACGCTGGACGAAGTCCTCAAGCTTAATCCTGACCGGCTGTCGATTTACAGCTATGCTCACCTGCCGGCGTTGGCCAAGCCTCAGCGGCGCATCAACGAAGCCGATATGCCATCGGCGGATGCCAAGTTGCAAATTCTCAAATTGGCCATTCGTCGGCTGACCGACGCCGGCTACGTGTTCATTGGAATGGACCACTTTGCCAAGCCCGATGATGAACTCGCCGTGGCCCAGCGACAGGGCCGCCTGCACCGCAATTTCCAAGGGTACTCTACGCACGCCGAGGCTGATCTGATGGCCTTCGGAGTCTCAGCCATCGGCAAGGTGGGTCCCAGCTATTGCCAGAACGTCAAAACGCTTGACGAGTATTACGATGCCCTTGATCGGGGCGAACTGCCGGTTATGCGTGGCATCGAGCTGACCGCGGATGATCTGTTGCGCCGGTCAATCATTCAGGCGTTGATGTGTCATTTCGAACTCTCCATTGAATCCATCGAAATTGCCCACTTGATCGATTTCCCGACTTACTTTGCTGCCGAACTGGCCGACATGAAGGAATTTCAACGTGCCGGACTGATCACCGTGGATTCGAATTGGATAACGGTGATGCCGCGGGGTCGCATGCTGGTGCGCGCCATCGCCATGGTGTTTGACCGTTATTTGCGCAGCGATCGCGAACGGACGCGTTACTCCAAGGTCATCTGAGGTTTCGCTCGCGCCCATCTGAATTCACTGGCGCACAATGATCAAGACCCTTTGTGCGTTAGGCTGCGTCCATGCCTGATTCTGGATTTCTCGCGGTATTTCTAGTTGGCTTGCTTGGCGGCGTGCATTGCGCCGGGATGTGTGGCGGAATCGTCTCGGCGCTAACGGTGCAGATGCCAGCCCAGACGGCTAGTCCGGGAACAGTGCCGGCCTGGACGTTACATCTGGCCTATAACCTCGGCCGAATCACGAGCTACGCCGTGGCGGGTGCCCTGCTCGGTGCCTTGGGTAGTCTGGGACTGCTGCTGAACAACGCCCTGACCTTCGGGGACCCGCTCTCCTTCGGACAAGCCAGCGCCGGGGCCGCCCTGGTGGCCATGAAGGCGGGCCACGACCGGGTCTTCGGGGACGGGGTCTGGCGGGCTGCGTTGGGCCTGCTGGCGAGCCCCTCCCGAGGTCTGCTGGTCTTCTATCCGGCCCTTGCCTTTTCCGCCCTGGGCCTCGCCCTGCTGGCGCGGAGGCCCGCCCTGCGCCAGAAGACGGGCCTTGGCCCCGCCATGCTTTCCCTGCCCTTGCTGGCTCTCTTTGTGGTGCCCGCCCTGTGGTTCGATTGGTGGGGCGGCTGGTGCTACGGGCCACGCCTGATGGGAGATCTCCTACCCCTGCTGGGGCTGCTGTTCATGCTCGGGGCGAGAGTTCCCGGCCGTGGCGAAGCCTGAAGGCCCTGGCCCTGGCCTTGACGCTGATCTCCGTCTCCATTTCCGCGTTGGGGGCGTTCTCCTACGACCTCCACTCCTGGAACGGCCGGCGCCTGGCCACCTTCCAAACCTCCGCAGGCCAGCTCACAGTGGAACAAGAGAGCAAGCAGGAAGGGCAACTACTGGAAATGGGCCTGCGCCCCACGGCCATCCAGGATCAGGACATAGACCGCCACCAGAACCACCAGCGGCTTTGGTCCTGGACCGACTCTCAGATCCTGCACTACCTGTTCAACCTCCCCGAGAGCAGGCAGCGTCTGAAGCAACTTCAAGAGTCCTGGCTGGCCTACCCCAAGAGCTGAAAGCCCCCAGGGGCTTGGCCAAGGGCAGCGAGGGTTGGGCTTGGCGGGACGGCCAACGCGTAGTGAGATTAGGACCGTCCCCGGGGCAGCGACGGTTTGCGGACCACGAGCTTCCCCAGCACCCAGTTGAGGCCCAGCCCCAGGACGCCGCCGGTGAGGGCCGACAGCAGCA
>CAZFHG010000307.1:0-3529 GCA_964518665.1 uncultured Opitutaceae bacterium | reverse complement strand
GACCTTCATGGTCACCTACCGCGTCGGCTCGCGCAACGAGGTCACCGGCACCACCGGGGCCACCCACCTCCTTGAGCACCTCATGTTCAAGGGCTCCGTGAACTTCAACGACGCCAAGGGCAACAACGGGAAGAAGTTCCTCGAGACCATCGGGGCCGAGTACAACGCCACCACCTGGCTGGACCGGACCAACTACTACGCCGAGATCGGCAGCGAGCACCTGGCGGATTACATGGCCATCGAGGCCGACCGCATGCGCAACCTCCTGCTGCGCGAATCGGACCGGCAGCCCGAGATGACCGTTGTGCGCAACGAATTCGAGATCGGCGAAAACGACCCGACCCAGTCGCTCGACAAGGAAATCGGGGCCGCCGCCTACATGGCCCACCCGTACCACCACAGCACCATCGGCTGGCGCTCCGACATCGAGAAGGTCTCGATCGAGAAGCTCCGCGAGTTCTACGACACCTTCTACTGGCCGGACAATTCCACCGTCACGATCATCGGCGACTTTGATCCCGCCACGGCGCTGGGCCTCGTGAAAAAATTCTACGGGGTCTACCCTCGCGCCCCCAAGCCCATCCCGCAGGTCTACACCGAGGAACCCGCGCAGACCGGCCCGCGCCGCGTCACCGTCAAGCGCACCGCCCAGCTCGGCGTCGTCGGCGTCGCCTTCAAGACGCCCGCCGCCACGCACCCTGACACCCCGGCGCTCAACATCCTCGCCTCCATCCTCTCCACCGGCAAAGGCAGCCGCTTCTACCGCGCCCTCACGGACAAGACCCTGACCACCAGCGTCTCCGCCGGCGTCGGATTCTTCCACGACCCCACGCTGCTGAACATCTACGCCGACCTCGCGCCCGGCGCCACGCACGAGCAGGTCGAGAAAATCATCATCGCGGAGGTCGAGCGGCTGAAGACCGAAGGTGTGACCGAGGCCGAGGTTTCGGCCGCGGCCAACCAGCAGCTCGCCAGGATCGCCTACGCCCGCGACGGGTCCGGCGCGATTGCCGGCAGCATCAACGAATGCATCGCCGCCGGGGACTGGACCCTGTTCTACACCCTGGAGGACGCCTACCGGAAGGTCACCCCCGCCGACGTGAAGCGCGTCGCCAACCAATACCTCGTCGAGGACCAGAGCACCAACGGCTGGTTTATCCCGCTCACCCCCGCCGCCGGGACCGCCGCCCAGTAATCATCCCCATCCTATCACCATGAAACGTCATCTTTTGCTCCTCGCGGCGGCCGGACTCCTGGCCTCGGCCCTGACTGTCTCCGCGAAGATTGCCGACAACATCCAGCGCACCCAGGTCGGACCCATCGACGTGATTTCCCTCACCACCGGGGTGAAGGACGTCGTCACCATCCTCGGCAACCTGCCCGTCGGCAACTTCGCCAGTCCCGAAAACAATCCGGCGCTCGCCCGGCTCACCGGCAGCATGCTCGACAAGGGCACGGTCACCAAGGACAAGTTCGCCATCGCCCAGCAGCTAGAGGGCGTGGGCGCCAGCCTCAGCTTTTCCGTCGGCAACGAGATGCTCACGATCTCCGGCAAGTGCCTGAAGAAGGACGTGCCGCTCGTCATCAGCCTGATCGCGGAACAGCTCCGCCGCCCCGCCTTTTCCCCCGAGGAATTTGCCAAGGTGCAGAAGCAGTACATTGGCGCCCTCCAGCGCTCGCTCGACGACACCGACACCCGCGCCTCCGACGCTTTCACCCGCGCCGTCTATCCGCTGGGTCACCCCAACCGCCAGCCGCCGACCGAGGAGCTCATTGCCGCCATCAAGGCCACCACGCTCGATGCCGTGAAGGCCTTCCACGCCGAATACTACGGCCCGGCCCACCTCAGGCTCATCCTCGTCGGTGATGTCGAGAGCGCCACGGTGCAGGCCGAGGTCGGCAAAGCCTTCGCCGGCTGGACCGGAGGCAGGCAACCCGCCCGGCCCGGCGCCAAGGGTGGCGATCTGGACGCCCCCCGTGACCAGAATGTGTTCATGCCCGACAAGACCAACGTCAGTGTCGTCTGGGGCCTGGCCACCGGCCTGCGCTACCGCGATCCCGACGCCCTCGCCCTCCGCGTCGGCACCAACGCCCTGGGCGGTGGCTTTGCCATGCGGCTCATGAACACCGTGCGCAACGAGGAGGGCCTGACCTACGGCATCTATTCCTTCATTTCGAACGACACCATCAGCGACGGCGACTGGCGCATCTGGGCAAACTTTTCCCCGGAGCTGCTGGAAAAGGGCATCGCGTCCACCAAGCGCCAGATCACCAAGTGGCACGAGGCCGGCATCACCGCCGAGGAATTGGCCCAGCGCAAATCCGACATGACCGGCGCCTATAAGGTCGGCCTGTCCACGACCTCCGGCATGGCAACCAGCATCATGAGCACGCTGAACCGCGGTTATGACCTCAACTGGCTCGACGAATATCCGGAGAAGATCCAGGCCCTCACGCTCGCCGAGGTGAATGGTGCCATCAAAAAGCACTTCAACCCCGACAAGCTGGTCCTGGTCAAGGCCGGCACGGTCGCGGAAGCCGTGAAGCAAAAGTAGGCCGGCTGTTTTGCCGCGCTGTCCGCCCTAATCGCCGGAATTTTCCCGGCTTTCCCCTCGCAAGATCAGCTCCCGTCGGGTTACCGACGGGAGCTTTTTGCTGCCCGACCGCCTCATGGCTGCGGGTGTTGCCTCTCGTAGCTTGCCACGGCTCGCCCGGTGCCTTTGTTCCAGTTCCTCCCCCCATGCCTCTACCCACCCGCCTGCTTGCCGCGTTGCTGGCTTGTGCGGTGCCGGTCCTTGCCGGCAACGCCGCCGAACCCACCGATCCCTGGCGCCTGACCCGCGAAGTCTTGCCCCTGGCCCAGTCCGTCGAGCTCACGCTCGATCCGGCGAAGGATGACTATTCCGGCCGCGTCATCATCGACGTGGTTGCGGCCAACAGCTTCCAATCCTTCCGGCTGAACGCCGAGGGGCCGGTCATCACCTCAGCCACGCTCACCGATCCCGCCGGCCGGTCCACGACCCTGACTGCGGCCATTACCCGCTCAGATCTCGCCATCCTCACTCTCTCCGCTCCGTCGCCGCTGCCGGCCGGCAGTTACCGGCTGACGATGGAATTCACCGCCAAGTACCAGCACGACGGCCTCGGCCTCTACAAGACCGTGAGCCGGGGCGACGCTTACCTGTTCACGCAGTTCGAGGACAAGCATGCCCGCAAGGCCTTCCCCTGCTGGGACGAACCCGCCTTCAAAGTCAACTGGCAGCTCTCACTGACCATACCCCTCAGCCTCGAGGCGGTGGCCAATGCCCCGGTGGCCCGCGAGTCCCGCACCGCCGACACCAAGACGCTCCACTTTGGCCGCACGCCGCCGATGTCCTCCTACCTCGTGGCCCTGGCCGTGGGCCCGTTGGAGTTCGTGCCGGTCCCCGGCCAGTCCGTGCCCGGTCACATCATCACCCCGCGCGGCCAGTCGGCCCTCACCGCCGACGCCGTCCGCATGGCTCCGCCGATCCTCGCCCGCCTTGAGGAG
>CAZFHG010000306.1:0-3531 GCA_964518665.1 uncultured Opitutaceae bacterium | reverse complement strand
GAGGTAAGGCTTCGCCATGCTGATCACCCGCTGCAATCCGATCCCCACCCGCTGGGTCCTGATGGCGATCCTGCCTTGGACCGCCCTGATGTTTCAATGGCAGGTGATGGGCACGGCCTTCACATTCAGCCTGAGCAAGTTCGTCGAGAACCCGGCGGCGTTAACACTCCTGCTGAGTCTGCCCGGCTTTGTCTCCCTCGTCCTCGCGCCGCTGGCCCAGTTTCTCAGCGACCGCATTTGGACCCGCTTCGGACGGCGCAAACCGTTCATTATCGCCGGTGGAGCCGCCATGTATAGCGGGCTTCTGATCATGGCCTTCGCCCCCGGCGCGTCCGTGCTCGTCGCCGGTTATTTTGTTTACTCGTTCGGGGCCGACTTCTACGGCGCCCTGGAGCCGCTGAAGCAGGAAATCGTCCCGCCGCCGCAGCGCGGATCGGCCACCGCGGTCATGCAGTGGCTCTCCAACTTTTGCTCACTGCTGTTCTTTGCCGTCGTGCTCGGGCGCTTTGACGAGGTTGGCTCGCTCTTCGGCGTGCGCCTCACCGGCGAAACCGCCGCGTATGCCTCGTGCGTCGTGCTGGGGCTCACCATGCTGGCGGTGGTCATGCTGGGCGTCAAGGAAGCGGATCCGCACAGCGTGCTTCGCGGCCAGCGCCTCACGCCGCGCACGATCTTCGGCGGGTTGCTGGACCGTGAGTTCCGCCCCGTCTACCTGCTCGTCTTCGGCGCCGCCATCCTCAATGCGGGGCTGGGTCCGCTGAACGCCCTGCTGACCACGGTCCAATTCGGCATGACGAAGCAGCAGATGGGCTACAACGTCGCGATCGGCACCACGCTCAACCTGCTTCTTTTCATCCCGCTGATCGGCCTCTTCGCGGACCGCCTCAACCGCACCCGCGCGTACGGCATCCTGATCTCCGTGACCGCCGCCGTCGAGTGCGCCTTTTTCCTCTACGTGCGCTACGTCCTCGTCGACCATCGGCCCACATGGCAGGAGATGGTTGTCTTCGGAGGCGTGCTCTCGGTGGCTTCGATCCTCACGCAGGTTGTCTTCACCCCGATGGTCTATGACTACATTCGGCGTGATAAGATGGGAACCTACGCGGCGGGCGCGAACTTGCTGAATCGGGTCACCAGCATCGTGACGCTGAACCTGATGGGGCTCTTTGTCTGGGGCTATGCCACCCTGTTTCAACCGCCGGCAGGCGAGATGTGCCGCGTGACGCTGAGCCGTGAGATATCCCGGGCAGACCTGCGCGACCTGGTGGCGATGTCGTGGCCACAGGCGACGCCTCCGCTTTCGCGCCTGTGGCGCGCCAGCGGAGCGGACTTGCCCACCGGCCGAGCGGTCGAATTCCGCCGCCGAAACCGAGCCAGCGAGCGCCTCGAAGCGGAGCGGACTCGCCTGCAGGCCGACCTGCGACGCCTCGGCCGCGATGCCGCCGCCAGCGTCCCCGCCACGCAAGAACCGGCCGCCGCGCTAAGCTCGCGCATCGCCGCCATCGACTCTCTGTTGGCTGGCCGCGCGACTGCGTTTGGCGACGAGGTTGAACGCGTACTGGGATCAAACCTGCTCGCCGAGGGGCAACAGATTCGCTCCGCCGAAGCGGTCGATGGGCGGATCTGCACGTTTCAACTGACGCGACGGCCCCGCCCACGGGAATTGGAGAACGCAAGGGTTGCTTTGCGGGCGCATCATGCCGACATCGTCGACGCGTGTGCCGTCGTCGGCGAGGGACGCTTCGTCCTTGCCGTGAGCGTGGCCGCCGCAAAATCGCCGGACTGCACGGGGGATTCGCTCCGGCGCGTGCTCGCGGTCTCCATGCCCGGCCTGGCCTCCGCGGCCCCCCCCCTCGAAACGCGCGTGCGCGTGTTGCGGCTCGGTATCGCCACCGTTGAGGAACCACTCGACCGCTTCGTGTCGCCGCTGAACCGCTGGCTGATCCATCCGCTGCTGTCGAAACTCGGCCGCGTTCCTGCGCCCAACGACCGGCTCCGGGCGTTGGGCCGCGCCCTGCGCCTGGACGGAGCGGCCGAACATGCGCGGGTTGAACCGCTTGAGGTCGGCCCTGGCATTCTCGTTTCCGCCGTGGTCGGAGCGACGGACTCCGCTGCGCCAGGCGCGGACGACGTGGCGGCAAGACTCGAGGAACTGCTCAACGACTCGGAAACCACAGCGCAGGCACAAAGCCTCTATCGCCACACCGTGGCGGCCGCGGAGGTGCTCCAGTTGACGGTCGCGCGGCGACAACTGACCCAGGCCTACGCCGGACTGGCGTACGATTACATGGCCGGCTATCTGCTGATGTTTGTCGGTTCCGTTGTCGGTGTGGCGCTGACCTTGGCTTTTCGACGCTTGGAGCGGCGCGGGCGCATCCGCAAGCATGGTTGCGAGGAGGCGGCGTCGGCGTCTGAGGATCTTGCGGACACGGACGAGGCCTCCGCGGGTGTCGCTGAATCGACAGCCCATGTGCCCGGTTATCTCTGGCCAAAGGTTGGACTGGCAATCGTCGGACTGGTGATGATGGTGTCGTCGTTGGTCGAACTTTGGCAACCCCTGCGACTGGTCCTCACGGGGGCACACGGCGAAGCCGAGGCCGTACGAATCGTGAAACGAGGTTCTGCGGAAGCCGTTCAGTTCTTCGCGGATGAAAACGGAGCCCGCCGGGCGGAAGAACCGCGCGACCGCTCGTGGCGGTTCACCACGGAGTTTGCGTTCGTTGCCGAGGACGGCCGCACCTACCGGGCGGAATGTCCGGTCGGCAGCCAACTGAAGCCGGCTTTTCGCCTGACCGATTCGGACGGGTTGCCGACGACGGTGGTGGTCAGGTATAATCCCGGCGATCCGCGACAGGTCGTATTCCCCATGATGCCCGGTACGTGGTTTCTGCCCGGCATGCTGCTCCTGTGCGGTGTATTGGCGCTGTTCTCTGGCACGATACTGGCGGCGTATGCGCGGCGTCCCATTTCAGTGATCCGTGGTTCTTCTCGTAACCGTGCTTCTGCCGTAGCGCCACAAAAGCGGCCGTAATAAAAAGGCCAAACGGCCTATGGCGGGAAATACCTCGGAAGCACCACCAGCGCCCAGACGGTCTAGGACGGACCGGGCGACACCTCCGTCTCATCCATGTCCTCCACGAAGCCTACAGGGCCTTCCTGGGCACGTTTAGGCAGCCTCCAGCAGGTGACGAATGCAGTTGACTCCCCGCAGCCAGGTGATAATTTGATCCCAATCAATCACCGGCTGGCACCCCATTTTCCTCCGGGTTCCCGGCATGGAGTCCTTTTCAGTCCGTTTCTTCCCCCACGGCGGCGTCGGACTCGAGCCGCACCATGAGCAGGTTCCGCGCCGGCACCTCCGCCGTGAAGGCGCCCGATTCCAGGTCCAGCCGCGAATAGGCGCCCAAGGCCTTGCCGGTGGTGAAATCGGCCAGGCGGTAACGGGAATCGAAGAGGCCGCCGATCTTGACGTTCATCCGGAGCGGCACGTCGGCGTAGTTGAACAGGAGGAGCAGCCGATCCCTGCCTTGG
>CAZFHG010000305.1:0-3549 GCA_964518665.1 uncultured Opitutaceae bacterium | reverse complement strand
CTCCTGGATCGACCGGCCCACGGTCCGGGCGGTGGTCGCGGCCAGCACTGGATCGTAAGAACCTTTCGCCACCGTAGCAGAACGAACGCGGGCTAATACCAATCGCCGTTAGCTAATACACTTTAGGTTGGCGCGCCAGAGTTTACCTGATCGGCGAGCCAGGTGTGGATGAGGGAGGAAACGGCGGCCGGGGTGGACCAAGGGCGGGCCGCGGCGGCGAGATGATCTTCGAGCCGGCGGAGCGTGGGATAGAGGCGGTTGGCGACGGCGGCTTTGAGCAGGCCGCCGAAGCGTTCGACCGGATTGAGTTCGGGGCAGTAGGGCGGCAGCGGCAATAGCCGCAGATTGGCCGGCAAGCGGACATCGTCCACGGGCAGATGGAAGCCGGCCTGATCGGCGATGACGACGTGCAGCGCGGACGGGTCGGAGACGGCGATCTGCTTGAGAAAAAGGGCGTGGATGTCGCGATCGATCGCCGGGGTGAACAGCAGTTCGACGGCGTGCGCGCCGTCCACTTCGAGGGCCTCGTGCAAGTAGCCCCATTGGTAACGCGTCGCGTAGGGCGCCTGCACCCGCACGCCGCGCCGGCCCCAGACCCGGCGGAGCACCGGCAACAGCCCGTAGCGGTGCTCGTCGAGCACCCACACCCGCACGGGTTGCGCCGGCGCTGGACCGGCCACCTCCTGCAGCCGCGCGGGCAGTTCCACCTTAAACTTGGCCGCTTTGACCGGATCCTTTTTCGCGTGCGACTTGCGCGGGACTTTCAGCTTCCCGCCCAGTCGCCGCAAGACCTTGAGCGCCCCGCTCACGCTCAGCGTCTTGCGGGTGCGCTTTTTGATCCACGCCTGCGCGTCCTTCGCCTGCCGGAACTGCCCCGCCTCCAGCCGCGCAATAAATTCGTCCGCCACCGCCCCACGCACCGCCGGGGTCCGGGCGCCGGCCCAGTCCCGCGTGAGCAACCCGGCCACCCCGCCGCGCTCCACCTTGTCGCGATAGTTGAAGACACTCTTGCGGCTCACCCCGGCGACTTTCGCGATCTGCGCCGTCGTCAGCTCATGCTGCGCAATCAATCGCACCACCAGCAGGCGCCGCCGCGCCCAGTCCGCCTGCGGCCGCGCCCACGCGGCTTCAATTTCCTTCACCAGTTCTTCTCCGAGCGGCGGTAATTGGCGGGCCATCCTCTTTTCTTGCACACATTAAGCCTGCTTTGGAAGCGTAAAAGCTAATGGCTATTGGTATTAGCCGGCACTGATTGGGTACAGCCAAATCCCCGGCGCAACGCATCCTCAGCGCGGGCCGAAGCACCGCGCTACTCCATGGTCACTCGCTCAGAGTTTGCCCTCGCCCTTTTTCACGGCGTCGTCGTGGCGCACGTCCTTACCCTTGGCGAGGTAGATCATCTCCTCGGCGATGTTGGTGGCATGGTCGGCGATGCGCTCGAGGGACTTCGAGATGAACATGAGCTCGATGGCGCGGCTGATGGTGCCGGGCTTCTCGATCATGTAGCTCGTGAGCTCGCGGTAGAGCTGCTTGTTGAGCTGGTCGACCTCCTCGTCGCGACGGATGACCGCGACGGCTTTGTCCGCGTCGTTGTGGAAGAGACAGTCAAGGGCATCGCGCAGCATCTCCAGCGCCATCACGGTCATGCGCGGGATATCCACATAGGGCTTGAGCGGTGGCTCGGCGGCGAGACGCACGGCGCGCTTGGCGATGCCGACAGCCTCGTCACCCACGCGCTCAAGGTCGTGCGAGGCCTTCATGCCCACGATGACCAGGCGCAGCTCCGTGGCGATGGGCGCGCGCAGGCTCATGTAGCGCACGGCCTCCTCGTCGATCTTGATTTCAAGCTGATCCAGTTCGTCGTCAGCCGCGATCACCCGATTGGCGAGCCCGCCATCGCTCTCGACGAGGGCCTTGACGGCATCGCTCACCTGGCGCACGGCGGTATCGCCCATGGCCCTGAGCTGGTCGCGGAAGGTCTCCAACTCGGCGTCAAAGAAGCGTTTCATATGCGGTGGGAATTCGGGTATGGGTTCGGTGCTCATGGCGGGCGGACCGGTCAGCCAAAGCGGCCCGAAACGTAGGCTTCGGTCTGGGGATTGGCGGGGTTCATGAAGATCGTCTGGGTATCGGCATACTCCACCAGCCGGCCGATGTAAAAGAAAGCCGTCTTGTCGGAGACGCGCGCCGCCTGCTGCATGGAGTGGGTCACGATGATGATGGTGTAGTCCTTTTTCAGTTCGTGAATCAATTCCTCGACCTTGGCCGTGGCGATGGGATCGAGCGCGGAGCACGGCTCGTCCATGAGAATGACCTCGGGCTCGACCGCGATGGTCCGCGCAATGCAGAGGCGCTGCTGCTGGCCGCCCGAGAGTCCGACTCCGCTCTCATGGAGCCGGTCCTTCACCTCGTCCCACAAGGCGGCGCCGCGCAGGGATTTCTCCACCACCTCGTCGAGCCGGGCCCGGTTGCTTTCACCCTGAATGCGCAGGCCGTAGATGACGTTTTCGTAGATGGACTTGGGGAAAGGATTGGACTTCTGGAACACCATGCCCACGCGCTTGCGCAGCTCGATCGCGTCAACTTCCGGGCCGTGGATGTCCACGCCGTGGATGCGGATGCGGCCCCGGTTAATGGCGGTGCCGTCAATCAGGTCGTTCATGCGGTTGAAGCAGCGCAGCAGCGTGGTCTTGCCGCAGCCCGAGGGCCCGATGAACGCGGTGACCCGCTTGGCGTCGAGCTTGAGGTTGATGTTGAACAGCGCCTGCTTGGCGCCGTAGGAGAAGTCGAGGTCCTCGATTTCAATGATCGTGCCAGTGGAGTCGGCCGTGCGCGGCGGTGGCACCTGGATGGCGAGGGGGGAGCGTGTATCCATGGAAGGCTGGGCAGTGGTTACCATTGGTAGCGGCGGCGCAGGTGATTGCGCAACAGGATCGAACTCAGGGCGATCAGGGCGACGATGCCGAGGAAGACGAAGGCCGTGCCGTATTGCACGCGGGCGGTGTATTCGTTCTGCGGAATCTTCGAGGAGACGACGTAGATGTGGTATGGCAGGGCCATCACACCCTGAAAGAAAAAGTCGCTGAATTTGTCGACCTCCCAGGGCAGCCTGTCGCGCACGACATAGGCGGCGGTGAACATGATCGGCGCGGTCTCTCCGGCCACCCGCGCGATGCCCAGAATCGAGGAGGTCAGGATGCCCGGCAGCGCGTAGGGCAGCACGTTCTTGCGGATCGTCTGCCACTTGGTGGCGCCGAGGGCCAGCGAGCCCTCGCGAAAGCCCTTGGGCACCGCCTTGAGGGCCTCCTCCGAGGCCGTGATCACCACGGGCAACACCATGAACGCCAGCGTGAACCACCCGGCAAGGAGTGACACATTCCAGTCCAGGAAAATCACGAACATGCCAAAGCCGAAGAGGCCGAAGACGATGGAGGGCACACCCGCGAGATTGAGGATGGCGAGCCGGATGAAGCGCACGGTCACCCCGTCGCGGGCATACTCATTCAGGTAGACTGCGCTCGAAACCCCCAGGGAAAGGGCGATCGTCAT
>CAZFHG010000304.1:0-3571 GCA_964518665.1 uncultured Opitutaceae bacterium | reverse complement strand
ACGCCGCCAAGCGCCTCGCCGCCGTGGAGCGTGCTCTGCGGGCCGCGAACGATCTCGACGCGTTCCTGGGCGCCGAGGACCGCGCCGCCGATGAGGTTGAAGTACTCGGTGTTGGCGTCGTTGAAGCGGATGCCGTCCACCAGCACCAGCGTGTGGTTGGAATTGGAACCGCGGGTGAAGAGCGACGTCACGCCGCCGGTCTGGCCGGTGGTTGCCGACGGCAGGCCGGGCTGGGTGCCAAGCGCGGACAGCAGGTCCGTCTGCTGGCGCGCGGCCAGGTCGGCAGCGGTGACCACGCTGGCCGCCGAAGCCAGTTGGGCGAACGACACGGGCGTGCGCAGGGCGGTCACGACCAAGGTGTCGAGGTTGACGGGCTCCGTCGTGTCGGCGGAGTCCTGGGCGCGGCCGGACGCGAGCGTCACGGCCAGCGCGATGCTGGCGAGGATCCGGCCCGGGGCGCGGGCCGATGCGGATGCAATCATGGTGTCTGTCTGTGCTTGGGTAAGAGCAGACACGCATGTTCGGTTGCCCGGCAGGCGCTGCCCTCACGCTTCATATTTGCGATGAAGTTTGAGCGGCGCAGCATGCGCAAAAGTTCCATGCCGGCCGCGTGAGTGCCTGAGGCGGGATGTTCGGACTTCACATTTCGGCCGGCAGAACTGCCGGCAGCCTCTGCTCCGCCTTCACCGGGTGCGACCCCGATTGGCTTTCCGTGCGTTCGCCGCACGCTGGAGGTTTGGACTGATGTGTCACCGCAGCGCAACTGTGGCCGGATCTCACGGCCTTCCCCGCTGCCCCAGACATGAAAAAGAACACGAACGACGCCACATGAGGCCGGCCCGGCAGGCGGTGCAAATTGTTTCTCTGCGCATAAATTGTCCGGCCGGACGCACCGCTTGACCGCCACGCCCACCAAGCAAACGCCGAAAAACGAATCTGGAACTCTGGAAAATCCGGTTCAGAGCCCTGTTTCCAGTATTCCTGAGTTCCAGATATTTTCCGGGATGGAATTGATGACATTTTAATATCAATGCATCTGTATTGAGAGATATGTTTTCTTGCCATTCCCCCGAAACCCGCCTGTGCTGGGTCCATGCCAACCGCGTCTACCCCCGCCCTTGAGGCCCTCTTCCGCGAGCGGATCGTGGTGCTGGATGGCGCCATGGGCTCGATGATCCAGGGTCGAAACCTCACGGAGGCGGATTTCCGCGGCACGCGTTTCACCGGGCATCCGCATGATCTCAAGGGCAACAACGACCTGCTCGTGCTCACCCGGCCGGAAGTGATCGAACAGATTCATGCCGAGTACTTTGCCGCCGGGGCTGACATCGTTGAAACGAACACCTTCAACTCCACCGCGATCTCCCAGGCTGATTACCATCTGGAGTCGCTCGTCACTGAGCTGAACACCGCCGCCGTCGCCTGCGCCCGCCGCGCCGCCGCCAAGGCTGCCGCCGCCACGCCCGGTCGCCGATGCTTTGTCGCCGGTGCCATCGGGCCGCTCAACCGCACTCTCTCGATGTCGCCCGACGTCAACCGGCCGGACTTCCGCGCCGTGACGTGGGACCAGGTTGTCGCCGCCTACACGGAACAGGTGCGTGCCCTCGTGGCCGCCGGCGTGGACACACTGCTGGTCGAAACCATCTTCGATACGCTCAACGCCAAGGCCGCCCTGTTCGCCATCGAGTGCGTCTTTGACGAAGCCGGCGTGCGCCTGCCCGTGATGATCTCCGTCACGGTGACCGACGCCTCGGGCCGCACCCTGTCCGGCCAGACCATCGGCGCCTTCTATCACAGCATCCGCCACGCGCGGCCGTTTTCCGTTGGCATCAACTGCGCCCTCGGCGGCGCCGCGATGCGACCCTACGTCGAGGAACTCGCCGCCCTCGCCGAATGCTACACCACGTGCTACCCGAACGCCGGCCTGCCGAATGCGTTCGGCGGCTATGACGAAACGCCCGCCGACATGGCCGCCGTGCTGGGTGATTTCGCGGCCGCAGGTTTCGTCAACCTTGTCGGCGGTTGCTGCGGTTCCACCCCCGCCCACATCGCCGCCATCGCCGCCGCCGTGAAAGGCCGCACCCCGCGTGCCCCCGCCGCTCACGCTACGGGCCTCCGCCTCAGCGGCCTGGAACCCCTCACTGTGCCTTAACATCTTTCTCTTTCCTCTTTCTCTTTATCTTTCTCCTTCCTGCGGCCCCCCTCCCCCGATCTCCCTGACGAAAGAGAAAGATAAAGAATAAAGATTAAGAGGCCTAATTCGTAATGACCCAATCCGCCTCCAGTTTCCTCGTCATCGGCGAGCGCACCAACATCACCGGTTCGCCGAAGTTCGCCAAGGCCATCAAGGCCGGCGATTGGGATGCCTGCCTCGCCATCGCCAAGCAGCAGGTCGAGGCCGGCGCCACGGTGATCGACATCAACGTGGATGAAGCCCTCATCGACGGCGAGGCCACGATGGTGAAGTTCCTCAACCTCATCGCCGCGGAGCCCGACATCTGCCGCGTGCCGGTGATGCTCGACTCCTCGAAGTGGTCGGTCCTCGAAAAGGGCCTCCAGTGCCTGCAGGGCAAGGGCATCGTCAACTCTCTCTCCCTCAAGGACGGCGAAACCGAGTTTCTCCGCCGCGCCCGGCTCGTCCAGCGCTACGGCGCCGCCGCCGTGGTGATGGCCTTCGATGAAAACGGCCAGGCCTCGACCCGGGACGAAAAGGTCCGCATCTGCACCCGCGCCTATAAACTCCTCACCGAACGCCTGGGCTTTGCACCCGAGGACATCGTCTTCGATCCCAACATCCTCACCGTCGCCACCGGCATCGAGGAGCACAACAACTACGCCGTCGATTTCTTCGCGGCCACGCGGCTGATCAAGGCCACGCTCCCCGGCGCACGGGTCAGCGGCGGCGTGTCCAACGTATCCTTCTCCTTCCGCGGCAACAACCCCGTGCGCGAGGCGATGCACACTGCCTTCCTCTACCACGCCATCGCCGCCGGGCTCGACATGGCCATCGTCAACGCCGGCATGCTTGGCGTTTACGATGAGATCGACCCGGTCCTGCGCGATCTCGTGGACGACGTGCTGCTCAACCGCAGTCCCGAGGCGACCGAGCGGCTCATCACCCATGCCGAGGAGATCAAGGCCCGCGAAGCCGCGGCCAAATCCGCCGGCACCACGGCCGTCGTCGCCGTCGAGGCCGACGCATGGCGCAGCGCCCCGATCGAGGAGCGACTCTCCCACGCCCTGGTCAAGGGGATAGACGCCTTCATCGAGGCCGACACCGAGGAAGCCCGGCAGAAATATCCGAAGCCCCTCGACATCATTGAAGGCCCGCTGATGAACGGCATGCGCGTCGTCGGCGACCTGTTCGGCGCCGGCAAGATGTTTCTTCCGCAGGTCGTCAAGAGCGCCCGCGTGATGAAACGCGCCGTGGCCTACCTCCAGCCCTTCATGGAGGAGGAGAAGAAACGCCACCTCGCCGCCGGCGGCACCGCCCGGCCGCAGGGCCGCATCGTCATGGCCACCGTCAAGGGCGACGTCCACGACATCGGCAAGAACATCGTCGGCGTCGTCC
>CAZFHG010000303.1:0-3578 GCA_964518665.1 uncultured Opitutaceae bacterium | reverse complement strand
TTCAGTATGTAACCATTCACCCCTTCGTTCGCAGCCGCCTGCACCGTTTCGCGGTCCGCACTGGAGGTAACCATGATCACAACCGTCCCCGGCAGCATCTGGCGCAGTTTCGGCAATACCTCCAAGCCGCCCATCCGCGGCATCGCGATGTCGAGAAAGACAATGTCGGGCATCAGCCTCCGGGCGATCTCCAAACCCTGTTCGCCATTGCCAGCCTCCTCGATGGTCACATACCCCTCTTCCTGCAACAACAGCCGCAAGAGCGATCGGGAAACCCCGTTGTCATCCACTATCAGCAGGCGCTTGTCCGCGATACCCATAGCCTCACATCCTCATATCGTCGCGTCCCGGGATCCGGCCGATGCGCCGTCATGCCAGCGCCGCCTCCAGTCTGGGGAGAATGGCCTTCATCTCCTTGCCTGCCTCGTCGAAGTCCACGCGACGGACAGCGGACAAAACAACCGCGAAACCCTCCATAGCGGACAAAACAACCGCGAAACCCTCCATTTCGGCCGCTCCGAGCGCTGACGGCAGGTCACGCGCCAGATCCTCCACCATGAAAAGTGCTTGGCCGTCAGCCGCATCCAGCAGGGTGGCTAGTTGACGAACTCTGGCAAGTAACTCGGCGCGCAAAGCAGGGGTGTCAGTGACGGCGCTGACTGTTTCCTCAGGATGGTCGCGCAGCCATGCCATGACGCGCTCCATCACACGTACCAACGTCGCGGAAAATTCGTCGATATCCGTGGCCACTGGCGACTGGCCGTTGCGAAGCGGCGCCTCGATGGTTTTTGCGGTCGTGTGCAACTCGGTAGCGCCGATCTGGCCGGCGCTACCCTTAAGCGCGTGGACGACTTGGAAGGCAGCCTCGTAATCCCCGGCATCGATGTGGCGGCACAGGTTTTCCTGGTCAGATTGATGATGCGTCATGAACTGCTTCAGCACGCCCCGCATTACGGCCGTTTTGCCTTGCGTTATGATCACCAGACGTGCAAAGTCGAGATCATGGGGCAAAGGATCAGTGGCCGCTGCCCCATCCGCCTTGGCGTGGGATTGGGCTGGGCTGCCCGGCGCGACCGCAGTCTGCACGCCCATCCACGTGCCGATCGTCGCATACAGCACGTTCGGTTCGACCGGCTTGGCAATGTGGTCGTTCATGCCGGCAGCAATGCAGGTGTCGCGGTCTTCGCCAAAGGCGTTCGCCGTCATCGCCACGATGGGGATCGCTTTTCCGTTGGGCAAGGCACGGATTTCCCGCGTAGCCTCGATGCCTCCCAGGCGCGGCATCTGCATGTCCATGAGAATCAACGTATACGGGGCTTCCTGTGCTTTCCGTATCGCGTCGATAGCCTCCAACCCGTCCGCGGCTTCGGTGACGACGATTCCGGCCTGCTCCAGCATCTCACGCCCGACCAGGCGGTTGACCGGCGTGTCATCGACCAGCAGGACGCGCTTTCCGGCCACGTGCGGCTTCAGGATCTCGGCGCTCACGATTGACATGGTCTGACCGGTTTCCGTCATCCCAGCTTCGCCCTTGCGCAACCAGGCGGTAAACCAGAAGGTGCTGCCTGCCAGTGGCGTGCTCTCCGCGCCGGTCTCTCCCCCCATCAAGTTGGCCAAACGCCTAGTGATCGACAGCCCCAGCCCGGTCGAAGGCGACATCTGGGAGACGGGCGAACCCTGCTCGAATGGCGCGAACAGCTTTGGCAGGATGTCGGGCTCGATGCCGATGCCGGTATCGACCACCTCGAACCTCAGCAAATGCCGGTGCGCCTCCTCGGCGACACCACGCACCCGGAGTGTCACCGATCCATCCACGGTGTGTTTGACGGCATTGCTGGCAAGATTCAGCAGGCATTGCGTCAGCCGCGTCGGGTCTCCGTACAGCACGGCAGCCATGTGCTCGTGATGAACCAAGATCCGCGTATGGTTTGTCGTGGCAGCCTCTTGAAGCATGGCCACCACGTTGACGGTAATGTCGTGCAGGTTAATCCGCCTCTCATCCAGGACCAGCTTTCCGGCGTCGATCTTCGCCTGGTCGAGGACGTTGTTGATGACCGACAGTAAATGGGACCCTGCCCGGGAAATCTTGTCGAGCTTGTCGATCTGATCATGATCCTCGGCTTTGATCCGCAGCAGATGCGTCAGGCCGATCACCGTGTTCATGGGCGTCCGGATCTCGTGGCTCATGCTGGCAAGGAATTTGCCCTTGGCCTGATTAGCATTCTCGGCGCGTTCCCGGGCCTCGTTCAATTCCACCGTGCGGCTCTGCACCAGGTCTTCCAGATGGACGCGATGCTGCTCCAGTTCCGCTTCCATGCGACGCTTCTCCGACACATCCTCCTGCACGGAGAGGTAGTGCGTGACACGCCCGCCGGGCAGGCGGATCGGCGATATTTCGGTGGCCCCGATGTACTCCGACCCATCCTTGCGCTTGTTGACGAACTCTCCCTGCCATGAGAGCCCCTGGTTGAGAGAGTCCCACAGTTGGCGATAGACGGCAGGAGCGGTTTTCCCGGACTGCATCTGGCGCGGATTCTGGCCGATCAGCTCATCCCGGCTGTAGCCGGTATTCCTCAAATAGGCTTCATTGACGAATTCTATTTTCGCCGCGGTGTCGGTGATCACGACCATGGCCGGGCTCTGCTCCACGGCCAGCGACAGCTTGCGGATGTGCTCTTCGTCTTTCTTCCGCAGGGATATGTCGCGCAGGTTGAGGACGTAGCCGCCGACGGCCGGATCCGCCAGCACATTCTTGGCGCTGACTTCGACACACACGGCCTGGCCATCGCTGCCCAGGCAGCACTGCTCGAAAGTGATCAGCCGTGAAGGGGATTGCCGCAGATCGGCCAGCACCTTAGCCAGCGTCGCCTGATCGTCCGGATGGGTGATGTCCTGCAGCCGGCGCCCAAGCATCGTCTCGGGCGAATAGCCCAGCAGCTGTGTGGCGGTCGGGCCGACGAAGGTCAGCGTGCCGGCCGGGTCCGTGGTCAGGACCAGGCCCTCGCCATGCTGGAGCAGGGCGCGCAGGCGGCGCTCGCTGGTGAGCACTGCTGCGGTCTGCTCGATCACGCGGGTTTCCAGCGTGGCGTTCATCTCTTCCAGCGCGTTTTGCGCATCGAGCAATTCCCGATACTGCAGCAGCGAGTTTTCGTAGATAGAGACCAGCAGGTTCACCATGCGCTGGGGGGTCACCTGTATCGCCTGGGGCTCGCCGTGGACCCATACTTCCGTCTTGCGGCGGTCCACCGGTGGGATCGGCGGGCGCGCCAGAAGGTTCTCGATCCAGGCCAGCAGCGTCGCCGGGTTGTAGGGCTTCGTCAGGTAGGCGTCGGCATTGGCCTGCAGGCCGCGCATGACGTATCCGGGATCGGACAGTGTCGTGACCAGGATTACCGGGATGCCACTGATCGGCGCTTCGGCACGGATCGCCGCGCACATCTCGTATCCATCCATGCGCGGCATGTTGATGTCGCTGATGACCAGCGCCGGTTGCAGTTCCCGGATTCTGGCCAGCCCTTCGGCGCCGTCGCGGGCGACCTCGACGCCGTACCCCGCCTCTAGCAGCAGTCGGCGCAACA
>CAZFHG010000302.1:0-3613 GCA_964518665.1 uncultured Opitutaceae bacterium | reverse complement strand
CCGCGCGCCCCCATCTCGGTTCTGATTCCGGTCAGGAACGAGGCCGCCAATCTCGCCGCCTGTCTGGCCTCGGTGGATTTTTGCGAGGAAATCGTGGTCGTGGACTCGGGCAGCACTGACGCAACGCGGGCCATCGCCACGCAGGCCGGCGCCACCGTGGTTCTGTTTCAATGGTCGGGCGGCTTTCCGAAGAAGAAGAATTGGGCGCTGGAAAACGTGCCATGGAAGCACGAATGGGTATTCATCATCGACGCCGATGAACGGGCCACGCCGGAAATGGCCGCGGCCATGCGGGAAATCGCCACCGCGTCCAATCCGCCGCATGCCGGCTACTACGTCAACCGCCGCTTCTGGTTTCTCGACGGGTGGTTGAATCACTGCGGCTATTTCCCAAGTTGGAACCTGCGTTTCTTCCGCCACCGGCTGGGTCGCTACGAGCAGTTCGCCGGCACAGCCGACACCCAGAGCGGTGACAATGAGGTGCACGAGCATGTGGTATTGCAGGGCAGCGCCGGCTATCTGCCCGGCATCATGGAGCATCACGCCTTCCCCGACATCGGCACCTGGGTGGAGAAGCACAACCGCTACAGCAATTGGGAGGCCCGGCTGCAGCACGACAGTTCGACTCGACCCGAGGGTGAAAAGACCCTCGACCCCGGCCTCGCCCGGAAACGCCGCCTGCGCCGGCTGGCATGGCGGCTGCCCTTTCGCGGCACCATCCGCTTCCTGTACCATTATGTGTGGCGGGCGGGCTTCCTCGACGGCTACCGCGGCTTTATTTTCTGCCGGCTCATGGGTTGGTACGAATTCCTCAATGCCGCCAAGGCCGCGGAGATGCGGCGCCAGGATCACCGGCGCCTACGGCACCCGCAATGAGCCGGATTGTTTTCCTGAACCGATTCTATTGGCCGGAGGAACCGGCGACCGGCCAGTTGCTGACCGATCTGGCGGAAGAACTGGCCTGTCGCGGCTATGACGTGCAGGTCCTCACCAGCGGACCGCGCGGGGCCACTGTCAGCGAACAACGCCACGGCGTCGCCATCCACCGCGTCCGGAGCCCGCGATTCGCTCAAACGGGATTCCTCGGCCAGGCCGCCAACTGGTTTGCTTTCGGCCTGGGCGCACTGTGGTGCCTGATGCTGCAACTGCGTCGGGGCGATACGCTGGTCCTGCTCACGGACCCGCCCCTGCTGCTGCTGTTCGCCGGTCCAATTGCACGCCTCCGCGGCGTCCGACTCTATCATTGGGTGCAGGATGTGTATCCTGAACTGCCGGAGCGACTGAATGGACTGCGGGGTCTCGGGGCCATGCGCTGGCTGCGCAACCGGGAATGGCGGCTCGCCGTCGGATGCGCTGTGCTGGGTGCCGACATGGCCCGGCTGTTAGTGGCCAACGGGGTGGACCGAAACCGCGCAACCATCATACCGAATTGGGCGCCGCATGGCTTGGAACCAGCCGCACCCGGGGTCATCGCCGCTCTGCGCGAGCAATGGGGAGTGCGTGATAAATTCGTCGTGGCCTATTCCGGCAACATGGGCCGGGTGCATGATCTCGAGCCGGTCCTGGAACTCGCCGCGGCCCTGCGTGATGAGCCGGGGTGCGTCTTCCTTTTCATCGGGGCAGGCGCCCAGCACCGGCAATTGGAGGCAATCGCCAAGGCGAAACAGCTCCCCAACGTCCTTTTCCGTCCACCCCAGCCCCGGGCACAGCTCGCGACCTCCCTCGGCGTCGCAGATGTTCACCTGATCACGCTTCGCGAGCAATGCGAGGACCTGGTCTTTCCGAGCAAGTTGTACGGCATTGCCGCCGTCGGTCGCCCGGTGCTCTTCATCGGCCCGCCGCAATGCGAACTGGCCGGGCTGGTGGCTGCCGCCGGCATGGGCCTGGGCTTTGCCCGCAATGAAATCGCCGGGATGGCCCGTGCGCTAAGGCAATGGCAGGATTCACCATCCGAACTCGCGGCCCTGGCCCGGGGTGCCCTCGCCTTCAGCCGCACCACGCCGGGCCTGGCGCAGGCGGCAAACTACTGGCAATCCTTGGTATCGTCGGCACATTGATTCATCGGCGCCGCGCGCCCGCCTGTACCATTGAATCCCTCCCGCTACACCTCCATCCGACTTCTGGCCTTTGATGCCCTGGCCCTCTATGTGGTTTTCAACCTCATCGGGTGGCTGCGCGGCGTGGTGCGGCCCGAGTCCCTGGTTGTCCTCCCGCTGCTCGGCCCGCTCACCCTCACGGTCATCGCGTTCTACCTGATCGACGGCTACAAGTCGCGCACCGACATGCTGAGCATCGACTACACGAGCCTGCACCTGATCGCCCTCGTGCTGGCGATGCTCTGCACGCTGCTGATCACCTTCGTGCTCATTCCCAGCGGCTACACCCTGCAGCAAAGCCGCGCCGTCATTGCCCTCAGCTTCATCGCGCTGATGCCCGTCACGCTGCTTTACCGCCGCGGCCAATACCTCCGCCGGCTGCAGCAGCAACAAAGCCGCTCCCTCATCTTCGTCGGCGACCAGTCGAGCTGTCAGGAATTCAAGCTGGAATGCGAAAAGATGAATTACGCCCAGCCGATCATCTACACCAACTTCACCAGTGAAACTGCGTTTCCCATGCCCGTGCCTGGCATCCAGTCGTTTGAAGAGGTGATCCAGCGCGCGGAGAAGCAGGAACTCCCGATCGAGGCCATTGTGCTCCGGGAATCCAGCCGCGAATTCCCGCCGGCGGTCTCGCAGCAATTGATCCGCCTCTTTTTCAACGGCGTGCCAACCTACACCCTGGAGCTTTTCCACGAGGCCTATTGGCGGAAAATCCCCCTCTATCGGCTCAACCAGTCCTGGCTTTTCCAGGACGGCTTCCAAATCGCCCGCGAGCCGGTCTTTGAACGGGCCAAGCGGATCAGCGACGTGGTCCTCTCGATTCTGGGCCTGCTATTGGTTGCACCTTTGCTGCTGCCGGCGGCCTGCGCCATCTGGCTGGAAGACCGCGGACCGGTCTTCTTCCTGCAGACCCGCATTGGCCGCAACCGCGTGCCGTTCAGCATCGTCAAGCTGCGCACCATGCGCGTCCAGGCCACGGCCGGTGAACGCTACACGCAGCCCGGCGACAGCCGCATCACGCGCGTCGGCCGCTTCCTTCGTGCCAGCCGCCTGGATGAGTTCCCCCAGTTGTGGAACGTGCTGCGCGGCGACATGAGCCTCATCGGTCCGCGCGCCGAATGGAATGTCCTGGTTGACGACTACGAGCGCCAGATCCCCTGCTACCATTTCCGGCACCTCGTCAAACCGGGCATCACCGGTTGGGCGCAGGTCAATTATCCGTACGGCGCCAACCTCGAGGACACACTGCGGAAACTCGAATACGATCTCTATTACATCCGCCATTTCTCCTTCATGCTCGATGCAGCGATCGTCCTGAAAACGATCCACATCATGCTGTTTGGCAAGGGGCGGTAAGCCGATCCTTGATGATGACCCAAAGCAGTCACCTCATTCACAGCGTGTTGCCTCAGTGGGTAGGGCCCGGTCTCCGGACCGGCCGTGAATGGCTGGCGCAGCCCAAACCGCCCCTCCAGCCCGCCCTCCGTAGGCCCGGCGAAGGAGGGAAGCCGGGC
>CAZFHG010000301.1:0-3761 GCA_964518665.1 uncultured Opitutaceae bacterium | reverse complement strand
TGGCCGAAGTGCTCGATCAGGGCCACGCCAGCGCCGTCCTGGCCGCCAGCATCTTCCACTTCGGCACTTTCACCATTAAGCAGGCCAAGGATTATCTGACCGATTGCCATGTGCCGGTCAGGCGCTGAGCAGATTGGCGGGCAATAGCTCACGTAGCGCGGTGCTTCAGCCCGCGTCGGATCACCAGCGAGCGCGGGCTGAAGCACCGCGCTACGATCGGAGTACGTGCGTCACGTGCCTGAAAATTCTCAGTAAGTAGTGTCGCGCTTTAGCCGGCACTGGTTCGGTCATGTCCAAAGTCAGCGCAGCCGTCAGCGCCTTGGAAGCACTACCGAAATCCACTCGCTCACGCTCGTAGCTACCGGCATAATTAACGCCTTTCGATCTCTGCCGCCCCCTCAGGTCTCTGGTTTAGTTTTGCCCCTCACGCCATCGCGCTTTGCTGCTGCAGCCCCACCGTGCCGTTGACCGGTTCGCCGCTGGCCACCTGACCATTCAGATACGACAGCACATCCCCAAACGTGTTCATTTCCATCAGCGACCGGTCATTGATCGTCAATTGGAGCACATCCTCCAGCACCATCGCCGCCTGGATTTTGTCGAGGGAGTCCAGGCCGAGGTCCTCGACGAGCCGCAGCGTTGGCTCCGGCCGGCTCAACCGGGCGCGGGCTTCCGGCGCGGCATAGCGGGCCAAAATGCCCGCGGTAATTGGCGCCAGACAGGCCGGAGAACGCGTCCGCCGAAATTCCAATGCAGCCTCGTAGGTTTCCCGGGAGCAGCGGCGCAGCGTCCGCCGCAGCGGATCGCCGCCATCATCGTCAGGGTTCAGGGGGATTGAATTCGCGTCGGTCATGTCGCTTGTCTGTATCGACAGCACTGACCACCAAACCCGCTATTCGTTCACCACAATCTGTTCACGGGGTCGCACCGGCAGCGGGAGCCGCGGGTTCCGCAGGGCTGACCGCGGGTGAACCCACGAGCAGCCCGAGCTGTGCCTGCACCGCGACGAAGAACGCCGGATCGAGTTCGCCGGCCGGAATCTCGAACAACTGCTTCGTCCGCGCATGTTCGAAGATGTTTTTCTCCCCATCCGCGCTGCGACCCTTGGGGCGCAGCAGTCGTTTCCGCTCGAGCATCAGGGCCAGGAAGCGCACCAGCCGGGTGTTCTCCTCGGTCTGCTCGGTCAGCGGGTCGGCCAGCGTGAGGAAGAGCGTTTCCGCAGTGAGCTTGAGCCGGCGGTCGGCATTCTCCCCGGGCATCCGCGCCTTGTACGCGTGCACCCAGCGGCAGGCAATCACCCCCGCCGGAGCAAATTCCGCGGTGGTGGATTCGAGGATGTCATGCCGCTGAATCTCCAGTCCCGCGCCCCGCACGAGGTAGCTGGCCACGCGGTCGCCCTCGTTGAAAGGCTGTCCGGTGAGCTGGCAGGCGGTCGCTTGCGGCTGAAGATTCAGTTCCATGGCCTTTCTTGTTTACTTCCACCGGGGTCGGACGCTAGCAAATTTGCGCCACTCGAATGAACGGACGCATCATCGCCATCGGCGACATCCACGGTTGTCATCAGGAATTCGCCGAATTGCTCGGTTTGCTCGAGCTGACCAAGGATGACCGGCTAATCCTCCTCGGCGACCTGGTGAACCGCGGCCCCGACAGCTGCAAGGTCATCGACCTGGCCCGGGCCCACAACGCGCTTTGCCTGCTGGGTAACCACGAACTCAGGCTACTCGAATACCGCCGGACCAAGGATGAGAGCCTCATCAAGGAGACCGATCTCGATACTCATACCAAGCTGCGTCCCGAGGACTGGGCTTACCTCGAGGCCATGCCGCTCACGCACGAGCTGCCCGATCTCAACATGGTGTTCGTCCACGGCGGCTTCCTCCCCGGCGAACCCTGGCAAAAGCAACCGGCCCACATCGTCACCCGCATCCAGGTCATCGACAGCAACGGCAAGCCCCGCAAACGCTCCGACGCCCCCGATGCCCTGCCCTGGGCGGATCAGTGGAACGGTCCGCCGTTCGTCGTCTACGGCCACACTCCCCGTCCGGAGATTTATAAACTTAAATGGTCGGTCGGCATCGATACCGCCTGCGTCATGGGCGGCGCCCTCACTGCGTTCATTTTGCCCGAACGCCGCTTCGTCCAGGTCAAGGCCCGCAAACGCTACTTCCCATGAGTAATTCCGTCCCCGCCGGCACCTTGCTCCTCTGCGTCGACATGCAGCCGGTCTTCGTGAAAGCGATGTCGAATCCGTCAGGATTGCATCAGCGCTGCGCGCTCGCCCTCGCGGCGGCCGGGGGGCTCGGTCTACCGATTCTGTTCACCGAGCAGGTTCCGCTTAAACTCGGCGGCACCGCGCCGGAGTTGCGCGCCCTGGCTCCGACCGCGCCCGCGCTGGGCAAGTCGTCGTTTTCGGCTCTCGCGGACGAGGCCATCCGCGCCGCCATCACGTCCCTCGACGCCACCCACCTGCTCATCATCGGTCTCGAAGCGCCGATCTGCGTTTACCAGACCACGATCGACGCCTTGCGCGCTGATCTGCAGGTCACGATCCTCAGCGACGCCGTCGGCGCCCGCCGGCCGGAGGATGCCCGGTGTTGCCTGGAGGCGTTGGTACGGGCCGGCGCCCACGTACTGCCGGTTGAAACAGTGTTTTACGCGCTGCTGGGATCGGTGCAGCATCCCTTCTTCAAGAGCTACACCCAACTCGTGAAATCCCATGGCTGAAACCCCTCTCCTGCCCGTCCGCGAGCTCAAGGCCTTCGACACCGCCGACGGCACCAAGCCTTTCGCCAGCCTGCTGGTGGTGAAGAAACTGCTCCTCAAGACCGCGTCCAACGGCAATCCCTTCATGAGCGTTGAGCTGGGCGACCGCGGCGGCTCATTCAATTGCACGGTCTTTGGTGACAGCCCCGCCTTCGAGGTGCTCAAGTCCGCCGGCGAAGGCGCGGTGGTGCGGTTCGAGGGCAAGGTGGACTTTTACCAGGGCCGGTTTTCGCCGCGCCCGGTCCGCGTGAGCGTCGTTCCCGAAGACGAACTCGCGGCGCAACCGGGAGTGATCGAGAATCTCGTCGAGGTCGCGCCCGAGGACGCCGGAGGCCTGTGGACCGAATTCAACGCCTTCATCGACGGCATCAAACACGATGAGTTGCGCATGACCGTGCGCAGCGTGTTCGAGGAAATCGGCGACGACTTTCGCTGGTCGCCCGCAGCCGTCGCCATGCACCACGCCTATCGCCACGGGTTGCTGGAGCACACCGTGCACATGGCCCGCGCCTGCCAGGCCCTCTCGCCCTTGTATCGCGAGGTGGATGCGGACCTCGCGATGGCGGGTATTTTGCTCCACGACACCGGCAAGACCATCGAATACGAGGGCACACTGGCGACCAAGCGCAGCCGGCGCGGCATTCTGCAGGGGCACGTCGTGCTCGGCTACCAGCTCGTGCGCAAGGCCGGCCTCAAGGCCAAGCTCGATGCCGACCGCCTCGAGCGGCTCGAACACATTGTCCTCAGTCATCAGGGCGAACCCGAATGGGGCGCCGCCGTGTACGCCGCCACCCCGGAGGCCGTGTTCGTCAGCATGATCGACAACCTCGACGCCAAGATGGGCATGGTCCAGCGCGCCCTCCGCCAAAACCCGGAGGAAAACGAATTCTCCGAACGCCTGCCCGGATTGAACACGATGCTGCTGACCAAGCCGGTGGGAGAACAGAGCAGTAGCGAGTAGTGGGTAGCGGGTAGCGAGCATGGGGCGTACTGAG